>CAXTPE010000001.1:0-66114 GCA_964245925.1 uncultured Sphingomonadaceae bacterium
CGATTGTTCGGATTATCTGGTAAGCTGGTTCCCCCCGTCGCGCCCTTGGCGTAAGCGAAAGCCATGTCCGACGAATTCTACCGCATCAAGCGCCTGCCGCCCTATGTCATCGCCGAGGTCAACGCGATGCGGGCGCGCGCGCGCGCGGCGGGCGAGGACATCATCGATCTCGGCATGGGCAACCCCGACCTGCCGCCCCCCCAGCATGTCATCGACAAGCTCTGCGAGGTGGCGCGCAAGCCGGACGCGCACGGCTATTCGGCGTCGAAGGGCATCCTCGGCCTGAGGAAGGCGCAGGCCGGCTATTATGCGCGGCGCTTCGGCGTCGAGCTCGATCCCGAGAGCGAGGTGGTGGTGACGCTCGGCTCCAAGGAGGGGCTCGCCAATCTCGCGCAGGCGATCACCGCGCCGGGCGACGTCGTGCTCGCGCCGAACCCGTCCTATCCGATCCATACCTTCGGCTTCATCATCGCCGGCGCCACCATCCGCTCGGTGCCGACCACCGCCGACGAGCGCTTCTGGGAGTCGCTCGATCGCGCGGTGCGCTTCACGGTGCCGGCGCCCTCGGTGCTCGTCGTCGGCTATCCCTCCAACCCCACCGCCGAGGTGGTCGATCTCGCCTTCTACGAGCGGCTGGTCGCCTGGGCGAAGGAGCACAAGGTCTGGGTGTTGTCCGATCTCGCCTATTCCGAGCTCTATTACGATGGCTGCCCCACCCCCTCGATCCTCCAGGTGCCGGGCGCGAGCGACGTCGCGGTTGAGTTCACGAGCGTGTCCAAGACCTATTCGATGGCGGGCTGGCGGATCGGCTTCGCGGTCGGCAACCGGACGCTGATCGCGGCGCTGACCCGGGTGAAATCCTATCTGGATTATGGCGCCTTCACGCCGATCCAGGCGGCCGCGGTCGCCGCGATCAACGGCCCGCAGGACATCGTCGCGACCAACCGCGCGCTCTACCAGCGCCGCCGCGACGTGCTGGTCGAGAGCTTCGGCCGCGCCGGCTGGGACATTCCCTCGCCCCGCGCCTCGATGTTCTGCTGGGCGCCGCTGCCGCCGGCGCTCAGGCATCTCGGCAGCCTCGAATTCTCCAAGCAGCTCCTCACCCACGCCGGCGTCGCGGTCGCGCCCGGCGTCGGCTATGGCGAGGAGGGCGAGGGCTTCGTCCGCATCGCGATGGTCGAGAACGAGCAGCGCATCCGCCAGGCGGCGCGCAACACCAGGCGCTACCTCCAGAGCATGGGCGTCAACACGCCGGGCGCGAGCGCGCGGGCGGGCTGAACTCGATCCGTCGTCATGCCCGCGAAAGCCGGCATCTCGCGCGGCGGGGGTGCCGCTCCGCCGCACGAGACCCCAGCCTCCGCTGGGGTGACGGTTTCATGGCCGATCGCTGGCGGGCTTGCCTCTCTTCTTCTCCCATGCAAGCGGAGCGCCGCAGCAGGGAGATCACATGACCGAACCCTTACGCGTCGCGCTTGCCGGGCTCGGCACGGTCGGCGGCGGCGTCGTCAAGCTGCTCGGCGAGAACCGCGCGCTGATCGAGCGCCGCGCCGGCCGCGCGATCACGATCGTCGCGGTCTCCGCGCGCGATCGGACGCGCGATCGCGGCATCGATCTCGCGCGCTTCGCCTGGCTCGATGACGCCACCGGGATCGCCGCGCGCGACGACGTCGATGTCGTCGTCGAGCTGATCGGCGGATCGGACGGCCCGGCGCTCACCATCGCGCGCCGCACGCTGGCGGCGGGCAAGCACCTCGTCACCGCCAACAAGGCGATGCTGGCGCACCACGGCCACGACCTTGCCGGCGCGGCGGAGGCGGCAGGGGTCGCGCTCAAATATGAGGCGGCGGTGGCGGGCGGCGTGCCGGTCATCAAGGGGCTGCGCGAGGGTGCCGCGGCGAACGAGATCGGGCGCGTCTACGGCATCCTCAACGGCACCTGCAATTACATCCTGACGACGATGGAATCGGCCGGCCGCGACTTCGCCGACGTGCTCGCCGACGCACAGGCGCTGGGCTATGCCGAGGCCGATCCGTCGTTCGACATCGACGGGGTGGACGCCGCCCACAAGCTCGCCATCCTCGCGGGGCTCGCATTCGGGACGGTGCTCGATTTCGGCGCGGTCGCGATCGAGGGCATCCGCCGCGTGCTCGCCGCCGACATCGCCGAGGCCGCCGCGCTCGGCTTCCGCGTCCGCCTCGTCGGGCTGGCCGAGGCGGGCGCCAAGGGCCTGTTCCAGCGCGTCCACCCCTGCCTGGTGCCGGCCGGCCATCCCCTCGCCCATGTCGCGGGATCGCTCAACGCCGTGGTGGCGGAGGGCAATTATGTCGGCCGGCTGTTCTTCGAGGGGCGCGGCGCCGGCGAGGGGCCGACCGCGTCCGCCGTGGTCGCCGACCTGATCGACATCGCGCGCGGCGAATATGGCCCGCCGTTCGGGATGCCGGTGGCGAGCCTGGCATCCCCGGCGACCGCGCCGGCCGGCGAACGCCGTGGCCGCGCCTATCTGCGCTTCGCCGTCGCCGACCGCCCCGGCGTGCTCGCCGAGATCACCGCCGCGATGCGCGACGCCGGCGTCTCGATCGAGAGCATGATCCAGCGCGGCGCCGCCGCCGACGGCAGCGTGCTGCTCGTGATCGTCACCCACGAGGCGCCGGAGCGCTCGGTCGGCGACGCGCTCGCGCGGCTGGAGGGCTCGCCGAGCCTGCTCGGGCGCCCGCTGCTGCTGCATATTCTCGATCTGTGAGAAGCCGGCTCGATCCGTGAGAAGCCGGCTCGATCTGTGAGAAGCCGGCTCGATCCGTGAGAAGCCGGCTCGATCTGCGACAGCCGGCGCGGCGCGGTTTTCTCGACAACGTCATGGGGCTCGCCTATCGCGCGGCGAAGCGGAACAGGGGAAAGTGATGGCGACGCAGGCAAACGCACTCGATCGCGTGCTGGTGCTCGAGATGGTGCGCGTCACGGAAGCCGCGGCGATCGCGGCCGCCAAGCTGGTCGGGCGCGGCGACGAGAAGGCCGCCGATGCCGCCGCCGTCGAGGCGATGCGCGCCGCCTTCAACGAACTCGACTTCGACGGCACCGTGGTGATCGGCGAGGGCGAGCGCGACGAGGCGCCGATGCTCTACATCGGCGAGAAGGTCGGCAAGGGCACCGGCCCCAAGATCGACATCGCGCTCGATCCTCTGGAAGGCACGACGATCACCGCCAAGGCCGGCCCCAATGCGCTCGCGGTGCTCGCCATCGCCGAGGAAGGCGGGCTGCTCAACGCGCCGGACGTCTACATGGACAAGCTCGCGGTCGGCCCCGGCTATGCCACCGACATGGTCAGCCTCGACAAGACGCCCACCGAGAACATCCACGCCATCGCCGCCGCCAAGGGCGTCGATCCGCACGAGATCGTCGTCTGCGTGCTCGACCGGCCGCGCCACGAGAAGCTGATCGCCGAGCTGCGCGCGATCGGCTGCGGCATCCAGCTCATCCCCGATGGCGACGTCGCCGGCGTGATGGCGGTGACCGATCCCTCCACCACCATCGACATCTACATGGGCTCGGGC
Source organism: uncultured Sphingomonadaceae bacterium (assembly GCA_964245925.1). Taxonomy (GTDB): domain Bacteria; phylum Pseudomonadota; class Alphaproteobacteria; order Sphingomonadales; family Sphingomonadaceae; genus Solisphingomonas. Next base: position 3,549 of record CAXTPE010000001.1, read on the forward strand.
GGCGCGCCGGAGGGCGTGCTGGCGGCGGCCGCGCTCTCCTGCATCGGCGGCCAGTTCCAGGGACGCCTGCTGTTCCGCAACGACGACGAGAAGGCGCGCGCCAAGAAATGGGGCGTGACCGATCTCGACCGCATCTACACGCTCAGGGATCTGGTGAAGGGCGATGCGATCTTCGCGGCGACGGGCGTGACGGACGGCTCGCTGCTCGATGGCGTCAAGACGCTGAAGGGCGGCACGGTCACCACCGAGAGCATCGTGATGCGCGCCAGCACGGGCACGGTGCGCTGGGTGAAGGGCGAGCACCGCAAGGTCTAGCGCGTTTGCGAAGCAGGTGGAATCACCTGCTGGCTCGGAGAACGTGGCAGATCAACAATCCAGAGCGATGACATCAGGCCGGCCCGATGCTCTGTCCTCGTCATCCCCGCGAAGGCGGGGATCCGGCTGCCTTGTCGCGGCGGAAGAAGCCGGCGTCCCACCCTGCGCGGGGATGACCGTGGGTAAGGCCCGAAGTCATCCCGCTCCCGCCTCGCGGACGCCCGCCGCTTCAGCTCCCGCCGAGCTCCGCCAGCAGCGCATCGGCGTGATAGACCTTGGCGAGCGCCGCCTGCACCGCCGCGTTCGAGACGATGATCGAGCGGTTGAGCACCGGATCATAGCCGAAGCTGCCGCCCAGGCTGTGGATGTTGCCGTCGAACAGCGCGCCGATCACCGATCCGTCGCGCGCGATCGTCGGCGAGCCCGAATTGCCGCCGATCGAATCGAGCGTCGTCGAGAAGTCGAGCACCGTCGCCGGATCGAGCACGCCCCGCGCCGCCACCCAGCGCGGCGGCAGCGCGAACGGGGCCGCGCCGGTCGCGCGATCGTAGAGCCCGGCGAGATTGGTGGTCGGCGCGATCGTGCGGCCCTGATAGCTCCAGCCGGCGACCTGGCCGTACGTCAGCCGCAGCGTGAAGGTCGCGTCCGGATAGCTGGCGGCGCCATCGACGGCGAGCCGAGCCTGCGCGAGCTTCGCCTGCGCGGCGATGCTCGGGCCATCGACCCTCGCCCTGTACTCGGCGAGCACCGCGCGGGCCTGGCCCTCGGTCGCCAGCACATAGCGGATCAGCGGATCGTCCGATGCCGTGATCGCGCGCAGACCGCCCTTGAACAGCGCCTCGCGCACCTTCGGGTCCGCGAGCCGGGTGCCGCTCACCAGCCGGTGCGCCAATGCCTCGGGCGATTCGCGGCCGAGCAGCGTCTTCACCGCCGGATCGTCGACGGTGAGATATTCGCGCGTCCTGGCGAGCCAGAAGCCGATCTTCAGCTCCTCCAGCCATGGCGCGATCGGCTCGGGATCGAGCAGCTGCTTCTCCAGCAGCGGCAGCGCCGAATCGCTGTAGGCGGGCAGCCGCTCGGCGTTCGGCTTCGCCCGCTCCTGCGCGGCGCGGACCAGCTTGACCGCATAGCCGTAGAGATCGGCGGTGTAGCCGGCGCGCGGCTCCAGCAGCGTGTAGCGCAGGTAGAGCGCGCGATAGGCCTCGCTGGCGCGCCCGAGATCGGCCCAGGGATCGCCGACCTTCGCGGCAAGCGCGGGATCGGCCGCGACGCTGGCGCGCAGCTCGCGCTCGCCATCATCGAGCTTCGCGGCGAAGGCGGGATCGAGCAGCGCGCGGTGCTGGCCGGCATAGGCCTTGAAGCTGTTCTCGACCGACTCCAGCGACGCCGCGCCGGTGCGCGCCTTCTCGGGATCGCCCGCCATCTCGGCGAGCAGCCGCCCGCGCAGCTCGGAGAGCAGCACCAGCGTGACCGGCAGCACCAGATCGCGCCGCACCGCGACCTGCGACCGGGTGAAGAGCCGGAAGGTGGTGCCGGGATTGCCGGCGGCGAACACGATCTCGCCGGGCTCGGGAGCGCGCGGGTTCCACTTCAAATGGGTCGGCGTCGCGACCGGCCTGCCGTCCTCGTAGAGCCGCAGGAAGGCGGCATCGAGGCCGTAGCGCGGGAAATTGAAATTGTCGGGATCGCCGCCGAACTGGCCGATCGCATATTCGGGCGCGAAGACGAGCCGTACATCGCTGTATTTGCGATAGGAATAAAGCTTGTACTGCGCGCCGCCATAGAGCGTCACGACCTGGCAGCGCTGCCTGGCGCGATCGGTGCAGCCTTGGCTTTCGATCCGCGCGATGGCGGCGTCGCGCGCCTTGACCAGCGCCTCGCCGGTCGCCGCGCCGATCGCCTGGACGATCCGTCCGGTGACGTCGGCGATGCCGGTGAGGATCTCGGCCTGCTGGCCGGGGCAGGCGCGCTCCTTCGTGCGATCCCTGGCGAGGAAGCCGTCCTTGAGACGGTCGTCGGCGGGCGTCGACAGGTTCTGCGCGCAGTCGGCGACGCAATGATGGTTGGTGAGCAGCAATCCGTCGGCCGACACCAGCGAGGAGGAGCAGCCGCCGGTCAGCCGTGCCGAAGAGAGCCGGACATGATCGAGCCACGCCTGATCCGGCGCGAAGCCATGGGCCGCCCGCATCCGCGCGGCCGGGAAGCCATCGAACGTCCACAGCCCCTCGTCGGCGGAGGCGGCGGACGCCAGCCCGAGCGCCGCGATCAGGACCATGACGGCGGCGGTGGCATGTTTCATCGGGGGCTCCTGCACGGACCGCCCGATCCGGTCCGCCGCCGGCGGCGGACAAGACGCCATCGCTGGAGGGATGGTGGGCGCGGCAAGGATTGAACTTGCGACCCCTGCGATGTCAACACAGTGCTCTACCACTGAGCTACGCGCCCACGGCCCGCGCCTCTAGCCAAGCTTCACGCGGCGCGCAACCGGGCGGGTGGCGGTCAGGACAGCTCGGACGCGCTCCCGATGCGGAACAGCCGGTCGACCTCCAGGACCAGATCGCGCAGGTGGAACGGCTTGGAGAGCACCTTGGCCTGCGGCGAGACCGCGCCCGCGCGCAGCGCCACCGCCGCGAAGCCGGTGATGAACATCACCCGCATCGCCGGCGCGATCGCGGCGGCGCGCTGGGCGAGCTCGATGCCGTCCATCTCGGGCATGACGATGTCGGTCAGCAGCAGGTCGAAGCTGTCCTCGTGAAGCAGCGCCAGCGCGGCCGTGCCGCGATCGACCGAAGTGACGGCATAGCCCGTGCGCTCCAGCGCGCGCGCCAGATAGGCGCGCATCGACGCATCGTCCTCGGCCAGCAGGATCCGCACCATCGCCCCGTTTCGCTCCCGCTCGTCCCGCATCGCCGCTGCCGCCGTTCCTATACGGCGGGTATGAAGATATAAGTGGAAATGGAGGTTAACGTGCGCCGACCGGAGCCATTCCCCGGCCGGGCCGTATCGACTAGCACACACCCATGAGCATGATTCCATCGCGGCGGCAGGATCCGGAAGCCGACGCCGGTTTCGTGCTGCTGGGCGCCGCGCGGCTGCCGGTGCTCGTCGGCGTGCCGCATGCCGGACGCGACTATCCCGCCGCGCTGCTGGCCGGGGCGCGCCTCGCCCGCGCGCAGATCGAGACGATCGAGGATCGCCATGCCGATCGGCTGGCGGGCGGCGCGGTGGCGGCCGGCGCGCGCGCGATCGTGGCCACCAGGGCGCGCGCGTGGATCGATCTCAACCGCTCCGAGCGCGAGCTCGATCCGGCGATGATCGCGCCGCCGCCGCCGGCCGACCACCTCGTGCGCAGCGCCAGGGTCGATGGCGGGCTGGGGCTGCTGCCACGCCGCATCGGCGGCGCCGAGATCTGGCGCGAACGCGTCCCCGCCGCCGAGCTCGCGCGGCGCGTCACCCTGCTCCACCGCCCCTATCATGCCGCGATCGCCGCGGAACTCGCCGCGATCCGCGCCGATCATGGCTTCGCGGTGCTGATCGACTGCCACTCGATGCCGCCGCTGCCGGGCGGGCGCGGCGCGGCGCGGGTGGTGATCGGCGATCGTCACGGCCGCAGCGCGGCATCCCGGCTGGTCGGCCGCGCGCACCGGCTGATCGCGGCGGCGGGGCTGCGTGCGGCGCTCAACGCGCCCTATGCCGGCGGCTACACGCTCGAGCGCCATGCCGCCCCGGCGCTGGGCATCCACGCGCTCCAGATCGAGTTCGACCGATCGCTCTATCTCGACGCGGCGCTGCGCGAGCCCGGCCCGGGTCTCGCCGCCATCGTGACGCTGGTGGCGGAGCTGGCGCGCGCGCTGGCCGACGAGGCGCTGGCGCACCACGCGCCGCTGGCGGCCGAATAGCGCGCCCATAAAAAACCACCTCGCACGATACGCGCGAGGTGGCCAAGGTTCAGGGAGGAGGCGCACCGGAGTGCGCCGGCGCCGGCCCGCGAAAGGGGGACACGAACCGACGCCGACGCCAACATAGCTCGCCGCCGCAGCATTTCAAGCGGCGATCGATCCTCGGATAAAACGCGTCTCCGAAAATGGTTCGAGCCGCTCCCGAAGCGCGCCATCCCGCTTTCTCGAACGCCGCTCAGGCGTTCACGAGCTGGAGCGCCGGCTGCTTGCCCTGCCGCACCTGCCGCGCGAAGAGATCGCGCGCCAGGGTCAGCGAGAACATATGCGCATAGATGAGTGTCATCGCGCCGGACTGGATCATCTTGCGGGCGACGTCGCCGCGCAGGGACCGCAGCGCCTCCTCGGAAACGAACTGGAAGCCGCGGTAGACATAGGGCTGGGCGGCGTCGGCGGGCTGGATGGTGAACTCGCCGTCGATCAGCAGCTTGTGCTCGCGCAGCTCCTGCACGAACGCGGTGGTGACCTGGCCGGCCTTCTCGAAATGCTCGCAGAATTCGAGGATCTGACGGGTGTTCCGGGAAGGCTGGCCGTCCTCGAACAGCGGCGTGCCGTCCTCGAACGCGCCGATCGCATCCGCCGCCGGATCGAAGCAGAGCGAGAGCTCGTCGGTATCGGGGCGCAGCCGCGCCAGCAGGAAGGGATAGCGGCGGACATAGGCGGGCACATAGGGGTCGCCGATCATCCGCCCCTCGTCGTCGACGAAGGTGTTGACGCCCTCGTTCAGCCCCATCAGCGCGATCGGCGTGGGGTTGGCGTCGTTGGTGAAGACGATCGGATAGTGGCGCTGGGCGACGACGAACTCCTCGGCCGCCAGCGGGATCGCATGCGCCCTGGCGAGGAACGGCGCGCGGTCGACGATGCGGGCCTTCCAGTCGCCATGCTGCACGCTCGAGAGCGGCTCGAGGCCGGTGTAGAACAGCGGGAGGCCCGCGGCCGGTGCGCTCGCCATCGTCGATCTCCTGTCGGGAAGCAGCGCGCGATTAGGCCGCGGCGCCGGTCTCCGCAAGCATGTCCGCGGGCAGGTTCTCCGGCGGGAGCAGCTTGCCGGGATTCATGATGCCGGCCGGATCGAGCGCCCGCTTGATCGCGCGCATCGCCGCGAGCCGCACCGGATCGGCGAGCCGCAGGAAGTCGGCGAGCTTGGTCTGGCCGATGCCATGCTCGGCCGACAGCGTGCCGCCGGCCGCGGTGACGAGCTCGTGGACGAGGCCGGTCACCGCCGTCGCCTCTTCCGCGAACCAGGCGCGATCGTCGGCGCCGGCCGGCGCGCGCACGTTGAAGTGGACGTTGCCATCGCCGAGATGGCCGAAGGCGAGCACGCGCGCGCCGGGGAAGCGCGCCTCGACCGCCGATCGCGCCTCCGCCATGAAGCGCGGCATGTCGGACACCGGCACGGCGACGTCATGCTTGGCGGCCATGCCGTCGAGCCGCTCGGCCTCGGACATCTCCTCGCGCAGCTTCCAGAGCGAGTCGGCCTGCGCGTTGCTGGCGGCGATGGTGGCGTCGCCGGCGATGCCCGCCTCGATCGCGTCGACGATCCCGGCGCCGAGCGTGTCGGCGATCGGCGGCGCGGCGGCGGGCGCGGTCGCCTCGATCAGGATGTTCCAGGCATACGCCCGTTCCAGCGGCGCCCGCGTGCCCGGAATGTGCTTGAGTACCAGCGCGAGACCGTCGGCGGGAACCAGCTCGAAGCTCTCGATCGCCTCGCCGGTCGCCGCCTCCAGCCGACGCAGCAGCACCAGCGCGCTCGCCGGATCGGGCAGCCCCACCCAGGCGACCGCGCGCTGCCCCGCCGCCGGCACGAGCCGCAGGCTGGCGGCCGTCACCACGCCGAGCGTCCCCTCGGCGCCGACGAGAAGCTGGCGCAGGTCATAGCCGCGATTGTCCTTGCGAAGCGCCGACAACCCCCGGAAGATGCCGCCGTCCGGCAGCACCGCCTCGATCCCGAGCACCAGCGCGCGCATCGTCCCGAAGCGCAGCACCTGGGTGCCGCCGGCGTTGGTCGAGACGAGCCCGCCGACCGTCGCCGAGCCCTTGGCGGCGAGCGAGAGCGGGAAGCGCCGTCCGGCGTCCTCGGCGGCGGCGTGGACGTCGGAAAGGATCGCGCCCGCTTCCGCCTCGATGAGGTTGTCGTCCAGCGAGACGCGCCGGATCGCGTTCATCCGCCGGAGCGAGAGCAGGAGCTGCGATCCGTCGGCGGCGGGCGTCGCGCCGGCCACCATCGAGCTGTTGCCGCCTTGCGCGACGATGCCGACCCGCGCCGCCGCCGCCTGGGCGACGATGTACGCCACCTCGTCGACATCCGCCGGCGAGAGCAGCGCGGCGGCGGCGCCGTGGATTCGCCCGCGCCAGTCGGTCGTCCACGGCGCGAGCAGCACGGGATCGGCGGTGAAGCCGCGCGGACCCAGCCGCGCGGCGAGGCGCGCGAGGAACTGCGGATCGGGGGGCTCGAGCGGCATCGCGGCGCTATAGCCGGAAGCCCGGCGCCAGCCAATTAATCGCGCGTTCAAGCGCCGGCGGGTTAGGCTCCGCGATGGATCGATGGCGATGACCGGAGTCGTGCTCGTCGCCGTGCTGGCCGCCGCGGGCATCGGCGCCTCCGCCACGCCGTCCAAAGGCGGCATCCGCGGCGTGATCGTCACCGAGCGCGTGATCGTCCGCGTGCCGCTGCCGCGCCGCGCGATGCCGCCGCCGGTCTCGCGCTGGCGCGAGACGCGGGGTCCGGCCTGCATCGCGATGGACGCGGTGAGCGGCGCCGCGATCGAGGCGCCGGCGAGCGTCGATTTCATCCTGCGCGGCGGCGCGCGCGTTCGGGCCGTGCTCGACTCGGACTGCCCGGGGCTGGATTATTATTCGGGCTTCTACCTCGCGCCCGCCGCCGATCGCCGCATCTGCGCCGATCGCGACGCCGTCCACGACCGCTCCGGCGGCGCCTGCGAGATCGACCGCTGCCGCGCGCTCAGGCCCGCCGGCGGCCGCTGAGCGGCCCGCTCTTCCGCCGTCCACTTGCAGGGCGGACGGCGGTATACGGAGCATGTCCACAGGAAACCCCGGCAGGCTGGGTAGTGCCGCCGACCGATCAGGCCGCCGCCAGCAGGGCGGGCTGCACGTCGCGCGGCGAGCGCCCTCCGCGCTGCGGTGCATCGAACGTGAGCGCCGGAAGCACCCGGCGCAGTCGGTTCACCGTCTTAAGGAAAAAGTGCGTTCAAGCGGCTGCCGGTGCTCGATCTGTTCGGCAATCTGGCCCGTCGGACGCATCAGTGGGTCGTTCCAGCGATCATTCGCTTGTCGTACCGCCTCCGAGCGCTCGCCAACGGCCCGCATGACCTCGGCGGCGATCGCATCCTGCTCTGGCCGCCCGACCATGGAAACGAGGGTCTTTCGCCATCGTCGTCGAACATGGCCGGATAGCTCAAGCCTTTGCTCCATTTTCTGAACTGCTCCAGCGCCCGCGAAGGCGAGGGAAGCCTGTAATCGGCACGTCCGATGTCGCGCACGGCGATACCGGGCACCCGATCGACCGCGGGCTTCGGCCGCGCCAGCCGGGTTCAGGCGAGCGCGGCGAGCGGGTGCTCCACCAGCCGCTTGAACGCCTGCATGCAGGCGGCGGCGTCCGCGCCGTCGACGGCGCGATGATCGAAGCTCCCGGTCGCGCTCATGATCGTCGCGAGCCCGAGCTGTCCGTCGACGACGTGCGGCCGCTGCTCGCCCGCGCCGATCGCCAGGATCATGGCTTGCGGCGGATTGATGATCGCCTCGAACTGCTTGATGCCATACATGCCGAGGTTCGAGAGGCTGGCGGTGCCGCCGGCATATTCGTGCGGCGCCAACCCGCCGGATCGCGCTCGCGCCGCCAGATCCTTCATCTCGGTGGCGATCGCCGACAGCGACTTGGCGTCGGCCGACGTCACGACCGGCGTTATCAGCCCGCCCGGGACCGACACCGCCACCGCGATGTCGCACCGCTTGAACCGGATCAGCGCCTCGCCGGTGAACTGCACGTTGCACGACGGCACTTCCATCAGCGCGGCCGCCTGCGCCTTCAGCAGCATGTCGTTGACCGAGAGCTTCACGCCGCGCCCGTCCAGGCTCCGGTTGAGCTCGGCGCGCAGCTTCAGCAGCGCGTCGATACCGATGTCGACGGTCAGATAGATGTGCGGCACGGTCCGCTTGGCGTCTGTCAGGCGGAGCGCGATCGTCCGGCGCATGTTGGAAAGCTTGATCGCCTCGAAGGGCACGCCGGGGGGCGGCGCGGCGGCGGGAACGGGCGCCGCCGGATCGGGCGCCGGGGTTTCCGCCGACCGCGCCGCGCCAGGCGGAGGCCCGTCGAGATCCGCCCGCACGATGCGGCCATCGGGGCCGGAGCCGGCGATCGCCGAAAGATCGATGCCGCGCTGCCCGGCCAGCCGCCGCGCGAGCGGGCTCGCCTCGACGGCCGCGGTTGCCACGCGATTCGCGGCGGGGCGTTGCGGTGCCACCACGGAAGGCTCCGGCCGCGTCGCCGGCGCCGTCGTCGCAGGCGTGGGATCGGGCGCGGCGGACGGGCCGGACACGTCCTCGGACCGATCCGGCAGATGGGCCGCCTCCGCCGTATCTCCTGCCTCGCCGAGCAGCATGATAACCGTGCCGACGGCGACGTCGTCGGTTCCTTCCGGGACGAGGATGCCGGCGACGACGCCGTCATCGATCGCCTCATATTCCATGGTCGCCTTGTCGGTCTCGATCTCGGCAAGCAGATCACCGGACTTGACGGCGTCTCCTTCCTTGACGAGCCACCTGGACACGGTGCCCTTCTCCATCGTCGGCGACAGCGCCGGCATCCTGATCTCCTTTCCCATCGCGGTCAGGCTTCCAGGAAGAGTTCGGCGGCGGCCTCGACGATGGCGTCCGCGTCGAGCCGGTAGGTTCGGTACAGGTCGGGCAGGTCGCCGGTCTGGCCGAAACGATCGAGCCCGAGCGCGCTGACCCGCATGCCGCGCACCGAGCCGAGCCAGGATAGCGTCGAGGGCGACCCGTCGATCACCGTCACGAGGCCGGCGTGCGACCCGAGCGCGCCGAGCAACGTCTCGACGTGGCTGGGGGCGGCGGGCCCGTCCTTCCAGCGGCCGGCCTGCCGCGCGCTCCAGCCGCGATGCAGCAGATCGGGCGAAGTGACGGCGAGCAGGCCGAGGCCGGGGATGTCGTCGGCGAGGCTCTCCCAGGCGGCGATCACCTCGGGCACGATCGCGCCGGCATAGACGATCGCGGCGTCGGTGCCGGCGCCCGGCGGCTTCAGCCAGTAGCCGCCCTTGAGAGCATCGGCCCGCCAGGAGTCATCCGGCCGCTCGACCTGCTCGATCGAGCGCGTCGTCAGCCGCAGATAGACCGAGCCGCCGGCATCCGCCTGCATATGCTCGAACGACCAGTGCATGAGCAGCGCCAGCTCGTCGACGAAGGCCGGCTCGAAATAGGTCAGCCCCGGCTGGCCCATGCCGATCAGCGGCGAGTTGATCGACTGGTGCGCGCCGCCCTCCGGCCCGAGCGTCACGCCCGATGGCGTCGCCACCAGCAGGAAGCGCGAATCCTGGTAGCAGGCGTAGTTGAGCGCATCGAGACCGCGCGCGATGAACGGATCATAGACCGTCCCGATCGGCAGCAGCCGCGTCCCGAAGATCGGCGCGGCGAGGCCGAGCGCCGCGAGCATCAGGAACAGGTTGTTCTCGGCGATGCCGAGCTCGATGTGCTGCCCGGCATCGTGCCCCGCCCACTTCTGCGCCGACGGGATCTTCGCCGCGTGGAACACGTCCTTGAGCTCGGCGCGGCGGAACAGCCCGCGCTGGTTGACCCAGGCGCCGAGGTTCGTCGAGACGGTGACATCCGGCGAGGTCGTGACGATCCGGTCGGCGATCGGCTCGCCGGATTTGGCGAGTTCGAGCAGGATCCGCCCGAACGCCGCCTGGGTGGACTGCTCCCTGCCCTCGGGCACCGGGATGACCGGCGGGACGGGAACGGCGGCCGCCGTCCGGGCGGCATGGCGCGGCGCCAGCGGCGACGCGTCGACGAACGCGCGCAAGGCAGCGGCGGCATTGTCGCCGAGCCCGCCATAAGGCTCCCATTCCTCGCCCGGCGCGATGCCGAGCGTGGCGCGCAGCGCCTCGATCTGGGGCGGGTTCATCAGGCCCGAATGATTGTCCTTGTGGCCGGCGAACGGCAGCCCGTAGCCCTTCACGGTATAGGCGATGAACATCGTCGGCCGGTCGTCGTCGGCCTGGGCGAAGGCATCGACCAGCGTCTCGATGCAGTGCCCGCCGAGGTTGGTCATCAGCGCCGCCAGCCGCTCGTCGTCGTAGCCCGCGATCAGCGCCGCCGCGTCGGCGTCGTCACCGATGTCGGCGATCAGCCGCGCGCGCCACGCCGCGCCCCCCTGATAGGTGAGCGCCGCATAGTCCGCGTTCGGACATAGATCGATCCACGCCGCGATCGCCTGGCCGCCCGGCCCGGAGAACGCCTCCTTCTGGAGCTTGCCGTGCTTCAGCGTCAGCACCCGCCACCCGCAGGTGCGGAAGATGTCGTCGAAGCGGTCGAACATCCGGTCGGCCGTCGTCGCGTCGAGCGACTGGCGATTATAGTCGACGATCCACCAGCAGTTGCGGATGTCGTGCTTGTAGCCCTCGATCAGGCATTCGTAGATATTGCCCTCGTCGAGCTCGGCATCGCCCATGAGCGCGATCATGCGCCCGGCATCCGGCGCGGCGAGGCGGCCGTGCGCGATCAGATAATCCTGGACGAGGCTGGCGAAGGCGGTGATCGCGACTCCCAGCCCCACCGAGCCGGTGGAGAAGTCGACCGGGATGCTGTCCTTCGTTCGCGAGGGATAGCTCTGCGCGCCGCCGAGGCCGCGAAAACGCCGGAGCTGGTCGACATCCTGATTGCCGAGCAGATAGTGGATGGCGTGCAGCACCGGCCCGGCATGCGGCTTGACCGCCACCCTGTCCTGCGGCCGCAGCGCATGGAAGTAGAGCGCCGCCATGATCGCCGTCATCGACGCGCAGGACGCCTGGTGCCCGCCGACCTTCAGGCCGTCACGGCTTTCGCGGATCTGGTTGGCGTTGTGGATCGTCCACGACGACAGCCAGCGCAGCCGCGTATCCAGCGCCTCCAGCGACGAGATCAGGTCCGGTTCGATCGGTGAGCTTGCCAGCATCGGAGTCTCTCGAGTGCGTGTGTGTCCCAGCATAGTGAAGGATGCCAACGCAGTCCTTGCGTATCCTGCTTCTCAGATCTTGGACTTTGGCATATAATGCTGATAGTCGTCTTCCAGGGAGAGGACTATGCCAGATTTCATGCTGGACGCTTATGATCGCCGGATCGTCACGGAGCTTCAGCAGGACGGCCGCACGACCAATCAGGCCTTGGCCGAACGCATCGGCCTGTCGCCGAGCCCCTGTCTTCGCCGGGTACGGCTGCTGGAGGAGGCGGGCGTCATCACGCGCTATGTCGGGCTGGTCGATCCGGACAAGATCGGCCTGACCGTCACCGCCTTCGTCCGCGTCCGGCTGGGCCAGCAGGGTGATCGCCACCTGGCCGCGTTCGAAGCGGCCATCGGCGGCTTCTCCGAGGTCATGGAATGCTATCTGATGACTGGCGAGAGCGACTATCAGCTCCGCATCCTCGTGAGATCGCTCAGCGAATTCGAGGATTTCCTGCGCCACAAGCTGACCCGGATCGACGGCGTGGCGCAGGTCACGACGAGCTTCGCGCTCCGGCCGATCGTCTACCGCACGGCGCTGCCGATCGGCGACTAGCCCCGCGCCGGCGCGCTCCTCATCCGCCGAATGCATGGCTCGGGAGGCCGCGAACGCCGGGGCGGCAGCGATATGTCGCGCCGGCATGATCCTCGTGCGGCCTGCCGTCGTCGTCGATGAGCTGGTTGGCTGTCGTGATGTAGAGCTCGTCGAGGTCCGGTCCGCCGAAGTTGCAGCTCGTGACCCGCGCGAGCGGCAGGTCGATCGCGCCGATCGCGCGACCGTCGGGCGCGAATCGCCGCACCGCGCCGCCCAGGTACAGCGCGACCCACAGACATCCTTCCGCATCGACCGCCATGCCGTCGGGCAGACCGGCGGCTTTCGGAAAGCTGAGGAAGCGGCGGCGATTGGAGATCGTGCCGGCGGCGATGTCGTAGTCGAACGCGTCGATGCCGCGCGCGCCGCTATCGATGTAGTAGAAGATGCTCTCGTCCGGGCTCCAGCCCAGGCCGTTGGAAATCCACACGCCGTCGAGAAGCTTCGTCGACGTCAGATCGGGATCGATGCGGTACAGCCCGCCGGCCCCGCGCCGGAAATCCATCGAGAAGGTGCCGGACCAGAGACGCCCGCGCGAATCGCATTTGGCGTCGTTCATCCGGTGTCCGGCGAGCTCGCGCTCGATCGGGGCCAACAGCCTGGTCGAGCCGTCGTCGGCGACCGCCAGCAGACCGTCGCCGGCGGAGACGACGAGGCCGCCCCGGCGCCGCGGAATGGCCGCGCCGATCTTCGTGCCGACGTCGATGCTCGTCACGACGCCGGTCCGTCGATGAAGCCTGTAGATCCTGCCGATCGAGGAATCGACGAAGATCAGCGTATCGTCGACGTCGTGCCAGATCGGCCCCTCGCCGATGTCGGCGGCGACATCGGCGACGATCTCCAGCTCGACATTATACGCGCCGCCTGCCGGTTCCATTGTCCTGTCTTCCGTTGACGCCTGCTGCCCGTTTCCATCGTCGGATCGCGCGGCGCGTCGCGGCGATCGCGAACCCGTCAGGCGTCCCGGAACCTCGGGCCGGGAGGCGAATAGGACTCGCCCTGGACCATCTCGAAGAAATTGCCGTCGGGATCGATGACCCCCGCGTGCCTGTACCCGACGCCCCGCGCCGTGGTCACGTCCTCCAGCACCAGCCACGGCTTGAAGCCGGCATCGATCAGGCTGGCATAGAGGTCCGCGATATTGGTCACGCGCAGCGTGATATAGCGCAGCCCCGGCGCGAAGCCCTCGACCCGCGGACCGTCGGTGGCGTCGAAGAAGTGGGTCAGCTTGAGGATCGTGTTGCCGATCCGCAAGCCGCGAACATGCACGAAGTCCAGCCTGACCTCGCCATAGGGCTCGAAGCCGAGCAGATCGACGTAGAAATGCAGCATCGCCGTGATGTCGCGAACGATGATCCCCGTTTCCAGCGACGATACCGCGCGTTCGTCGATGATCGGCCGGACCATTGCTGTTTCCTCCCTGCCCGTTCGCGAGCGCGCGCTCGTCGCTCTCGGTCGATGAGGATAGGGTCCGACCACCGCCTTAGTCAACGCAGCCGTTGACCCGCTGGCCGGCCGGCGCCTACGGCCGGCGCGGGAGAGAGGGCGACCGTCATGATCCTGCGCGACGACAGCGTTCCGTTCTGGCGGGAGATCATGCTGCGCGCATCGGGCGACCGGGCCGATGCCGAGGTGGCGGACAATATCCATCATTTTTCCGTCGTGGTGCATCATGCGCGCGGCCGGGTGACGGCGGTGACCGGAGAAGCCGTGCGCGTTCCCTGGGTCACCTGCCCGGGCGCCATCGCGCGGCTCTCGGCGCTGGTGGGAAGCTCGGTCGAGGGCGGGAGAGGCGCAAGCGTCGATCAGGCGCAGCAATGCACGCATCTGCTCGATCTCGCCCGGCTGGCGATCGCGCAGATCGCGCGTGGCGGCATGCGGCGCTACCGCTGCTCGATCCGCTTCGATCCGCATCGGGAAGGCGCGGTGGCGACGCTGGAGCGCGACGGCGTCCTGTTCATGGAATGGCTGATAAGGGACGGCGTGGTGCTCTCGCCGGGTCCGTTCGAAGGCCATGACACGCGGGTCCGCTCGACATGGTCCGACGCGGTGCTGGCGGATCCCGATCTGCGCGAAGCCGGGCTCGTGATGCGACGCTGCGCCTTTGTCTACCGCAGCCGAAGCTTTTCGGCGCCCCGGCAGAGCGCCGCCGACATCTCGGGCATGAGCGGCGTCTGCTATTCCTTCCAGCCGGGTCGCGCCGAACGGGCGTTTCGTCCGGCGGGATTCAGGGAGTTGCCATAGCCGCAGGCGTCGAGCCACCCGGACGCCCTGTCAACGCGTACGTTGACTAGATCGATGCCTTTGCATAATGCTTCGGGCGATCCGGGGGCGTGTCGCCGCGACATGCGCGCGGCAATTGAGAGGAAGCGCGTGGCCAACGACGTTCTAGAAGCCCAGATGTCGCGATCGCTTGGCGCCCGGGGTTTGTTCGATGCCTGGCTGAAGGAGCTGGCATCCGCCGTCGAAGCGCACGACAGCCGGACGTTCGCCTCGCTGTTCGTCGAAGACGGCTACTGGCGCGACATACTTTCCTTCTCGTGGGAACGGCCGACCTTTTCGGGGCGGCACGAGATCGCCGAAGGCTTCGCGGCAACGATCGAAGGAGCGGGCGCGCATGCGCTGCGGATCGCGACCGGGCGAACGCCGCCGCGTTTCGCGCGGCGATCCGGCCGGAACGTCATCGAAGGCTGGTTCGAGTTCGATCTCGACGTGGGCACCGGCGCGGGGTTCGCCAGGCTGCGATATGACGCCGACGCGGACGGGAGCGGCGCCCCGGCCCAGCCGCGGGCCTGGCTGCTGCTCACCACGTTGCAGGAACTGCGCGGCTTCGAGGAGAAGGTCGGGGCGAGGCGTCCGTCGGGCGAGCATTTCTCGAAGATCGAGAGTCCCGTGAGCTGGGCGCAACAACGCGCGCACGAGATGGCCTTTGCCGATCGCGACCCCGAGGTGCTCATCGTCGGCGCCGGTCAGGGCGGGTTGATCCTCGGCGCGCGGCTGCGCCAGATGGGGGTGGACGCGCTCATCATCGAGAAATCGGAGCGCGTCGGCGATGTCTGGCGCAATCGTTACAATAATCTCACGCTGCACAACAAGCTGACCGCGAACCACTTCCCCTATCTCGAATTCCCCGAGACCTGGCCGATCTGGCTGCCCAAGGACATGCTGGGCGACTGGCTCGATTCCTATGCCAAGTTCATGGAACTCAACGTCTGGACCCGGACAGAGCTGGAATCCGGGCGGTTCGACGAGGCCGGGAAGCAGTGGACGATCACGCTGAAGCGGCCCGATGGAGTCACCCGCACGATGCGCGTGCCGCATCTGGTGATCGCCACCGGCGTCTCGGGCGGCCTGCCGAAGAAGCCAGACATGCCGGGGCTCTCCGATTTCGCCGGCGAGATCCGGCACTCGGGCGAGTTCCGCGCGGGGACGGACTTCAAGGGCCGCAACGCGATCGTCGTCGGAACCGGCAACAGCGGGCACGACATCGCGCAGGATCTCTATGTCAGCGGCGCGAACTCGGTCTCCGTCATGCAGCGCGGCGCGACCTGCGTCCTCAGCCTCGAGCCCAGCGCCATCATCAGCTACTCGATCTATTCGGGCGATACGCCGGTCGAGGATACCGACCTGATGGTCGCGGCGCTCCCCTACCCGATGCTGATCGACTCGTATAAGTGGATCACGAAGAAGACCAGCGAGTATGACAGGGAGTTGATCGAAAAGCTCAATGCCATCGGGTTCCAGACCCACAACGGCCATGACGAGACCGGCTTCCAGTTGCTCTATCTGCGCGGCGCGGGTGGCTATTATATCGATGTCGGCTGCGCGGAGCTGCTGATCGACGGCAGCATCGGTCTGGTGCAATATTCGGACATCGACGGTTTCGTCGCAGACGGCCTGAGGATGAAGGACGGCCGGGTCATTCCGCTCGACCTCGTCGTGCAGGCAACCGGCTTCGAGAGCATGACCGAGATGGTTCGCCGCCTGCTCGGTCACGCTGTCGCCGACCGGCTGGGTCCGGTCTGGGGTTTCGACGATGACGGCAATATCCGCAACATGTGGACGCGCACCCCGCAGGACGGGCTGTGGCTGATGGGCGGCGCCATCCTCGAGGCGCGGCTGAATTCGCGGTTCCTCGCATTGGAGATCAAGGCCTCGCTGGAGGGCCTGATCGCGACGCGCGAAGCCATGCCGCTGCGCGCGTCGGCGGCTACGCCCCGCCTCGAGGGCAGCATGGCCTGACGCCGGCGGGTTTGCGATCCGGCGATCGCTTCGCGCTTGCGCAATGGCGAACGGCCCTGCATCATCGGCGCGGGCACAACCGGAAGGGTCGATGGCGGATAGCAGTGATATTGCACAGCGTCGTGCGCTCGCGCGCATCACCGATGAACCCGAATATCGGATCAGACGCGAAGAATTGATAAAGGCCGCCGCTCGTGTCTTCAGCAAGAAGGGGCTTCGCGCCGCCAAGCTCGACGATATAGCGCGTGAGTTCGGCAAGGATCGAGCGTCGCTTTACTATTATACTTCCGGCAAGGAAGAGCTCTTCCAGGAGGTCGTGGCCGAGGCGGTCCTCAGCAACGTCGAGATGGTCGAGACCTTGTATGCGGAGGAGATGCCGTCGGCCGCGAAGCTGCGCAGCCTCATCGTGCGCCTGATGGGCTCCTATGAAATCCACTACCCCTATCTGTTCGTCTATGTGCAGGAGCCGATGCTCCATCTCGACGAGACGACGGAGTGGAAGCGCAAGATGACGGCGCTTCAGCGCCGCTTCGATGAGGGCGTCCGCGCCATCGTCCGGCAAGGCATCGATGATGGATCGCTCGATATTGCGGGTGACAGCGTGCGGCTGGTCGCCAATGCGATCATCGGCATGTGTTCCTGGAGCCATCGCTGGTTCAAGCCGGGAAAGACCGTCTCCGGCAGCGACATCGGCCGGGTTTTCGCGAATATCGTCCTGAACGGCGTCACCAAGCATGGCGCCGCGCCGGACTGACGGCCGGCGCCCGCGCCACCGGCATATCCCACTCTAGAAGCCTCGCCGCTCCCGCGCGTGCGCCTCGCGTTCCAGTTCCGCTCGGAACGCCGGATCGGCGATCGCGATCATCCGCCGCATGCGCTGGCGCATGGGCTGCCCGCGGAGATCGGCCATGCCATGCTCGGTGACGATATAGTCGACGTCCGAGCGGGCGCAGGTGACGGTTGCCACGTTCCCGAGGATGCGGCTCACCTTGCCGCCGACGGAGGAAGGCAGCGCGATGATCGAGCAGCCGTGCTCCGCCCGGTTGGCGGCGTGCATGAAATCGACCTGGCCGCCGACGGCGCCGACATAGCGGCCGTTGGCGAACTCGGCGTTGACCTGGCCCGTGATGTCGACCTCGATCGCCGAGTTGATCGCCACCAGGTTCGGGATTCGCGCCAGAACTTCCGCGGCATGGGTGTATTCGAACGGTTCGACCCGGAACCGCGGGTTCCCGCCCGCCGCGCGCATCAGCCGGAGCGTGCCGAACAGCGAGCCGGTGACGGTCACGCCGCGATCGATCGGCTTGCGGGCGTTGGTAATCACACCCGCCTCGATCAGGTCCAGCACGGAGTCGCCGATCGTCCCGGAGTGGATGCCGAGGTCGCGCCGGTCCGTCAGGCACCGGAGCAGCGCGTCGATCGTACCCCCGATACCGACCTGCAGCGTCGCGCCATCGGGCACGATCGTCGCCACATGATCGGCGATCCGCCGCTCGATCGTCGATGGCGATCGCGCGGCCAGCTCCGCCGGCCGGCGATCGGTCGCGATCTTGAGAGCGATCGCGCCCATGTCGGAGAGCGTCCGCCCATGGGTCCAGGGGAGCTGCGCGTTGACCTCGGCGATCACGACCCGCGCCTTCACGATCGCCGCCCGCATATAGTCGTTGATCGGCCCGAGGCTATGCTCGCCATTGGGTCCGGGCGGACTCAGCTGCACCATCGCGACATCGCAGGGGATCTCGCCCGAGAGGATCGAGCGGCCGATCCGCGAGATGTGGATGGGGTACAACTCCAGCGCGCCAACCGCGGCAAGCGCCCGCGTGGTGCCAAGCGTCCCGTAGCTTCCGATCGTGAGATGTTCCGCGTGCTCGGGCCTGATCGTCTCGGCGAAGCAGGCACCGACGAAGACGGCGAGTGGCCCGAGCGCCGCCGCCTGATCGACCAGCGCGTTGGAGAGGGTCAGCGGCTCGCCGGTGCCCTGCCCCCAGAAGACCGTATCGCCCGGACGGATATAGGGCGCGAGATCCGGCGCGTCGGAAACGCTCATCCGCGACCGAAGACGGGCGCGCGCTTCTCCCGGAACGCGAGCAGCGCCTCGCGATGGTCCTCGGTGGTATGCGCGAGCGCCTGGAACGCGGCCGCCGACTCCAGATGCTCGTCGAGCCGCTGGTGGCGCGCCTGCCGCAGCAGCCGCTTGGCCATGCGGAGCGCATGTGGAGGATTGACGGCGATGCGCCACGCGAGATCGAGCGCCGTGGCCATGAGCTCGGCATCCGGCACGACCCGCGAGACGAGCCCGCACGCGAGCGCGTCGGCCGCATCGATCGGCTCGCCCGTGAACGCCATCTCGGACGCCTTCGAGAAGCCGACCACGCGCGGCAGCAACCAGGCGCCGCCGTCGCCCGGGATGAGGCCCAGCTTCACGAAGCTCTCGCTGAACCGCGCGCTCTGCGAAGCGACGCGGATGTCGCACATGCAGGCCAGATCGCAGCCGGCGCCGATCGCGGCGCCCTGCACCGCGGCGATGATCGGCACCTCCAGTGTGTCGAACGCGAGCGGGATGCGCTGTATGCCCGCCTTGTAGCCGGCCGGCGTCTCCGCCGGCGGGCCGCCACCCAGTTCGCCGGGATTGCCGATCCTGGCGAGATTGCCGCCCGAGCTGAACGTCTTGCCGGCGGCGGCCAGGATCGCGCAGCGGATCGCCTGATCGCGATCGATGTCGGCGAGCGCCGCGGTCAGCGCGTCGACCATCTCGATGTCGGAGATCGGGTTCCGCAGCGCGGGATTGTTCAGCGTGAGGACGGCGATCGGGCCATCCTTCTCGAGCAACACCCATTCAGCCATGGCTTGTACCGCCCTCCGAGACGATCGGCTTCAGCGAAGACCGAGGCCGCGCGCGATCATGCCACGCAGGATCTCGCGCGCGCCACCGCGCAGCGAGAAGGAGGGTGAATTGAGCGTCAGATAGCCCAGCACCGCCTGGAAATCGGGATCGTCCCGCAAGGCCGGATCGGTAAGGCCGCGCGCGAGTTCGGGCATCTCCTGCTCCAGCATCGCGCCGAGATCCTTCACCATCACCGCCTGCAGCGACGCATCGTCGCCGCGCGCGAGCTGGCCCGCGACCGAGCGCGACATTCCGCGCAGCACCGCGACATGGGCCGAGAACCGGCCGAGAACCTCGGCCGCGCGCTCGGAGATATTCGAGCCGGTCGCGCGCGCAAGTTCCGAAATCAGGATGAAGGACGACAGGAACCGTTCCGGGCCGCTGCGCTCGTGCGCCAGCTCGCTCATGACCTGGCGCCAGCCATCGCCCTCCCGGCCGAGCAGCGCGTCTTCCGACACCAGCACATCGTCGAAATGCACCTCGTTGAACTCGTGCTTGCCCGACGATGCGAGGATCGGCCGGACCGTGATCCCCGGCGTCTTCATCTCGATCAGGAACTGGCTCAAGCCCTCGTGCCGGCCTTCCGCGGAATCGTCCGTGCGGGCAAGCAGGATCATGTAGTGCGCGAGGTGACCGTTGGTGGTCCAGAGCTTGGTCCCGTTGATGCGATAGCCGCCCTCCTCCCGGATGGCGCGCGTGCGCACCGCGGCGAGATCGGAACCGGCATCGGGTTCGCTCATGCCGATGCAGAAATAGCATTCCCCGCGCGCGATCGCGGGCAGGATTTCCCGGCGCTGCCGTTCGCTCCCGAAGCGCAGCAGCGACGGGCCGCTCTGCCGGTCGGCGATCCAGTGCGCCGCGACCGGCGCGCCCGCGGCGAGCAGCTCCTCGATGACGATCAGCCGCTCGAGCCCGCTCCGCTCGTGACCGCCATACTCCTTCGGCCACGTCATGCCGAGCCAGCCGCGCGCGCCCAGCTTGCGGCTGAACTCGGGGTCCGCGCCCGTCCAGGTCTCCGCGCGGGCGACCGGCGGACGATCGGCCAGCGCCTCGTCGAGGAAAGCGCGGACCTCGCGGCGGAAGCCGTCGGCATCCGGCTGCTCGGCGAAAAACGGGAAGGTCATCGCGTTCATTGCCAGATGTCCGTTATGGCCGCCCAGAGCGGCCGGTTGCTTCTCGCAAGCGCCCGACCGAGCGCGATCGACCATTCGGCTTCGGTGCCGAATTCGTCCCGCCAGCTCAGCAGGCGGCGCGTCAGCAGCTGGAGGGCATATTCCCGCGTGAAGCCGATCGCGCCATGGATCTGGTGCGCCGCCGCCGCGATCTTGCCCGCGGCCTCGCCCGCCCTGATCTTGGCGGTCGCGACCGACGCCATGTCCAGCCCGCGCGCCAGCGATGCCGTCGCGATGTCGGCGGCGACGCCGGCCGCCGCCGCCTCGCTGGCGCTGATCGCCAGCAATTGCTGGACCGCCTGGAATTGCGACAATGTCCTGCCGAACTGGCTCCGCTCGCGCGCATAGCCGGCGGTCATCTCGACCGCGGCTCCGGCCGCGCCGGCGAGCTGGGCGGCGCGCAGGACGGCGCCGAGACGATGCGGCGTGGCGGGATCGAAGCCGGCCGGCAGCGCCGCGATCCGGCGCTCGTCGACGACGATGTCGATCCGGACCCGGTCGCGAGGCTCGCCTGCGAGATTGCCGTTCTCGATGCAGGAGAAATCGCCCCGCGCCAGGCGGACCAGCACCGGCCGCTCGTCGAGCATGCCGATGCCGACAAGATCGCAGGCGCGCGCCCAGGGCACGGCATCGACGACGCCGGAGACACGCACCCCGCCGGCGGACCTCTCGATGGCGATCATGCCGGGCACGAACGTCGTGGGCGCATCGGCCGGCGCGAGCCCGGCGCTCGCGAGCAGCCAGTCGGCGCCCATTGCCTCGACCAGCGGCAGCGCCAGCGCGGCCGCGCCTGCGAGGCGCGCGATCATCATCGCCGATGCGAGGCCGACGCCGCCCTCGGCCTCGCTCCGCATCGCCTGGAGGAAGCCGATCTCGGCAAGCGTGGTCCAGCCATGCGCGAACCACGAAGTGCTTTCCGCCGCCGCGCGTGCCGCGTCATTGCCGATCGGGCCGATGTCCGCGAAGACGCCGCGCGCGGTATCGGCGATCAGCGTGTCGGCATCCTCGCCGGGCGCTTCGAGGCAGAGCGATTCGATCGTCACGTCAAGGTCTCGAAATGAAAGTCGGTGATCCTGCCCTCGCGGCGATCCTTGAAGGTCGCGCGAACCCGCGGACGCCGCATCAGCAGGTTGGCGGCCGCATCGATGTCGGACAGGTCGACGCCGGAGACATGATTGAGCAGCGCCGTCCCGGCGCCGTCCAGCGTGATGTAGCCCATCACGAACGGCGGCGCCGGCAGGCCGGGAAACTGGGTCGCGACGATGCTGAAGATGTCGAGCGTGCCTTCCGGGCCGACGTCCACCCACCGCTCGGTCGCGACATAGCAGGCATCGCAGTAGGAGCGCGCCGGCACCAGCACGCGCTTGCAACGCGGGCATTCGGTGCCGAGGATGACGCCCTCGTCGCGCAGCGCGTTGAAGAAGCGGCTGGCGGTGTCGCCGGCGAAATATTGATATTCGAAGTCCCACACGCCCGGGATCACGACGCGGTCTTCGGGAGCAAGAGTTTCGCCGCTCAACACCTTCCCTCCTTCTGCCGGCAACCGCACGCGATGGTGACGGTACAGGCGCTCGTGATGCAACCGCCGGCATGCCGGCGCGGCACCATTGATCCGTCGCCGCAATCAAGTCAACACACGCGTTGACGGGGTTGATCCGCGCTTCTAGACAGCGTCGCCAGGGCCGGAACGAGCGCCGCTTGCACCAGATCGGCGACATGCTCGAAGACGATCCGACATAGACGCCACCGCCCGCGGTCAAGGAGCCGATGGTGAGATCGGTCATGATGGAGAGCGCGGATGTTCAAGCTGGTCATCACCATGAAGCGAAAGCAGGGCATCTCGCCGGCGGAATTCATGCGTCACTACGACGATGTGCATATCCCGCTGTGCCGGCGCATCATGCCGCCGCTCCATCTGCACCGTCGCAACTTCATCCTCGCCGATCATGCGTTCTACAACTATGTCGGTGACAATCGTGGCGACTCCTCCAAGGAGCCGCCGTTCGACGTCGTGACCGAAGCCATCTATGACAGCGAGGAAGCGGCGCGCGCCTCGATGGACGCGCTGTTCGATCAGCAGATCGGTCCGCAGGTCATGGCGGACGAGAAGAACTTCGTCGAGCCCGGCAGCGTCAACTTCTACGTCGTCGAGGTGCACCAGACGGAAATCCCGTGGTGACGGCGATCGGCCGGTATCGGCGGACGTGCGCGCTCGCCGCCGTCGCGCTCGCCGTCACGACGATCGGCGGCTGCGGTGAGCGGCAGGATCGCGCCGGTCGCGTCGACAATGGTCCGGCGATCGCCGGTCATGCCCTGCTGACGGGCAATGGCGGCGAGGGTGACTGGCCGGCCTATGGCCGCACCTATGACGAGAGCCACTTCAGCCCGCTTGCCCAGATCACCGACGCGAACGTCGGCGACCTGAAGCTCGCATGGTCCTATGATCTGCCGCCGTCGGTCAGCGTCGCCAGCCAGCCGCTGGCGGTGAACGGCACGATCTACATGGCGACCGGCCTGAGCGTGGTGCGGGCGCTCGACGGCGCGACGGGTCGCGAGCTGTGGGAATATGATCCGCGGGTCGCCGCGACCGGCGTTGATGCGCTGCGCACCGGCTGGGGCGTTCGCGGCCTCGCCTGGTGGGACGGCCGTCTCTTCGTGGGAACGCAGGACGGTCGCCTGATCGCGATCGATGCGGCGACCGGCAAGCCGGTATGGACCGCGCGGACGACGAGGCCCGGGGACGGCCGCTACATCACGGGCGCGCCGCGCGTCTTCGACGGCCGGGTCATCATCGGACATGGCGGCGCCGACTATGCGCGCATCCGCGGCTATGTCACCGCCTATGATACCGTGAGCGGACGCGAGCTGTGGCGCTTCTATACCGTGCCCGGCGATCCCGCGAAGGATCACGACGAGACCACGCGCCTCGCCGCCTCCACCTGGAAGGGAGAATATTACAAGCAGGGCGGCGGCGGAACGGTATGGAACGCGATCACCTATGATCCGGAGCTCGATCGGATCTATATCGGCACCGGCAACGGCGGGCCGTGGAACCAGAAGATCCGCAGCCCCGGCGGCGGCGACAATCTGTTCGTCTGCGCGATCGTCGCGCTCGACGCCTCGACCGGCCATTACCTCTGGCACTACCAGACGAATCCCGGCGAGACCTGGGATTACAACTCGGCGATGGACATGGTGCTGGCGACGCTGCCGATCGACGGCACGCCGCGGCGCGTGCTGCTGCATGCGCCCAAGAACGGCTTCTTCTACGTCATCGACCGGAACGACGGTAAGCTGATCTCCGCCCGACCGATCGCCAGGGTGAACTGGGCGAGCGGGATCGACGTGAAGACCGGCCGCCCGATCGAAAATCCCGCCGCCCGCTATCCGGACGGCGCCGCGCTGGTGTGGCCCGGTCCGGCGGGCGCGCACAACTGGCATCCGATGGCCTATGATCCGAGGACGGCGCGGGTCTTCATCCCGACCACGCAGCTGCCGGGATTGTACAGCGACAAGCTGATCGACCTGAAGCACTGGCGGCCGGCGAGCGGCGTGATGAACTCGGGCATCGATCCGCTGATCGATTTCAACGGCGGCCTGCCGAAGGGCGATCTCGGATCGCTGCAGGCCTGGGATCCGCTCCATCAGCGCCGGCTGTGGGAGGTGCCGCTGCCGAGCCCCGTCAACGGCGGCGTGATGGCGACCGCCGGCAATCTGGTCTTCCAGGGCCGCGCCGACGGGCTGTTCGTCGCCTATGCGGCCGACAGCGGGCGCGTCCTCTGGCGTTTCCCGGCGCAGACCGGCGTCATCGCCCCGCCGATCAGCTATCGCGCGGGCGGGCGGCAATATGTCACCGTGATCGCCGGCCAGGGTGGCGGCGCGGGTGCGATGGGCGCGATCTCGGCGGCGAACGGGTGGCAGTACCGCAGCCAGCAGCGCCGCGTGCTGACGTTTGCGATGGGGGGCAATGCGGTGCTCCCGGCGGCGGCGGCGGCGGCGGCCGTGCGCGCGATCGAGGACCGCGGCTACCGAGCGGACCCGGCCGCCGACCGACGCGGCGCCGCGCTCTTCGCCGGCGCCTGCGCCTACTGCCACGGTATCGGCGTCGTCGCCGGAGGGTCCGCGCCCGATCTCAGGACGTCCGAGGTCATCATCGATGCCGGCGCTTTCAAGGCGATCGTCCACGATGGAGCGCTGGCGCTCGCCGGAATGCCCAAGTTCGACAACTTCTCGGACCAGGAGCGCGAGAATATCAGGCAGTACATCCGATCGAGGGCGAGAGCGACCGACCCGTCCGCGCGATAGCGAGCCAGTCCCGATCGAGATCGCGGCGCAGACCGCCGCGTCCCGTCGCGCCGAGCGGCTGGCGGCGCTGAAGCCGACACCAGCCCGCCGATGCGCAGGACGATCACGGGGCGGTTCATCACCTCTTCAGCAGCCGCGCGATCACCGCATCCGGCAGCCCGTGCTCCGAGATACGGCGGCCGTCATTCCGGGTCCGGCTTTATCGCATCGGCTCCCATGAGTGGGCTGGCTCCGGCGATCAGATGCTCGTCCATGAACAGCATCAGGTAGGGCGCGCCAGGCTCGGAGATTTTTTCTTCGTCGGGTTTGAGTATACGAAAATAGTCATCGCTCGACCACCATTTCTTAGCGTCGGCCAGCGAGTCGAACCAGAACTCCGACAATACGTCGTACTGGGAGCTGGCATCGTCCAACATCTCTCCGGTTTCAAAGTCCACCTGCCCTGTGATGTGGTTCTGGACATAGCAACGACAGTACTGCCAGAAGGCAGGGCAGCTCTTGACGAGTTCCGCATGTACCTCGATGGCATGCTGATGATGTTGCTGACGGGTCATGCCCGCCTTTCGCTTGCCCGCGACGATAACCTTGATCATGTCTTTTCCCCATAGTCCGGATTGCATGTGAGTTCGGACTCCGTCTCGAGCTGGACGGACGGTCCGCGCGACGCCGAGGCCCGGGAAAACTCCCGAAAGGCTTTTTCCGCGAATTGCTGGAAACATGTCGGCGGCCTTCCCAGCAACCACTGGAGGACATTGGGATTGCCGATGAAATCATGGTTCCCGTACCAGTTCGATACGGACGAGATCACGGCCAGGTGATGCCGTGCTTCCGGGCTGTCCGCTTCGGCTCCGAACATATGTTCGAGCATGTCCTCGGGCCGCCACTCGACCGGCACGACATCACGACCGGAAACTCGGGAAAGGATGGCGGCGACATCCCGCGCCGTCAGCTTGTCGGGCCCTGAAAGCTCGTAGGAGGCGAAATAATGAGCCTCGCCCTCACGGATAACCTTGGCAGCGACGTCTGTGAGGTCATCAAGGTCGATAAGGGATCCACGACGAGGCTTCGCAAGCGACCAGAACGCTGGAAACGTGCCGGTTGCGAAGGCTGGGAGAGAATATTGTTCCGGCATCATGAAATCGCAAGGCTTGAGAATCGTGAAGTTAAGATCCGACTCGATCAGCATCTCCTCAAGATCCCGTTTGATCCGATGTTGCAGAATATCGATGATCGGATGAAGCACCGAACTCAGCACCACATGCCGCACGCCGGCGACACGGGCTGCTTTGACGAGCGCGACGCCCATCTGATACTCGCGTAGATGAGCGCCCGGACCAACATGGTAGACCGTGTCCATGTCGGTCATCGCCTCCTCATAGGCGGCAACGTCGCTGATGTCGGCTACAATGACTTCGCTGGCGCCGAGCTTGAGAACTTCTTCCTCCTTGCCGGCCGTCGCCCGGACCGCGCGTACAACGAACCCGGCACTGACAAGCTTCGGTATCAGCAGTTTGCCCTGATGCCCTCCCGCCGCGGTAACAAGGACAGCATGACGGCGCGTACCGCCGTTGCTCTTCCTGGTTATCGCCTGGGTCTCCGCCGTCATGCCACCTCTCCCATCTGCCATACGCTTGCGGGCCGCGATGCCGGCGACCGTCCTGCTCCCGCAATCATCCACAGCCGACTAGAAGCGCTTCGTAACGCTCAGGCCATAGGTGCGGGGAGCCCCCAGAGCCCCGACGACCTGATAACCCAAAAAGCCCGACGACACCGTGCCCGACGTCTTGTAATACTTGTTTCCAAGATTGCGGGCGAAGATCGAGGCCGACAGGCCGAGGCGCTTGTTGTCGAAGTCGACAAAGAGATCGACCTTCGTATAGGAGCGCTGCTGCGCCCACGGCTCATTGAACTGGTTGAAATAGGTTCGCGATGTCCAGGTGGCGTCCGCGCGAGGCGTCACGTCCGCGAAGCTGGCGTGGAACGTATATCCGATCTCTCCATCCAGCTTGTATTTCGGGGCATATGGGAGCTGCTTGCCGGACAGATCGAACGCCGGAAGCCCCGGCCCGCCGGGATTGCTGCTGTCGGGGATCGTGACGCCGGGATCTCCCTGGTCCGGAAAGAGCGGGTTGGGCGTCACATAGCTCTTATACTTCGAATGAAGATACGAGACGTTCAGCGTCAACCTCAGATCATCGGTCGGCAGCGCCGTGAACTGGCCTTCCAGGCCGTAGAGCTCGGCCTTGGCGGCGTTACGGGTGATGAGGCTCAGACCTTCGGTGATGTTGACCTGAAGATTGCTGTAATCATAATAGAAAGCGGCGATGTTCGCGCGGACGCGCCGGTTCAGAAGCTCCGTCTTGATGCCACCCTCATACGACTTGAGCCTCTCGGGTGCGAACGGCGCCTGCAGAAAGCCCCCGTTGAAGCCGCCGCTCTTGAAGCCCTGTGAATATGTCAGATAGGTAAGCGTTCGCGGCGTAAGCTGATAGTGCAGCGTTATCTTGGGATCGATCGAGTGGTAGCTGACGCCCTGCGTCAGGAAGCGCGTATAGAGCGGGTTCGGCGTGTACAGCGGGTTCTCGATCGGCGGGGTGATGTCGACCGCGTCGAATTCGTTGAACTCGTCGATGTGCCGGCGTTCGTGACTGTAGCGCAGGCCGACATCGATCCCGAGCTTGTCGGTGATGTCGATCGTCTCCTGAGTGAACGCCGCGAATGCCTTCGTGGTCTGGTTGCCGCCGTAGAGCGGACCACGGATATAGAGCAGCCCGCCCATGTCGAGCGGCACGCCGAGCAATCCCAGCCTGATCGTCGGATCGATGCCGGCAAACGCGGTTTCCTTGAAATAATAGCCGCCGACCAGATAGTTGACGACGCCGATCCGGCCGCCGATTCGCAGTTCCTCGCTGAAGCTCTTCGAGTTCTCGCGGGTGGAGGCAGGAACACCGTCGAACGTCGTCTGATCGGCATCATAGAGCAAGTCCTGCTTGAAGCGGCGCTTGCCGGTGACGGAGGTCAGGGTGGCATAATCGGTGAGCTTGAGGTTGGCCGTCAGCGCGACGCCATAGGTCTTCAGATGAACTTGCGGACGGGTGCCGGCCAGATCGCGCGGATTTGAAGCATATCGATAGCCGAGCAGCGTCGAGGTGGGAACGTGGCCGGGCGTCAGGTCCGTGATGTGCAGGCCCGACGAGTGATCCCTGGCATCATAATAGTCCGCCACCAGCGTCGCATCGAAGCTGCTCGACGGTGCGAACTTCACCTTGCCACGCAGGCCGGTCGAATTCTCGTCATCGATGTCCTGACCTGTATCGATGTCGTGGCCGTAGCCCTGGCGGGTCGTCCGCTGCACCGCGAAGCGCGCGCCGAGCGACTCGGTCAGCGGCGCGCCGACGGCGGCCTCGGCGCGCATGAGGCCGTAATTCCCGGCGGTGAGCGTCGCGAATGCGTTGAATGCCGCGCCGGGATCGCGCGAGATGATGTTGATCGCGCCGGCGGTGGCGTTCCGGCCATAGAGCGTCCCCTGCGGCCCGGCCAGCACCTCGACGCGATCGAGATCATACAGGCCCACGAACGCCGCCTGCGATCGCGGCTGGTAGATGCCGTCGGTATAGATCGCGACGCGTGGATCGGCCCCCGGCGTGATCGCGTCCAGCCCGACGCCGCGGATGAAGATCTTCGCGCTGCCGGTGTTCTTGCCGAACGTGACGTTCGGGATCCTGTCCGCGAAGCCCTCGATGTCGAACGTCTGGTGCTTCTGGAGATCGGCGCCGCCGAGCGCGGTGATCGCGATCGGCGTCTTCTGCACGCTGGAGGAGCGCCGCTCCGCGGTAACGACGATCTCCTGAAGGCCGCCCGACTGCTCGGCGGCATTCGCCGCGCTCGGCGGCGGCTGGTTGGCGGCCGGCGCCACGACCGCCGGCACGGACTGGTCGGCGGCGGCAGGCTCCTGCGATCGCGCCGCCGAAGATCCCGCCAGCACGACGAACAGCGCGCTCGGGCCGATACCGAGCCGCAGATGATGCTTGAGCTTCATCAAATCATCCCCTCATTTTTCCGCTGCCCCGCATCGTGTCGCGCGGGGATTGTCGCAGGCCGCCACTTCGCAGATCACGCGCTCGTCGGTCAACACATATGTTGATTGGCGATGGCGTTGAATAGGTGTTGCGGCGGGACGCCCGGCATTGCAGGCTGCGGGATATGAACATCCCGCCGCGGGCGTTTCGGATCGACGTCGACGATGCCGTGCTGTCGGATCTGCGGCGGCGCCTGCGCGGGACGCGCTGGATCGAAGGATGCGACACTGTCGACGGCCGGTTCGGCGTCGGCGGTCCGCTGCTCCGCTCGCTCGCCTCGCGCTGGGCGGACGCGTTCGACTGGCGCGCCGCCGAACGCGCGATCAACAGCTTCGAGCAGTTCCGCGTAACGATCGACGGGCAGGTCGTCCACTTCCTGCGCATCGCCGGCAGGGAGCGCGCCGCGACGCCTCTCGTCCTGAGCCATGGCTGGCCCTGGACATTCTGGGACATGCGCCGGGTCTTCGCGCCGCTGACCGATCCGCTGTCGCACGGCGGGGATGCCGCCGACGCGTTCGAGCTGATCGTGCCGTCCTTGCCGGGCTTCGCCTTCTCGACCCCTGCGGCGCCGGCGGGCGGCAACTTCTGGCGGACCGCCGATCTGTGGCACAAGCTGATGACCGAGGTGCTGGGCTTCGAGCGCTACGGGGCGGCGGGCGCCGACTGGGGCGCCTTCGTCACGGCGCAGCTCGGGCACAAATATGGCGGCTTCCTGGAGGCCGTTCACTTCACCCAGGTGCCCGCGCTGGACATGTTCAGCGGCGATCGTCCCTGGCGCATCGACAGCGGCCGGTCGTCAACGTCGGCGGCGATGCTCGGCTTCGAGCGGCGTTACGCCAGCCATCTCGCGGTGCACATGATCGAGCCCGATACCCTCGCCGCCGCGCTGCACGACTCGCCCGCCGGGCTGCTCGCCTGGCTGTTGCAGCGCTGGTGCGGGTGGAGCGGCTCGCCCGATCCTGTCACCCCGGCGCTGACCGAAGACCAGATGCTGACGAATGCGACGCTCTTCTGGGCGACGGGGAGCATGCCCTCATCGCTGCGGTTCTACGCCAACGCCGCGCTCGATCCCTGGCGGCCGGCGAACGACCGGAGACCGATCATCCAGGCGCCGACCGGGATCACCTTCCTGGCGGGAGATCTGCCGGCGGACACGGATCTGACGAAGCTGGTCGCGGGATTTCGCGAGGGCCAGCGCGGCTCGCACTATGATGTCGTTCACGTCGCCGCGCACCCGCATGGCGGCCACTTCGCGCATTTCCAGAACCCCGACGCGGTCGTCGCCGACATCCGCGCGACGTTCAGGGCAGCCCGTCGGCGCGGGGGAGGATAGCGGGCGGATCCTGCCCGGGTTCGAGGAGGCGGATGGCCTGCATCGGGCAGCAATCGGCGGCTTCCTGGAGCTGCGGCGTGTCATAGCCCTGGCCGGTGCCCTTGAAGATCGCCAGCCGCTCCTTGTTGTAGCGGAACGCATGCGGCGCGATGCGGATACATTCGCCGACGCCGACGCAGAGCGTGTGATCCACCTCGGCGCGCCGTGGCGGGGTATCGGCGCCCTCAGGCATCGTGGAACCTCACGTTCACGCCCTTCAGGCTGCGCGATACCATCGTCGGGCTGTACTCGAGCTTCTCCTGCACCACCTCGATCCGCTCGAACGCGGTGGTGAGATAGGCCAGCGCCTCCTGCATCTCGAGCCGGGCGAGCGGCGCGCCGAGACAGGTGTGGATGCCCTGTCCGAAGGCGGCGTGCTTGTTGGGCCACCGGCCGATGTCGAGCATGTCGGGATTCTCGAAGGCCGCGGGATCGCGATTGGCCGCGTGCTGGAAGAGGAACACGCGATCCATCCTGCTGATCTGCTGGGCGCCCAGCAGCATATCTTCCTTCGCCCAGCGGCCCAGGCCCCGGATCGGCCCGTCGAAGCGCAGGCATTCCTCGGTCGCCGGGCGCAGGAGCGAGTGGTCCGCCCGCAGCCGTTGCCACTGATCGGGAAACCGATCGAACGCGACGATACCGTTGGAGAGCAGGTTCATCGTCGTTTCATGGCCGGCGAACACCATCAGGATGATGTTCGCGATCACTTCCTCCTCGGTCAGCCGCTCGCCATTGTCCTCGGTGTACAGGAGCGCGCTGATGAGATCGTCGCGGGGATTGGCACGCCGGTCGGCGATCACCGGGGCCAGGAACTCGCGCGCGCGGAGCAGTGCGTTCTCGGCCCGCTTCATGCGCTCCTTGTCGTTGCCGCGAACGAAGATGACGGCGGCGAGATCGTCGGACCAGTCGCGCACCTCGTAGCGCTGGTCGCTGGGCACGCCGAGATATTCGGCGATGACGACCACGGGCAGATGGAAGGCGAACTCGGACAGGAAATCGACCTCGTCCCTGCCCCGCAGCTTCTGCGCGAGATCGCGAACCAGCTCGCGCGCCAGCCCGCGCACGACCTCGACGCTGCGCGGCGTGAACGCCTTGAAGACGAGGCTGCGCATGCGCGTGTGATAGGGCGGATCCTTCCACACGAAGAGCTTCTGCAGGAAATCGAGCAGCCGCGTGTCGCCCGCCTGGCGGACCTCGGCGCCGAACGGGCCGGAAAAGCGATCCGACGAAAGCCGCTCGGCATCGCGATAGCCCGTGGTGACCTCGTCGTAGCCGGTCACGATCCAGCCGTTCCAGCGCTTGTTCCAGCGCACCGGGTTCGTCTCGCGCAGCTTGCGGTAGAAGGTGAACGGGCTGTTGACGGCTTCGTCGCTCAGCAGATCGTCCAGGGGGTCGGCGTCGGCGTCGATCATCGATGGTCCTTCAAGTACACACATGCGACATGTGCGATAGTGTCAACATGCGTGTTGATCGGGTAGAACCTGGCTTCCGCCGGTGTCAAGACCGGTATTCCCGCGCCGTTACCGCGGCGGCAGCCGCACCGCCCCGTCGAGCCTGATGCATTCGCCGTTGAGCATCGGATTCAGCACGATCTCGCGGACGAGCCGGGCGAACTCCTCCGGAACGCCCATGCGCGGCGGGTTCTGCACATGCGCCGCCGCCGCCGCCGCCGCCGCGATGCCGGACAGGATCGGCGTCTCGAACAGGCCGGGCGCGACGGTCATCACCCTCATCCGCGATCGCGCGAACTCGCGGGCGAGCGGCAGCGCCATGCCCACGATCGCCGCCTTGGAAGCCGCATAGGCGGCGTGACCGATCTGGCCGTCGAACGCGGCGATGGACGCCGTGTTGACGATCACCGCGCGCTCCTCGTCGTCGCAGGTGATCGCGAGCGCACGCGCCGCGAAGCGCGACAGCATGATGAACGAGCCGATCAGGTTGATGTCGATCACCTTGCGATAGGCGTCGATGGCGAGCGGCGCGCCGTCGCGCCCGACCGCCTTCATCGCGGGCGCGATCCCCGCGCAGTTCACCAATATCCGGGCGGGTCCATGCGCCGCCTCGGCCAGCGCCAGCGCCGCTTCCACCTCGCTCTCGCTGGTCACGTCGGTGCGCGCGAAGACGCCCCCGATGGCGGCGGCGACCGCCTCTCCTTCGGCCTCGTCCCTGTCGAGCACCGCCACCCCGGCGCCGGCTTCGGCGAGCATCCTCGCGGTGCCGGCACCCAGGCCGGACGCGCCGCCGGTAACGATCGCGGCTATCCCGTCGATGCGCACCGCTCCGGCTCTCGCTATGCGCCGCCGATGCGATCGGCCGCCACTTCCCAGAAACGCTCGCGCAACTGCTTGCGCGGGATCTTGCCGACCGGCGTGCGCGGCAAGGGCTCGGTCTGCACGATGACCCGGGAGGGCTTTTTGTAACCGCCCAGCTTGGCGGCGCACAGCTCGACGATGTCCTGCTCGTCGATCGTCTGGCCCTCGTGGACGACGACGATCGCGACCGGGGTCTCCCCCCAGCGCTCGT
Organism: uncultured Sphingomonadaceae bacterium; assembly: GCA_964245925.1. Taxonomy (GTDB): domain Bacteria; phylum Pseudomonadota; class Alphaproteobacteria; order Sphingomonadales; family Sphingomonadaceae; genus Solisphingomonas. The sequence continues at coordinate 36,220 of CAXTPE010000001.1, forward strand.
GCGGCGCGGCCACCACCGCGACCTCGCGGACGCCCGGATGCGAGGCGATCGCGATCTCCAGCTCCGCCGGCCAGATGTTGAAGCCGCCGGATATTATCATGTCGTCCTTGCGATCGACGAGATAGAGGTAGTTGTTGTCGTCGACATAGCCGACATCGCCGCTGAGCACCCAGCCGTCGACCAGCCGGCGCGCCGTCATCTCGGGTTCGCCCCAGATGCCCTCCATCTGCCCGTCGACCTGGATCGCGATCTCGCCCTGCCGCCCGCGCGGCAGGCTGTTGTTCTCGTCGTCGCGGATCTCGACCCGCGCGAACGGCATGATCCGGCCGACCGAGCGCATCGGATTGGAACCTGGAACATCGCCGAACCACTCCCGCGCCGTCATCCAGGTCGCCGGGACGGCCTCGGTCTGGCCGAAGAACTGATGCATGCGATCGCCGAAGATGTCGTGGGCGCCGCGCGCGGTCTGCTCGCGCATCGGCGCGCCGGCGATGGCGATCGCCTTCAGTTTCGACAGCTCCGGTTTCGGGTGGGTCTGGCAATGGGCGACGATGTCGCTGATGATCGTCGGCACCGCGAAGGCGTAGCCGCCATGTTCCGAGAGCAGGTTCAGGAACCGCTGCGCCTCGAACTTCGGCTCGAGGATATTGTAGCCGCCGGCCAGCCAGACCGGCACGAACAGATAGCCCGAGCCGTGCGAGATCGGCGCGACATGGGTGCAGGCGTCGCCCATCTCGATCGGCGCGAGACGGTAGGTCCAGTCGCGCTCGGTCGACATCCAGCTTCGGTGCGTGAAGGCCATGCCCTTGGGCGTGCCGGTCGTGCCTCCGGAATGACGGATGATGTAATAATCGTCGAGGTCGATCGCGGGATCGGGATCCTCGCTGCTGAACGACGCGAGCCAGTCCTCATAGTCGGCGCCGCGCACGATCAGATGCTCGAGGTCCGGCGCTAAGTGCCGGATGTTCCGCACCTCCTCCTCGTGCTTGTCGCCGACCACGAGCGCGCGGCACCCCGTCTGCCGCACCATCTGGGCGTGCGATTCGCTCGAGTTGCGCTTGTAGAGCGGCACGCGCACCAGGTTGGCGGCCGCCGTGCCGAGGAAGAAATCGGACGATTCGATGCAATTGTCCTCGAGCACCGCGATCCGGTCGCCGGGCTTCAGGCCAAGATCGAGCATGGCGTTGGCGAAGCGCAATCCTCGCGTCCAGGCCTCGCCGAAGCCGAGGCTGTGCCCGCCGCTCACGACCGCGAGGCGACTTCTGTTGGCATGCGCTGCCGATCGCATCGCGTCACGGACGTTTATCAATGCTCGCTCCCTTTCGCGTCCGGATGTCGGAACCCGCCGGCACCGACGCATCGCCCCGTCACCCCATGATGTTGGGGCTGCCCGTCCCTGCGGTCAGGCCATTGTCCACGACGACCGCTGCACCGACCATGGCGCTCGCATCGTCGCTGGCCAGGAACGCGATCACCGCGGCGATCTCCTCGGGCCGGGCGACACGGCGCGCCGGGATCGCGCCCTTGATCCGCGTCCAGAGCTCGTCATTGTCCTGGAGCATCTGGGTGACCGGCGTGTCGACCATGCCGGGGCAGACCGCGTTCACGCGGATGCCCTCGCCGATGTGGTCGAGCGCGATCGTGCGCGTCCAGTTCATCACCCCGCCCTTGGCGGCGCTGTAGGCGGAGAGGCTGTAGTCGCCGAAGAGTCCCGAGATCGACGCGACGTTGACGATCGCTCCACCGCCCGCGGCGCGCAGCAGCGGGATGCCGAGCTTGCAGCAGTGGAACGGCCCGTCGAGCACGACGCCCAGCGTCCGGCGCCAGTCCTCGAGCGGCAGGTCCGGCGTCTGCCCCACCGCTCCCAGGCCGGCGTTGTTCACCAATATGTCGAGCCTGGGCTCGGCCTCGGCGATGCGCGCGAACGCCGCGGAGATGGACCGCCAGTCGGAGACGTCGGCCTGCTCGACCAGCGTCCTGCCCGTTCCCGCCCGCGCGGCGATCCGTTCGGCGGTCGCCTCCGCGCCCGTCCGGTTGATGTCGAGCAGGATCAGCCTCGCGCCCTCGCTCGCCAGCCGCAGCGCCGTCGCCGCGCCGATCCCCGATCCGGCGCCGGTGACGAGAGCGAGCTTGCCGTCGAACCTCATCTGCGCTCCTCCCGGAAAGCCACGTCAGGCCGTGGCCGCGTGCTCGACGCCCGCGAACACCTCGGGGGCGACCTGGGAGCTGTCGAGATACTCGTGGATCTGGCGGACCTTGCCGTCCCGGATGGTCAGGAAGATGGCCACCCGGATCACGTTCGTCGCGCCGGTTTCGCGCACGCGCGTATGGATGTCGTGGCGCTGGATGAGCGTATCGCCGACGACGTAGCGCTGCGTGACCTCATATCTGCTCTCGACCGCGGCGGCGAACCGCGCCAGCATCCGGAGCCCTTCGGCCTTGGTCTGGGTGACGCCATCGAAATTATGCCAGACACCGGCGTCGTCGGCATAGAGCCGGTCGAGCGTGTCGCGGTCGCCCGTCGGGATGGCCGCAAAGAACTCGTCCGCAATCGCCTCGATCGACATACGCCCTCCATCCTCTTCGCGCCTGCTGTGCGGCGCGCATCGTTCCACCGGCCCGCCCGCATGGGGATGCGCCCGCGTTCCGCTCAGCCGCGGGGGAAATCCCCCATCCCGCGCGGACCGATATTCGGTCGCTTCTTCAGCTCGGCCTCCGGCGTGCCGGCTCGCAGCCGCCGCAGCAGATCGACCGGATCGGCATCGACGCCGATCGGGTTCTCGGCGAACTCCGGAAGCCGGCAGTAGGCGATGCTCTCCTCGGCGGTATCGAAATTGTCGACCTGCATCTCGATGCGGTTGCCGTCCGGATCGCGGAAATACATCGACGTGGTCGGACCGTGGTTCACCACCCAATAGGGGCCGATCCCGATCTCCGACAGGCGCTCGTGCGTTTCGAAGAGGTTCCTGAGCGAGGCATAGGTGAAGGCGACGTGATGGAAGCCGGCGGCGCCGTCGACCTGATCCTTCAGATCCGGGATATTCACGAGCGCGATGCGATGATGTTCGTCGTCATAGGTGAGGAAGGCGACATTGTCGTCCTCGTGCGATGCGACGAGATTGAACACCGTCTTGTAGAACGGGACCATGTCCTTGAAGCGGCTGGTATAGACGACGAAGTGCGCCATCTGCGTCGGCGAGAACGACCTGTCGCCGGCGTCGCCGCCCGCCGGATTTACTTCCATGACCAGATCGCCCATCATCCCTCCTCTCGCGTCGCGCCGAAGCCGGCGCGCGCATCGTCTCCTGGTGGTGGGTCGAGCGCGTCCCGCAGCCCGGCCACCGCCTTCGTCCCGATCGATCGGCATCTAACGCCGCGCCGCCCGTTCGTCAACGCGTGTGTTGATCGATCGGAGATAGCATGGCAAGGTGAATGCGTCAGCTTCGGTTCGCCGGCTGATCGCAGGAACTGGAATGCAGGCGACAGCGCTGACGTGTCGTCGAAGCCTGGAGAGGATCCCGGATGGTGATGCTGGACGTCGATGTGCTGATCGTTGGCGCAGGTGCGTGTGGATTGACCGCGTCGATCATATTGTCGGATCTCGGCATCGACCATCTCGTGATCGAGCGGCGGGACGGCACGTCCGATCTGCCGAAGGCGCATTATTACAACCAGCGGACGATGGAGATCTTCCGTCAGCACGGCATCGACGGCGCCATCTACGACGTGAGCATGCCCGTCGCCAATTGCACGGTGCGCTACGTCACCAGCCTGGGCGGCGACGGCGCGCTTGATCGCCGGACGCTGCTGTGCTTCGACGCGTTCGGCGGCGGGCCGCGCCGGCGGGCCGCCGAACGCGCCGCGGCGGTGCCGGCCACGCACCTGCCGCAATTGTCGCTGGAGCCGATCCTCCAGCGCGTCGCCGCCGAACGCGGCGCGCGTCCGATCCGCTTCCAGCACGAGGTGATCGCGTTCGAGCAGGACGAGGACGGCGTGCTGGCGACGATCCGCGACCGGACGTCGGGCGAGGAATATCAGGTGCGCGCCAGGTTCATGATCGCCGCCGACGGCGGGCGGACCGTCGGGCCCGCGCTCGACATCCATCGCGCCGGCCACGAGAAGCTCGCGGTGCTGGTCTCCGCGCATATCACGGCGGACATCTCGGACCATGTTCCGGGCGATGCCATGATTACCCACATCATCCATCCCGAGAGCCGCTTCCGCTGGGGCGTGTTCGTGCCCGTCGGTCCGGAGTGGAGCAGGCACAGCCGCGAGTGGCAGTTCAGCTTCGCCTATCATCCGAACGAGCAGCACCGCCTCACCGCGGACGACATCGTGCCGGCGATCCGCGAGAGCATGCGCCTGCCCGATCTCGACATCACGCTCCACAAGGTCAACGAATGGTGGGCCGAGGCGACGGTCGCGCCGCGCTTCCGCGCCGGCAATGTGTTCCTCGCCGGCGATGCGGCGCACCGCGTCATCCCGACATCCGGCCTCGGGCTCAACTCCGCCATCCACGACGCGCACAACCTGTCGTGGAAGCTGGCGGCGGTGCTCAAGGGCCAGGCCGGGAGCGGGTTGCTGGACAGCTACGAGGCCGAACGCCTGCCGGCCAGCCACCGCAACGCGGAATGGTCGTTCTTCACCTTCACGAACCACCTGCTGGTGGAGCTCGGCCTCGGCCTGATGCCCGGCGCCACGCCGGAGCAGAACATCCAGGCGATAACCGCCTATCTGGCCGACGACATGTACGGCCGGATGCTGCGCGCCCGCGCCGCCGAGGTGACCGGCACGCAACGCACCGAATATGGCGCGCTCGGCGTCGAGCTCGGCGGCTGTTACGAAAGCGGCGCGATCATCGCCGACGGGACGGCCGCGCCGGAAGCCGATCCGATGGGCGACGTCTATGTGGCGACCACGCGGCCCGGGCACCGCCTGCCGCATGCCCCCCTCGGACACGGATCGAAGCGCCTCGGCAGCCATGATGTCACCGGCGCGAGCGAGCGGTTCGCGCTGATTACGGGCTCCTCGGGAGCGGCATGGACCCAGGCCGCCGAGCGCGCCACGGCCGCGACCGGCGTCGAGATACGGGCGATCCGGATCGGCATCGGCTGCGATCACGCCGACGCCGTGGGCCTGTGGGACGAGTTCAAGCAGATCGGCGAGGACGGCGCGGTCCTCGTCCGGCCGGACAATATCGTCGCCTATCGCGCGCCGGCGATGGTGGCCGATCCGGCGGCGGCGCTGACGGGCGCGATGCTGTCCATCCTCGGCCGCGACACCGCGGACAGCGCGAGCGTCCGGCCTTCGCGCATGCACGCCACAGCCGATTGAGGGGATCGACAGATGAACTGTTCCGACGAGACCTATGCCGCCTGCGCGCGCCTGACGGCGGCGTTCGCCGTGCTGGTGGATCACCATCGCTACGAGGAGCTGGGCGAATTGTTCACCGAGGATTGCGCGTTCGAGCGGCCGGGGGTCAGCCTCGCCGGCCGCGCCGATCTCGTCGCCTTCATGGACCAGCGCGCGCGCGACCAGTTGACCCGCCACGCCTGCACGCCACCGCTGGTCGAGGACGGCGAGGACGGCGAGGCCCATGGCATCTGCTATCTCGCCTTCTACCAGGGCGAGCGGCGGGAGGATGGATCGGCCAGGCTGGGTGGTGTCGCGGCGCTGGCCGAATATCACGATGTCTTCCGCAGGACGGCGCGGGGCTGGCGCATCGCCAGGCGCCGCGTCATCCCGGTGATGATGGCGTAGCGGCGGCCGGACGGCCCGGGGGCGCTCGGCCCGGCCGGATCAGCCCCGGCTGCCGTCCCGCATCCCGCCGGCCGCCAGGCCGCGGCGCGTGGCGAGGGTCGGCTGATGGCCGGTCAGCCCGCCGTCGACCGCCATCACCTGCCCCGTGAACCAGCGCGATTCGTCGGATGCCAGGAAGAGCACGGCATTGGCGATGTCGATCGGCTCGCCGGTGCGATCGAGCATCTGCGATTCCTGCACGACCCTGATCGCCCCTTCCGACATCACGCCGCTCGATCGCCCGGGCACGAGGCCGGGCGCGATGGCGTTGCAGCGGATGTTGTGCGGCCCGTAGGCGGTGGCGATGCTCTGCGCGAGCGTAATCATCCCCATCTTCGCGACGCTGTACGCATGCAGCACCAGATCGCCGGCGAAGGCCGCGCTGGATGAGGTGTTGATGATCGAGCCCCCGCCGGACCGGATCATCTCCGGGATCGCCGCCTTGCTGCACAGGAACGCGGCGCCGACATGGCCCCGGAAGGTCGCCAGGAAATGATCGAGCGTCATGTCGAGGACGTGCGAGTCCCTGAAGACGAAATCGTTGCTCACCGGGCCGGCGTTGTTCCACAGCACGTCGAGCCCGCCGAACCGATCCGTGGCGAGCGCCACCATCGCGGCGACGTCGTCCGCATCGTCGACGCTGCCGACATGGGCGACCGCCTCGCCGCCGCCGTCGCGGATTTCCTCGGCCAGCGTCTCGACGCGGCCGGCGATGTCGTTGAGCACCAGCCGCGCGCCTTCCCGGGCGAGCAGCCGCGCGGTCTCGGTGCCGAGGGTGCCCGCCGAGCCGGTGAGTATCGCTACCTTGCCCTCGACCCGTCCCGCCACGACCCACCTCCTCTAGAGCGTTTTCGAAGCAGGTGGGAATCACCCGCTGGCTCGGAAAACGCGGCAAATCGATAATCCAGCGCGGCCGCTCTAGACCCGGATGACTTGAGCTTGAGCCCATCCGTTCGTGCCGAGCGAAGTCGAGACACGACGCCTGGTGCCGCCCCCTTCGGCTGCCTGCCAAGGCAGGCGCTCGGGACAGGCCTCGACCGCGCTCGGACGAACGGTGGTTCGATCGGAGATCATCATGCTCTGGCTGGCTTTTTCCTTGCCCGTCGGCTGATCGAGCGGCGGCGCGTCACGGCCGGTCGGCGCCGAGCACGACGCAGGTCGAGAATTGCGTGGCTCCGCCCTGCCCCGTGGCGACCGCGCGACGGATGCCGTCCTCCTGCCGCTCGCCGGCGATGCCGCGCACCTGGAGCGCGCATTCAGCGATCCGGACGAGCGCCGCGGCGCTGACCGGATTGACCATCTGCGGGCCGCCGGACGGGTTGACCACGATCCGCTCGGTCGCGGCGATCAGGCGATCCGCGAACTGCGGACCCGAGCCGTCACCGACGAGACCGAGCGCGGTGTAGGCCATCGCCTCCCCGCTGGAAAAGGGGGCGTGGATCTCGACGCAATCCACCTCTTCGCAAGGCCGCGTGATCCCGGCTTGCGCATAGGCCTTCCGCGCCGATGCGACGAGCGTGTGGAGCTCGATCAGCGATCCTTCGGCGCGATGGATGCGATCGCCCATCGCATAGGTGTCGCTCAACCCCGCCGCGCCGTGCACCCACGCCACCTTCCGGTCCCCGACGAGCTCCTCGGCGGTGAGCACCACGGCGCACGCCCCCTCGCTCATCGGGCAGGCTTCGAGCTGATGGATCGGCCAGGCAAGCACCGGCGAGGCGAGCACGTCGGCGGCGGTGAAGGTGCGCTTGCGCTCGATCGTGTCGTTGCGTTGCGCGGCGCGCGAGTTCTTCGCGGTCAGCTCCGCCCAGTGCCGCGGCGTATAGCCCTGATCCTGCATCAGCATCGTCGCGCGCATCGCGACCATGCTGATCGTGGTGACGGAGATGTCCTTCTCGTAGATCGGATCGAAGATCGAGTTGAACACCTTCTGCGAGGTCGCGGCGTGGCCCATCCGCTCCAGCGCCACGACGAGAACCGCCTTGCAGCGGCCCGCCGCGATCCACGAGGCGGCGGCGAGCATGGCCGACGATCCGGTCGCGCCACCCGTGTTGACGCGGAAATAGGGAATCGCCGGCCGGGCGATCGCCATCAGATCCATATGGTTGAGCCCGGCCAGCGCGTCGGGCGCGACACCGCCGATGACCAGGCCGATCGCATCGAGGCCGATCCCCGCGTCCTCGAGCGCGCGGAGGGCGGCCATGCGGACGAGCTCGCCGCTGTTCACATTCTCGTGCCGCCGCTTGTAGACGGTCTGCCCCACGCCGGCGATGGCGACGCGGCGGCTCACGCGACCTTCTCCAGCAACGCGGCATAGGCAAGCTGGCCGCCGACCGGCGACACGCCTGTCGCAAGCGCGAGGTTGGGGCCGCCGGGCACCTGGCACCCGCCCGCCCTGCCGGTGAGCTGGAGATACGCCTCGACCGCGTTGACGAGCCCGCAGGTCGGATAGCACCAGCCGCTCTCGCTGCCGCCCGAAGGATTGATCGACGTCCGCTCCGCATAGGCGGCGAACCCCGCTCCCGCCCCGGACAGGCCCAGCGCCTCGATCGCCAGCGCCTCGTCGCTGAGCGTTGGTCCGGCCAGGAAGACGACATCGGCGTCGGCCGCCGTAAACCCGCCCTGCGCGCCGGCGCCTGCCACCGCGTCGACCAGCGGCTGCTGCGCGAGGAGATCGCGCGCCCCGATCAGCGGCGAGCCGGTGCCATGGCCGAGCCCGGCGATCCGCACCGGCCCGGTCTCGCGGCCGATGATCGCCGCGACGGCGATGTCGGCCAGCAGCGGCGCGTCGTCCTCGGCGAGCGGCGCGGCGAGCGCCGGGCGCACCCCGCCCGAGGACGCCCGCGGGTTGCTCGCCGCGCGCCTGCGGCGCTCCGCCGCGGCGGCGGCCCTCGCCGATCCCGGCGACCCGTGGCGCCCGGCCCATGCCGACAGGCGAAGCGCCGACGGCGTGAAATCATCCGGTCCGAACGGCTGCTCGAACGCCGGGTCGAAGCCGGTCCGGGAGGTGCGCGCATAGTCGCCCTCGCTCGCCCGCCCCCAGCCGGCCACGATCGAATACTCCGTCTCGCCGGCCTCCACGCGCGCGCTCGCGAGCGAGAGCGCCGACAGCCCATCGGACGCCAGCCGGATCTCGTCGCGCAGATAGGCGCCGGCGGCGGGCGCGGTCACCATGCTCGACAGCGATCGCCCGTCGACGAGATCGTGCGCCGCGAGCACCACCGAGTCGATCCGACGCACGTCGACGCCGCTGTCCCGCAGCGCCGCCGTCACCGAGGCGAAGATGAGGTCCGTCAGGCTCAGCGAAGCATCCGCCCAGCCCGTCACCATGCCCACGCCTAATATATGCACCCTATCGGCCGCCGGACTCACCCATTTTCCTTTATCGCGGTGCTTGCCGCCACCGTTTCAAACCACCCGCCTGATGCCATACCCCGCCGATTTCTGTCAACGTCTGCGTTGAATCACTCGTCCAGCGTGAACATCGGCAGCTTGCGGCGATCGGCTCCCTCCCGGAACACGACGCGGACGCGGGCGCCGATCGTCAGCGCTTCGAAATCGCAATCGATCATCGTCGACAACATGGTCGGCCCCTCGTCCAGCGTCACATAGGCCGGACTGTACGGCGGCGACGCGTGGCGGACGATCGTGAACGAGTAGATCCGGCCAACGCCGCTCGCGGCTTCCCATGCGGTCGCGGCGCTGCCGCAGAACGGGCAGCGGGACCGCGGGTAATGATGCGGCTTCGCGCAATCGCCGCACCGCTTTATCAGCAGCAGGCCCTCGTCCACCGCCCGCCAATATTCCCTGTTTTCGGGGAAATCGCCGCGCTCGCGATCGGTCATTCCGCCCGCTCCAGCACCACGGTCGCGCAGCCGTGCCGCTGGCCGAGCGCGCCGCCCGTGCCGTGCGCCACCGCCAGCGCGCAGCCGGGCACCTGAACCGCGGGATGGGCCTCGCCGCGCAGCTGCCGGACCGCCTCGATCACCTTCGTGATGCCGCCGCGATGCGCGGGGTGATTGTTGCACAACCCGCCGCCATCGGTGTTGACGGGCAGCCGGCCCTCGCCCGAGATCAACCCGCCGTCCGCGACGAACCGTCCGCCCGCGCCCTTCTCGCAGAAGCCGAGATCCTCGATCGCGAACAGGACGGTCGCGGTGAAGCTGTCGTAGGTCGAGAGATACTGGATGTCGGCGGGCGCGACCTTCGCCTGCTCGAACGCCGCGCGTCCCGACGCGATGCCGGCGGTGCGCGTGATGTCCATCTCGAAGCCGCGCTGATAGCCGATCGCGTGGCCCGATCCCGACACGCGGATCGGCGGCCGTTTCAGCGATCGCGCGATCTCCTCGCGCGCGACGATCACGCCGCCGCCGCCGTCGCTGATGATGCAGCAGTCGAGCCTGTGCAGCGGATCGGCCACCATCGGCGAGGCGAGCACCTCCTCCACCGTCACCGGCGTGCGCAGCCTCGCATGCGGATTATGCTGCGCGTGGCGCGACATGGCGACCTTGATCCAGGCGAGCTGCTCCGAGGTCGTGCCATATTCATGCATGTGCCGCCTGGTCGCGAGCGCGTAGCTGGCCGCCAGGAACGGGCCGTAGGGAAGCTCGAACTCGTTCTCCGGGAAGCTCGTCAGCTGCACCTGGCTGCCCGGCGTGTCGCCCTCGGCGCGGGGCCGGCCGGCGAGCGTTATCAGCGCGACGTCGCAGAGCCCCGCATCGATCGCGAGCACCGCCTTCTGCACATGCAGGACCGCCGACGAGCCGCCGATGTCGGTCGAATCGACGAAGCGCGGATGCAGGCCGAGATATTCGACCATCGAGAGCGGGCCGACGCCCGGCGCGTCGCCGGCGCAGAAATATCCATCGACATCCGCCAGCGTCAGCCCGGCATCGGCGAGCGCCCCGGCGGCGACCTCCGCGTGCAGCATCGGCGTCGATGCATCGGTGGCGAGCCGGGTCGGATGTTCATAGGCGCCGACGATCAGCGCGGTCATGACCCGGCGGTTCGCTCATGGGCGCGCTCGGGCGCGATCCGCTCGGTGACGCGCAGGTCGCGCTTTTCCCGTCGCAGATCGAAGCTGCCGGGCTGCCCGCGGGGATCCAGGCCTTCGGGGAAGAGCGCGCCCTTCTGCACCTTCTGCGTGCCCGTCACCGGCAGGCTGTCGCGAAACGCGATCCACGCCGGCAGCTTGGCCGCGCTGACCAGGCCGAGCGTGCCGCGCTGGATCGCCGCCGCCGTCTCGCGGGTCGCGGCGACGCCCTCGATCAGGACGACGCAGGCCATGACCTCCTCGTCGTGCAGTTCGTCCTCCACCGCGATGATCGCCGCCGCCAGAACGTGCGGCAGCTCCAGCAGCGCGTTCTCGACTTCAGCCGCGGCGATGTTCTCGCCGCTGCGCCGGACGATGTTCTTCCGGCGATCGACGAAGACGAGCATGCCGTCCGCCGACTGCCGGCAGATGTCGCCGGTGTGGAACCAGCCGCCGCGCCACGCCTTCTCCGTCTCCTGCGGCTGTTTCAGATACCCCGAGAAGAAGCCCTCCCGCGGGTCCGGCCCCGCGGCCCGGACGACCAGTTCGCCGGGCGCGCCATCCGGCAGCGGACGATCCTCCTCGTCGACGATCCGGACCTGCCATGGCGCATGCGGACGTCCGAACGCACGCGCCTCCCGGCTGCGCGGCTCGTCGCTGTTCATGATCGCGCGCGAGGTCTCGGTCATGCCCCAGGCTTCGACCAGCGGTATCCCGAACCGCGCCTCGAACGCGTCGCGGACCGCCGGCTCGATGCCCGCGCCATAACCGTAGCGAACCTCGTGCTGCCGTTCCTCGGGCTGCGCGGGCGCCTTCACGAGCAACGGCGGGATGATGCCGAGATAGTGGAAGCCGGTCGCCCTCGCCGCGACCAGATCCTTCCACCAGCGCGATGCATGGAACCGATCCTGCATGATGAGGCAGTTGCCCCGCGAGATGACGCTCGTCAACGTGAAGACCGAGACGTTCATGTGGAAGGCCGGCAGCGGCAGGTACAGCCTGTCGCCGCCGTCGCGATGCGAGACCGGCCCGCCCGCGCCGGTATAGGATGCCGCCGCCGCCAGGCAGGAGGCGTTGGAGATCAGGCAGGCCTTCGGCGTTCCGGTCGTGCCGGATGTATAGATTATCAGCGCGATCCGCTCGCGATCCGTCGCCGGCGGCTCGTGCGGCGCGACGGCGGGCGCCGGGATCGGCCCGTCCGGTTCGCAGAGCGCCAACACCGGCACCTCCACGTCGAGCGATGCCACGCCCTGCCGCACCCGCTCCACGCACGGCGGCGCGGCGACCACGAGCGCGCACTCCGGGAAGCCGATCGCATAGGCCATCTCGTGCGGCAGATAGTCGGGATTGAGCGTGGTCGCCGTCGCGCCGATGCTGTTGAGCGCCAGATAGTGCCAGAAGTGATCCGGCATGTTTCCCGCGGCCAGCGCGACGCGATGACCGGCCGCATAGCCCGCCGCGCGATACCGCGCCGCCAGCGCCTGCACCGTCGCGAGCGCGTCCGCATAGCTGATCTCCAGCCCTTCCTCGCAGTAGCCGCGCCCCTCGGTCGGCGGGTAGCACAGGAAGGATCGCCGGGGCGCGCGCGCGGCCGCCTCGGCGAACAGCTGATAGACGGTTTCGGCCATGGTTCCTTCCGCTTGCTCGATGTGCCGTCCGGCTCGCGCCGTGCCATCGCCGCAGAACCTCCCCCGACGCTTGTCCGGATCAGGTCTAGAGACTGGATTTTCGTTTTTCAACACGATTGTTGACAAGCTTCGGGGCGACACTTAGCTTTGCGACAGCGGTCGCCCGCCAGAGGCGTTTCGCCGGGCAGGCTGATGCCGGCGAACGCCGCGAGAGGATCGAAGTCGAACATGCTTCCCGAAGGTTTCGAAGCGCTGACGCCCTATCTCGATCGGTGGGACGTGCCCACGCTGTCCGAGCGGTGGGAGCGGCGCGCGACGACTTCGATGAGCGACATCCGGGCGTTCTACGAGGACGTCCGCGCCGTGGCGGATGAGGCCATGGTGGCGATCTCGGCTCATCCGATTGATGACATGCCCGAGGATGTCGCGCGGCTGGCGCGGCTGATGCTCGCGTTCATGAGCGCCGCGGTCGCCATCGAGGTGATCGGGGCGCCGCGCGATCCGCACTCGCCCTATCCGCACAACATCCGCATTCTTCGCGGTCCGGCGCCCTGGGGCTGAACCGCGCCTCGCGACCGGCCCGAGCCAGATCGAGAAGGACCAACGCTGATGGGTATCGAAATCGCGGCCCCCAAGGTGGAACCGCTCCAGCCCCGCGACAGCTACACCCATGCCCTCGGGCTGGGCACCGGCCCGCTGTCGACCGAGCCCTATATCTCGCCCGAACATTACGAGCTTGAGCGCGAGCGCGTCTTCGGCCGCGCATGGCTGGCGATGGGCCGGGTCGAACAGATTCCCGAGCCCGGCTCGTACATCGTCCGCGAGCTCGAGGTCTGCCATGCCTCGGTGCTGATCGTCCGCCAGAAGAGCGGGCGCGCGCAGGCCTTCCACAACATCTGCTCGCATCGCCAGAACCTCATCGTGCACGATGCGGAGGGGCGCGCGCCGCGCTTCACCTGCCGCTATCATAGCTGGACCTTCGGCGGCGACGGCAAGCTGCTCGCGGTGCCGGACGAAGGCAGCTTCTTCGGCCTCGACAAGAAGGCCTGCGGCCTCACCCCGATCGCGACCGAGGTCTGGCAGGGCTGGATCTTCGTCAACATGCAGCCCGAGCCGGAAGTCACTCTGGCCGAGTTCCTTGGCGATTTCGGCAAATTCTACGCGGACATGCCGTTCCCGGGATCCGGCCACAGCCTGAAGTTCGAGGCCCGGCTCGACGCCAACTGGAAGGTCATCAGCGACGCGTTCGCGGAATCCTACCATGTGCCCTCGATCCACAACAAGACGCTGCGCCCGGCGTTCAGCAATGCCGAGAACCCGTTCGCGCGGCCGATCCGCGCCGCCACATGGGGACCGCACGGCGCCTATTCGGCATTCGCGAACCTCGAATATGCGCCGCCGCACGATGCGCATGGCGAACGCTTCGCCTATCGCAACGGCGCGTCCAACAACATCATCTCGCCCTCCGGCGCCAGCGAGATCGACAAGCTGCTGTCACATCCCTCGATCAATCCCGACAAGCGGAAGGAGTGGTGCTCGGATGCGAACATCATCTTCCCGAACTTCCATCTCGACGTTTCGTTCGGCGGCTTCTTCATCCATCATTTCTGGCCCACGAGCCATAGATCGACGCGCTGGGTGGCAGAATACTTCATGGAGCCGCCGGCCGACTTCGATACGCGGCTCCAGCAGGAATATTACGCGATCCGCAACATGGAAGTGCTGCTCGAGGACATCGGCAATACCGAGCGCGTGCAGAAAGGCATGGAGACGAGGGCCAAGCGCCATGTCCATCTGCAGGATGGCGAGGTGATGATCCGCCACCTGCTCGGCCAGATCGATCGCTGGATCAGGGCGGACAGCGTGAAGCAGGCGCTCGGCTCCGAGCCCATATAGTCCCGGTCGATCGCGCTCGATCCGCATCGAAGGAGCAGTTCTTGAAGACCCTTCTGCATATCGACAGCAGCGTCCAGGACGACGCGACGTCCTATTCGCGCCGCATCTCGCGGGCCATCGTCGACCGGCTCGTCGGGGATGGCGGCGACATCGAGGTGGTTCGTCGCGATCTCGCCGCCGATCCCGTTCCGCACATATCCGGCGAGCTCGGCCAGGGCTGGCTGACCACCGTCGACAGGCGCACGCCGAGCCAGGTGGAGACTGGCGCGCGCAGCGAGGGACGGACGTCACCTCCTATCTCCTCGAAGGCATAGCGGCTTCGCCGGAGACCGCGGCCGAGAAGCTGGAGGATCTGCTGTCGTCGATTGCGACGCCGGGAGCCACGGTCGCCTGGAGCGGATGACTTCAGCCGCGGATCACGCCATATGGCCGCCATCCACCGGCAGCGTGGCGCCCGTGACGAAGGATGCGGCGTCGGACAGGAGCCATGCCGCCGCCTCGCCGATCTCGTCGGGGTGGGCCAGCCGTCCGATCGGGTGGGTGGAGACGATGTAGGGCTCGAGATCCGGGTTGGTGGCCATCGCGCCCTCGAGCATCGGCGTCCGGACTCCACCGGGCGAGACGGAATTGATGCGAATGCCATGGCCCGAATATTCGAGCGCCGCGGTGCGCGTGAGACCCACGACGCCATGCTTTGCGGCGGTATATTCCGATCCCAGCTTGAAACCACGCAGTCCCGCGCCCGACGATGTATTGACGATGGCGCCGGACCGATGCTTCAACATCTCCTCCAGCTCATATTTCATGCACAGGAACGTACCCGTCAGGGTGACCGAGATGTTGCGCTGCCATTGCGCGAGCGAGAGCTCATGGATCATCGCGGTGACTTGTGGAACGGCGGCGTTGTTGAAGGCGCCGTCGAGCTTTCCGTAAAGCTCGACCGTTCGCCGGATCATGCGTTTGACATCCTCTTCCGAGGAGATGTCGACATGCTCGAAGGCCGCCGCCCCGCCCGCCTTGCGGATGATGTCGACCGTTTCGTTGCCGCCGTCGTCGTTGATGTCGGCGACGAGCACGCGCGCGCCGTTCCGCGCGGCGATCACCGCCCCGCTGCGGCCGATGCCGCTGCCCGCTCCGGTCACCAGGACGGCCCGGCCATCGAGGCTTGTGCTGCTGCTGCTCATATCCTGCTCCATTGTCGCTCGTCCCGGTCGGTCAGGCTGCGGGGATTCACGCCGTCTCGGCCTCGATCCGGTTCTCGATGGCGCCGATGCCATCGATCTCGACACGGACAATGTCGCCGGCGACGAGGAACCTCGGCGGCGTCATCGCCGCGCCCACGCCGCCGGGCGTGCCGGTGAAGATCACGTCTCCCGGCTCCAGCGTCATCGCCTGCGAGAGATGGGCGATCTGCGCGGCCGGGTCGAAGATGAAGTTGCTCGTGTTGGACGATTGCCGCGTCTCGCCGTTGACCAGCGTGCGGATCGGCAGGTTGGCGGGATCGATCTCCTCGGGCGTCACGATCCAGGGACCGAAGGGAGCATGGGTATCGAACGACTTGCCGAGCACGAATTGCGACGTTTTCAGTTGCCAGTCGCGAACGCTGAAGTCGTTGCCGACGCAGTAGCCGAAGATCACGCCGGCCGCGTCTTCCCGCGAGACGTGGCGGCATCGCTTCCCGATCACGAACACCAGCTCGGCCTCGTAATCGAGGAGCGCGGAGGCTTTGGGCAGCTCGACCGGGGCATAGGGGCCGGTCACCGACGTCACCGCCTTGGTGAACCAGATCTGATCGCCGGGCATCTCCATTTTCGCCTCGGCGACGTGATCCGCATAATTCATGCCCAGGCCGAAGATCTTGCCGGGGCGGGGGATCGGCGCGAGCAGCTCGACCTCGTCAAGCCCGTGATCGGCGCTCCGGGCGGCGGCGACCGCACCCGCCAGTCGCTCCCAGCCGGAAATAAGCGCGATCATGTCCTTCGCGCCATCCAGGACATCGTCAAGCGCCGTGATGCGGCCGCCGTCGATCTTTCCCAAGAAGGTTTCGCCGCGGAAGCGATAGCTGACCAGCTTCATTTGGCGCTCTCCCATGCTTTGCTTTGAGCGATGGATGGAGTGAGCCACCGAGTCTGTCAACGTCCGCGTTGAGCTGGACGGCCCGCAAGCGCCTCATGACGCAAGAACCCTCCAGGAGCCGACGATCGCCGCCCGCTACGCACCCGGCAGCAGGACCGCCTTTATGCACTTGCCGTCGTGATTATCCGCAACGGCCCGATTGATGTCCGCCAGTGGATAGGTCGTAATCAGGCGATCGAACGGGAACCGGCCCTGCCGATACAGGGATACGAGATAAGGTATGAAGACCGCCGGGTCGCTATCTCCCTCGACGACGCCCATGACCGATTGACCCATCGTCACCGTCGGGAGCAAAGGCAGATCGATCATCGCCGACGGGCTGGTGGGTACGCCGGCGAGCGCCAGCTTTCCCCGCGTGCCGAGAACGCTCAGCACGGTCTCGAGGACCGCGGGGATCGCGGTGGTATCGAACGCATAGTCGACGCCCGCGGGCACGATGTCCCGGATCGCCGATGCGACATCAGCCGCCCGCGGATCGATCGCGTGCGTCGCGCCCAGTTCGAGCGCGAGCGCCCGCCGCGATCCATGCGGCTCCACGACGATGATCGTGCCGCACTCCTGGACTACCGCGGCCAACACCGCGCTCAATCCGACCGATCCTCCGCCGGCGACGAGCAGCGATTTGCCGGACCCGCATTTCAGGCTGTTGATGACGGCGCCCGCACCCGTCTGAACGCCGCATCCAAGCGGCCCCATCAGCTCGATCGGCACGTCATCCGCGATCGGGATCGTGTTCCGCTCATAGGCGATCGCGGTGTCGGCGAAGGATGACTGACCGATGAAGTGGCTCGAGACGTGCTCGACGCCCGATCGCAACGCGCTGCTGCCATCCGGACGCCCGCCGCAGAGATTGATCGCCGCGGACGAAGCGCAATAGGCCGGTTCGTTGTTGCGGCACTGCGCGCAGCGGCCGCATGAAGCGAACGTCAGCACGACCTTGTCGCCGGGCCTGACCCGCGTCACGCCGTCTCCCACCGCCATGACGACTCCGGCTCCCTCATGGCCGAAGACCGCCGGTCGCGCGACGGGCAGCACCCCGTTCCACGCCAGCAGATCGGTATGGCACAGCCCCACGCCGGCGATGCGCACGACGACCTCGTCCGCGCGCGGCTCCTCCAGCGTAACCTGCTCCATGGAAAAGCCGCTTCCGACCGATCGGCTGACCGCCGCGCAGATTTCCATATCGATGTGATCCTCGTCGGCGACGCGCTGGTCTTTACTGGAGCATGTTCCACGCGTGCGCTCGGCGGAACTCGGTGGGCGTGACGGAAAAGGCTTGCCTAAACCTGTGGCAGAAGTGCGACATGTCGCTGAAACCGCAATCGAAGGCGATCACGCTGATGCTTTGCCCGGCGAGATGGTGGCTCGACAATGCCGCTCGGGCCTTTTCGAGCCGACGCTGCCACATCCACTTGCAGACGGACGTACCTTCCGCCTGGAAGAGCTCCGTCAGGTAGCGCCGCGAGATACCGAGGTCGCGCGCTATGCGTTCGATGGTGAGGCTCGGGTCGCTCAGATGATCGTCGATCATGGTCTTGGCACGATACAGCAGCAACGTACGACCTGAGCCGGAATGTAGCGGCTGCTGCTCCAGCATGTCGCTCAACGCGGCGATCACCAGGTCGATCGACGTCGTTGCAAGACGCTCCGCCGTCGTCGACCGTACCGAGTCGATATGTGTCACGACATGCCGGAACATGTTCGATACCAGCGCGCCGATCTGGGTCTTGCCACGCACGGCCAGGGCCGTGACCTGCTCGGTATGCCCCATCTTGTTCGTGAAGATATTGGCCGGGATGTTGATCGAAACGACCTCGTTCGCATCGCTTGCGCTCACGAAATACGGCCTGCTGGTGTCGAAGCACGCGAAATCGCCCGCGATCAGATCGGCCTTGCGGCCATCCTGGCTGATGGAAGACGTGCCGCTGACCTGAAAGTTTATGACCAGCGTCTTCTCCTTGCCTCTGCGGATCCCCGCCGGCGTCCTTTCATAGGAAATCTGCCTGGTGCGAAGATGCGTGAAGCAGACCTGCTTCACCTGCGTCGCCTTGATCTCTCCGAAGAACGAGGCCGGCGAATTGCTCAAGCATTTGAGATCGATAAAGTCATGACAGACCGTCCGCATCCATTGGCTGAACCGCTCGGACTCCGGCAGGTCGACTGTCGTGAAGAACGTCGCGCCACAATCCGGGCTCGCAGCGCGCCTTCCGCTTTGCTTGAACATTCCCATATCCTCTCTGTGTTATTATTTTTCTTTTTGATTACTCTATCAACGTCGGTGCTTAATATCATATAGTAGCCGAAGGACGCCCAATATTTTATGTGCTAGTCATGGATTCGCACTTTATTTACTTGGTTTGACTATACTATATGCCCTCGGCTTTGTCAACGAGGATGGCCCGCGCTGCGGGGCGGCACGAGGCGATCGTCAGGCCGTCATCGCCTTTTGCGGCCGACGATCTACCGGCAAGGTCGCGGCTCGCGTTTCGGCGGCAGGAAAGGCTCGCCGCCGCTCCACAGCGGCAGGACGCGCGCTGGATCGCAGCTTTCCTCGTAGATCCATCTGCACATTCTTCGCAGCGGCTCGATGGCGTCCTGAGGCACCGCCTGGGCGACCTGGGCCGCATAGCCGAGCGTCGTCAGCCGCTGAGCGCCGTAGAGCGGCAATATGTCGCGAAGGCCGAGCTTGAGGCTCTCCGGATAGATGCCGACCGTCTGCGTATACGCATCGACGGCGCCGAGAACATCGGAGATGTCATCGACGGGAACGAGGTTCGCCACCCGGCTCGCCAGCATCGCCGCGAACTCCACGCGCTCCGGCGTCTGGGAGACGATGATCGCGCCCTCGTCGTCGGCGCCGCCGATGACGGTGTACCACTCGTCCTGGAGCGAGGCGGTCCTGATCGCCGACCGCAGATCCGGCCTGAACTCCTTCGGCTTCGTGCTGACATCCTCGGGCAACGCGAGCAGCGCCTCATAGACATGCCTGCCGAACCGGTTGAGAGCGGACACCCCCGCCTCGTCGGTGCCGCTCAGGACGTAGACCACGCGCGCATTGATGCAGCCCTCCTGGTTCAACGCCCCAATATCCGTCGCAAGCCGCTTGGCGACCTCCCGCTGCGCCGCGTCGCTCTCCAGCGCCTGCGGGCCGATGATGCTCATGCTCCGCTTGGGATCGAGGCTGATAAGTTCAAGCCCCGGCTGGATATACTTGGTAACGTGCTTGACCGACGCCAGCCCGCCCCATGCGCAGATCTTCTCGATATTATAGGGTTGATACAGTTGCTTCTCGAAATGCTCGTCGCCGCCCTTCCAATAGGCCACGCTGAGATGCCGCGTGATCGGGTGGTCGGGTGCCATGTCGATCATCGTCTTGGCGATGCCGAGCGCGGTGAAGGGATCGTTGGACGGGCTCTTGATGATCGCGTCGCTGCGGGTTATCGCGTTTCTCAACACGGTAAGCCCCGCCACGAACGGCGAGTTGCCGGCGATGATGTGCAAGGTCCGGGCACCGAAGGCGCGGATGGCGATTTCGCGCTCGTCGAGCAGCGTCGAGGTCACCCAGCCTTCGAGATAGGGAATGCCGATGCAGGTTTCCGCCAGCTCGGTGACGAACTCGCGGCGAAAGAGCTGCGGCATGTTGCGATAGGCGGATCGCAGCAGCGGCGGCGTCTGCCCCGCCGTGATGCATGACGCTTCCAGAGCCTCCTGCATGTAGCGGTTCGTCTCGAGCGTCAGATGCGATCCGAGCTCCTCCAGATAGTCGAGGATGTCGCTGAAGCCGAGCCGATGGAGGTCGGACATCTTGGCCGGGTCGCCGAGCGGCAGCGCGCCGATCAGTCGATGAGGGTCCGGCGACAGGAACGATATGCCGAGCCCGCGGCCGCCGAATTCCACCAGGTCGGCATCGACGCGTGATCCCCGGATCACGGCTCCACTGACATAGTCCTTCATCGTCCCGGCTTCCTCTGCTGTCGATCAGATCGAGAAATCGCCGAGGAATTCCATCGCTTCTTCATAGGCCTCGGGCGCGGCGGCACAGTTCAGCTTGTCCTCTTCGCCGGTCTTCTCGCTGTAGCGCTGGATCCTGCTGCTCATGTGCGGAGTCGTTCTGCCGCAGTCGCAGGGCGTGTCCCAATCGATCGTGACCTCGTCGCCGGATATGAAGCCGCCCCAATAGGTATCCGGGAGCAGATCGAGGCAGGCGTATCGGCCCGTCACCTCTCCCTTGCGGGGAAGCGGCTTGCCGCTCTCCGGATCGAGGAGAAAGACGACCGTCCAGGGCATGAGGTGATAGCGCCCGTGCTCGCACATCGGGAACTTGCAGCAGACCTCCGACATCCCGTAGCCAAGATTGAGGTTCTCGATCCCCCAATATGCCTTCACCGTCGCCTGCCAGTCGTCCGGCAGCACGATGCCCTTGCCGCCGCCACCCGTGACGATGACGGAGTCGCGCGCGAAGAGGTTTCCCACCCCCCGTTCCAGGCCACGCTCGGCGATCTGGTACAGCATCGGCGAGGCAGCCTGCATGAAGATGCGCCGGCCTTTGAACCGATCGCCGATCTCGTCCAGGAAACGGGTTATATGATCGGACATGCCCGCTTGAGCCGTCATCAGCTCGTCCCGTCGGGCCAGAAGGTCGGGGCTTATCTTCAGATCGGCATGAATGCCCCTCGCCTTTGCCGCTCTCAGGCGGCCGGCGAGGATCATCACGTCCGCGCTCAGACGACCGTCATAGGCGCAGTGAAGCAGATCCTCCGATCCGCAGATGACGTCTCTGATCGCGTCGAGCACGACGACGTGCGACAGGCCGCCGTGGCGATAATAGGGATAGATGACGGGAATGTTGAGCGGCGGGCGCAAGGCGTCCTGCTCCGGTGCGCCGAACCGCTGGAACTCGACGACGGGATAGGTCTCGATCCACTTCCGCCATTCCTTGCGGGATCGCGGAAGAAAGGAGAAGCTGCCGGATGTCCCCGACGTATGACAGACCCGCAGGCCGGCATCGGTGTCGAGCTTGACGAGCCAGTCGTCGACGCTCTTGCAGCTGCTGACATCAAGCCGCAGCAGGTCGTGGGCCGTGAGCTTGTCCAGCCATCTCGTCAACTGATCGAAACGGCCGCGCTCGATCAATGAGGATGGATAGGACTTGTACATGGTGTGATCGAACAGGACTGGCGCGACATCCTCGATCGCGGCGATGTCGTCGATGGCCTGCGTGTCGGCAAGCTTCTTCAGCATCGGCACCGCGTTCCGCAACTGCCTGAACCGATGCCTCGCACCCGCCAGTTGAAGCGCGTCATATTCCGCCCGCGGCCTCGATTGCAGTGTCGTCGTCGAGCGGCCATAATAACCGACCGGGTCCGCGCAGAATGCGATGGCTTCGGCATCTGCGATCATGGCCCAGGTTCCTGATGCATGGACGAACGGGAGCCCGAACTCCCCATCTCGCGGACCGGCGGATCCCTGCCCTGCCGGCGATCGACTTCAGCGTGCTAGACCGACTTCAGCGTCTCGACGAACTGGTCCATTATCAGCCGGGGTTCGATGTACTTGGAGGTGAAGTCCTCGCTGGTGCCGCTCGGCAGCCCGGACTCGAGCTCGCATTTCAGCCAGACGAATACCGGGCCGGGTCCGCTCATGATCCCGGGCATGGCGCTGTCGAGCTCGTCCTCGCTCTCGCAGGTATATACCTGCGGGAAGCCGGATCCTTTCGCGATCGCCGCATAGTCCGTGTTGCCGGAGTTCGGCATGTATTCGCCTGGCGGGCAGCAGCGGTAGCAGCGGTTGTCGAGCACGAAGTACCGCATGTTGGCCGCGCCGGTCCCGACGATCGTGACGAGATTGCCCAGGCTCATCAACAGGCTCCCATCGCCGTCGATGAGGATGACCGTCCTGTCCGGCTTGCCGAGCGCGAGCCCGAGCGCCAGCGACGATGCCTTGCTCATCACGCTTATCATGAAGTCGAGCTCGGGCCTGGTCGTCACGAAGGGCCATTCGAAATGCGCGCTCATCGTGCCGACGACGATGGCGTCTTGCCGATGCCGCGAGATCGCCCGCTGCGCCTCGCGCGTCTTCATCGGCGCGGAGTTCCGCATAGCTTCGGCCATCACCATGTCGCATCCCATGCTATCAGAGCGGCGGTCGGCCTTTTTGCCTGCTGGGCCAGCCTGTCCATTGCCTCGAGCTTGACGATGTCCTCGTCGACCTCGAGGATCTCGTACGGCACGTCGAGCGCCCGCAGCAGCGGCTCGACATATCGCCCCGGCGGGTCGGTCATCAGGGTGGAGCGCGAACTGCGATAGCCACGGTAACCGATCATCATCAGGACCGGGATGCTGAGATCGATGCCGACGGACGTTATCGCGTCGCCGGTTTCCAGAAGTCCCGCGTTCTGATGCATGATGAGCGGCTTCTTGCCCGCCATCCAGAGACCCGCCGCGATCGGAATGGCCTCTCCTTCCCGGCAGATCATTATCAGCGTGATGCCGGGGTAGGTCGTCAGCAGGCCCTGGAGGATGAACCCCTGCATGAAGTCGGCGAGGTAGATCACATGGGTGATGCCGAGCCGCCCGATCGCCTCGACGACCTTGTCGCCCGACAGGCGCGGCGCACCAACCATCGCGGCTTCAGCCATTCCCTCGCTCCCTCGCAGACGACAAGGCAATGGTTCGTGCCGCTTCGAACCATTGCGAGCGGCCAGTCTATGCTGCCGGATGTGGCGCCGCTTGGCCGGGAAGGAACCATTGCTTGGTCGCGCGGGCAGGCGTGCCGATCCGCGATTGACGCGAGGGCGCGCTTCATCGTTCTCCTCGCCGGCCGACGCGCGAAGATCGGATCGGGGAGGACAGGGATGACGTGGTTTTCGGGTCGTGCGATCGGCTTTGCGATCGGTGGAGGCATGGTGGCCATGGCGGGCGCCGCGCACGCCCAGCCCGCCGCGACGGCGGCCGATCCAGGCGGGCAGGTGGCATCGCCGCCGACCGCCGGGGAAGCGGCCGGCGAGGCGGCGCCGGCGGCGCCGGCTGACGACGGCCGGATCCAGGAGATCACCGTCACCGCCCGCCGTCGAAACGAGTCCATCCAGACCACGCCGGTCGCCGTGAGCGCCATCTCGCCGTCGATCCTGGCATCCAAGGCCTCCTTCAACATCACCGAGCTCCAGGGCGCGGCACCCGGCGTCCTCATCACCCGCCAGGCGACGGGCGCCGCCACCGCGAACATCTCCATCCGCGGCATCGCCTTCGCGGATGTCGAGAAGAGCTTCGACCCGGCGGTCGGGATCAACGTCGACGGCGTCTACATCGGGACGTCGACCGGCCAGCTGCTCGACTTCTTCGACATCGCATCGATCGAGATCCTGCGCGGGCCGCAGGGCACGTTGTTCGGCCGCAACACGATCGCCGGCGTCATCAACGTGCGCCGTACCCGGCCCACCGGCGAATGGGGCCTCAAGGCCGAGGCGAGCATCGGAAGCTACGGCCAGATCGGGCTTCGCGGCGCGCTCAACGTGCCCGTGATCGAAGGCCTCCTCGCCGCCAAGCTGTTCGAGTTCCACCAGGAGAGCGACGGCTTCTACAAGGACAATCGCGGCGGCAAGCATGTCGGCGGCGACAATCAGGAGAATTTCGGCGGCTCGTTCCTGCTCACGCCGTCGTCCAGCTTCAATGCGCTGCTGACCCTGGAGGAGCAGAAGCAGAGCTTCGATCCCATCGTCGGTTCGCTGATCCGCCCGGGTGACATATTCTGCCCGCTCGTCGCGCCCGGCGCGTGCGGCGGCAACAGCACCACCGACATCTATACGGCCTATCCCGGCAACACGCCGAGCTTCGGCCGTTATCGCGCTCGCGCGGCGACGCTCGAGATGAATCTGACCGGCGGTCCGGTCAAGCTGACGTCGGTATCATCCTACCGCGAGAGCAAGGAGGACATCCGCCAGAATTATGCCACCGCGGGGCTGTATGACGTCGATCGGGCCCAGACCTATCGCCAGTTCAGCGAGGAGCTGCGGGCAAGCGGCAATCTCTTCCCGAAGTTCGACTATGTCGCGGGCGTGTACTTCTTCGACAGCCGCTACCGCGCGCTTCAGGCGACGAATTTCTTCGGCGCCTTCGCCGGATTGCAGGATACGAAGGGCCGCTCGCGGTCGGAGGCGGCGTTCGTCGATCTGAACTGGGAATTCCTTCCCAAGCTGCGCCTGTCGGGCGGCGGCCGCTTCACGCATGACAGGAAGAAGCAGATCAGCCCGCTCCTGATCGGCCCGAACGGCGAGGTTGGCGCCCGTGCGAAGGATTCGTGGAGCAGGTTCACGCCCCGCGTGACCCTGGATTATCGTCCGAACACCGATGTCATGGTCTACGCAAGCTGGTCGCGCGGCTATCGCTCGGGCGGGTTCAACGGCCGCGCCGCGACCTATGTCTCGGCGACGACGCCATATGATCCGGAATCGGTCGACTCCTACGAGGTCGGCTTCAAGAGCGAATTCCTCGATCGGGCGGTCTCGTTCAACGTCGCCGCCTATTATACGGATTACAAGAACATCCAGCAGAGCACGACGGTGACGGTCGCGGCGAGCCAGGGCGAGGAGACGATCGTCACCAACGCGGCCGGCGCGCACATCAAGGGCATCGAGGCGGAGCTGACCGCGCGGCCGATCCAGCGGCTGACGCTCAGCGGGACGGCGGGCTATACGGACGCGCGCTTCCATGGCTTCGTGGTCGACCAGCCGGTCTTCGGCGTGTTGCGCACGTTCGACTTCTCGAAGGTCGATCTGATCTACGCTCCCAAGCTGACCGCGTCGTTCAACGTCGATTACAAGGTGCCGCTGTCGGAGAAAGCCGATCTGGTGCTGAACGCCGGCTATCGCTACGTCACGCGCTACGATCAGCAGATCGCCGCCGATCCGGCCACGCCGATCCCGGCGGCGGGGACGATCGTCGTCCAGCGCAACGATCCGCGGCTGCGTTCGGACAGGCAGAACCTCGTCGACGCCAGCGTCGCGGTCACCTTCGCGATGGACGATCGCGGCGCCAAGGCGCGCTTCGCGGTGTTCGGGCGCAACCTGCTCGACGATCGCGGCCCGGCCACGGGGTTCAACGTGGCCGCCTTCCCGACATTATGGTCGTTCGCGGCGGCGCGGGAACCGCGGGTGATCGGGGCGTCGTTCGGCTTCGAGTTCTAGGAACCCGTTTCCCGAGCTATTCCACCGTCACCGATTTGGCGAGGTTGCGCGGCTGGTCGACGTCGGTGCCCTTCGCCACCGCGACATGATAGGCCAGCAGCTGCACCGGCACCGCATAGACGAGCGGCGCGATCAGCGGATGGACCCTGGGCATGGTGATGGTGGCGATGCAGCCCTCGCCGGCCGCCTGGATGCCGTCATAGTCCGAGATCAGCACCACCTTGCCGCCGCGCGCCTGCACCTCCTGCATGTTGGAGACGGTCTTCTCGAACAATGGCCCGGACGGCGCGATCACGATCACCGGCACATTCTCGTCGATCAGCGCGATCGGGCCGTGCTTCATCTCGCCGGCGGCATAGCCCTCGGCGTGGATGTAGCTGATCTCCTTCAATTTCAGCGCGCCCTCCAGCGCCAGCGGATAATCGGGCCCGCGCCCGAGATAGAGCACGTCGCGCGCCGCCGCGATCACGCCGGCCATCTCCTGGATCGCCTCGTCATGGGCGAGCGCGCCGTTCAAGGCGGCCGGCGCCTCGGACAGATGGCGGACGATCGCGCGCTCCTCGTCGCGGGTCAGCCGCCCCTTGGCGCGCGCGAGATTGGCGGCGAAGGCGGCGAGCACCGCGAGCTGGCAGGTGAACGCCTTGGTCGAGGCGACGCCGATCTCCGGCCCGGCGTGGGTGGCGAGCAGCAGGTCCGCCTCGCGCGCCATCGTCGAGGTCGGCACGTTGACCACCACGGCGATGGTCTGGCCGTTGGCGCGCGCGTGGCGGAGCGCGGCGAGCGTGTCCGCCGTCTCGCCCGATTGCGAGATGAAGAGCGCGAGGCCGCCCTCCTCCAGCACGGGCGAGCGATAGCGGAACTCGCTCGCGACATCGATGTCGACCGCCACGCGGGCGAACTGCTCGAACCAGTATTTGGCGACCATGCCGGCATAATAGCTCGTCCCGCACGCCACGATGGTGACCCGCTTCACGGCGGCGAGATCGAAGCCCTCGGTCGGCAGCGCCACCTCGCCCTCGAAGCGGCGGACATAGGCGCGCAGCGTCTGGGCGACGACGATGGGCTGCTCGTAGATCTCCTTGAGCATGAAGTGGCGGTGATTGCCCTTGGAGATGGCGACATCGGTCGCGCCGGACATCACGATCGGCCGCTCGACCGGCCGGTCGTCGCGGTCGAAGACCGTGGCGCCGTCGCGGGTGACGACCACCCAGTCGCCCTCCTCCAGATAGGCGATGCGCTGCGTCCAGGGCGCGAGCGCCAGCGCGTCCGAGCCGAGATAGGTCTCGCCGCCCGCGCCCTCCGGCCCATGGCCCACCACCAGCGGCGAGCCGAGCCTGGCGCCGATCAGCATGTCGGGATGCGAACGGAACAGGATGGCGAGCGCGAACGCGCCGCGCAGCCGCTTGAGCGTCGCGGCGACCGCCGCCCGCGGCGCGACGCCCGCCTCGACCTGCTCGGAGATCAGGTGCGCGACGACCTCGGTATCGGTCTGGCTGGTGAACGTCCGGCCGCGCGCGATCAGCTCGTCGCGCAGCGGCCTGAAATTCTCGATGATGCCGTTGTGGACGACCGCCACCTCCCGCGTGGCGTGCGGATGGGCATTGTCCTCGGTGGGGGCGCCGTGGGTCGCCCAGCGGGTGTGGGCGATGCCGGTGAGGCCCGCGAGCGGCTGCTCGGCCAGCACGCGCGCGAGATTGTCGAGCTTGCCGGCCGCGCGCCGCCGTTCGATCCCGCCATCATGATCGGTGGCGATGCCGGCGCTGTCGTAGCCGCGATACTCCAGCCGCCGCAGCCCGGCGAGCAGCCGCTCCGCGACGGGTCGCGCGCCGACGATGCCGATGATCCCGCACATGCTGGCCGCCACTCCCCTGGGTCCGCGCCCCGCCCTAGCGCGCGCCGCCGCCTCCTCCTAGCGCCGGCCGCCTTCCCGGGCGATGAACGGCGGATGTCGGATAACCGGATGTACCGAGAACCGGACATCCGGCTGGCGCGTTGAGCGGCCATGCAGACACGCATCCAGGACAGGCTGCTCGGCGCGCTCGGCGCGGGGATCGTCGTCGCGCTGTTCGGCGGTCTGCTGCTGATCGGGCTGAGCGCGCGGATGCAGGCCCGGCGCGAGCAGTCGCTGACGCTCGTCGAGCTTCGGCCACCACCGCCGCCGACGCGGCCGAAACCGCCGGTCGAGCGGCCGCGGCCGAGGAAAGCCTCCGGCCGTGCGTCGCCGCGCAACCTCCGCGACAAGGCGACCGATATCGTCGCTCCGCCAGTACCGATACCGCCACCGACACCCATGATCGCGGCCATGACGCCCGGCATCGGGAGCGGGGCCGCCACCGGCGCATCCGATCTGCCCGGCCCCGGCGAAGGCGCCGGCGGCGAGGGCGACGGCACGGGCGGCGGCGATGACGGCGACGGCGACGGCGACGGGTCGCCGCGGCAGACCGGCGGCAGGCTGAAACCATCCGACCTGCCGCCCGACCTGGTCGCCGCCGGCATCGCCGGGACGGTCTCGGTGCACTACAGCGTCGAGGTCGACGGCAGCGTCAGCGACTGCATGGTGACGCGGTCGAGCGGAAGCGCCGAGCTCGACCGGCTGACGTGCCGGCTGATCGAGCAGCGCTTCCGCTTCCATCCCTCACGCGACCGGGACGGGCGGCCGGTCCGGTCCGCGATCGAGGAGAACCATGGCTGGTTCATCGATCGCGGGACCGTTCCCGCGCCGCGCCCCTGAGTCCGCTCCGCGCCCGGGAGCGCGCCGTCAGCAGCCGCGACGGTGCCGCGTGTTCTGCTTGTCGAAATGCCGCCCGACGAGCGCGCCGCCGACGCCGCCGGCCACCGTCCCGAGCGTTCCGCCGCCCAGCACATTGCCGAGCACGGCGCCGCCCGCGCCACCGGCGATGGTGCCGACCGCGCCGTTGCCGCCGCCGCAATGACGGCGATAGTAGCGGTCGTTGCCGTGGTAGACCCGGCCGTTCCGGTAATGCTTCCGGTAATGATTGGCCGCCAGCGCGGGGGCGGGCAGGATCATCGGGCTCGATACCAGTGCCATCAGCGCGGCGATCGCCAGCTTGTTCTTCATGTCAGTCTCCTCATGACGCACCGCCAACGCGAATATGGCCGAGTGGTTGCGGCGAATATAATCCGGGGCAATCATTCGAGGCGCCGGACTCAGCGCGGGTGTCCGTCAGCCCGCCTTGCGCGCCCGCATCCGCTCCCTGAACCGCGCCGCCCAGCCGGGCTTCTCCTCCTGCGGCGGCCGCACGATCGCGAGCGCGTCGGCCGCGACGTCGCGCGTCACCACCGCGCCCGCCGCGACGATCGCGCCCGCGCCGATCGTCACCGGGGCGACCAGCGCGCTGTTCGATCCGATGAAGGCGCCCTCCCCGATCACGGTGCGGTGCTTGAGGAAGCCGTCGTAATTGCAGGTGATCGTGCCGGCGCCGATGTTGGCGCCCGCGCCGATCTCGGCGTCGCCGATATAGCTCAGATGATTGGCCTTGGCGCCCGCGCCCAGCCGCGCCTGCTTCAGCTCGACGAAATTGCCGACATGCGCCTGTCGGCCGACATGCGCGCCCGGCCGCAGCCGCGCGAACGGGCCGACGACGGCGCCCTCCTCCACCACCGCGCCCTCGACATGGCTGAACGCCCGGATCGCGGCGCCGTCGGCGATCCGCGCGCCGGGGCCGAACACCACGTTCTGCTCGATCGTCACGTCCCGCCCGATCACGGTGTCGTGCGCGAACCACACCGTCTCCGGCGCGGTCAGCGTGGCGCCCGCCGCCATTGCCGCCAGCCGCCGCCGCGCCTGCCAGCCGGCCTCGACCTGGGCGAGCTCGGCGCGGCTGTTGATGCCGGCCACCTCCCAGGGCGCCGCCTCGATCACCGCCGAGGCGCCGCCCGCCGCCGCCGCCAGCATCACCACGTCCGGCAGATAATATTCGCCCGCCGCATTGGCGTTGCCGACCTGCGCCAGCAGCGGCCACAGCGTGTCCGCGCGCGCCGCCATCAGCCCGGAGTTGCAGAGCGTGACGGCGCGCTCCCCGGGCGTGGCGTCCTTGTACTCGACCATCCTGGCGATGCGGCCGTCGGCATCGGCGATCACCCGCCCATAGGCGAGCGGATCGGCCGGGCGGAAGCCGAGCACCACCACCGCCGGCGCGTCCTCGGCCTGGAGCCGGTCGAGCATGCGGCGCATCGTCGCGGGCGTGACGAGCGGCACGTCG
>CAXTPE010000002.1:0-48119 GCA_964245925.1 uncultured Sphingomonadaceae bacterium
GGCTCATAACCTGAAGGTCACAGGTTCAAATCCTGTCCCCGCAACCACCTTTAATTTCTAAAGCCCCTGTCCATCCGGGCGGGGGCTTTCGCGTTTGAGGCGATCGCGACGATTCCGGCGAGGTTCCCCTGCACGTCGATTTGCAGGCCTTTGTCGTTCGGGGTCAGAACGATCGCCGAGATCAAAGCCCTGAGCATATCTGCCGCCTTCAGCCTTGCCGCTTCCGGTCCATGCTGGAGCACCTCGTGCAGTTCGTGGACTTGGCGCCGGTAGAAGTTCGCCATCTCGGGATGGAGAAGCGGCGGCGGCTCGTTAGCTTCGGCAAGGAAGCACTCTAGGTCGCGCTTGCGCTGCTCCATGAGCAGCATTTTTGCGTTCAGGCGATCGGCCGCTCCGCCCCGCAGAATCATATCGACCAGCCGATCCAGGTCTTCAATGCGGCGACAGGCAAGCGCGAAATGAGCTGGATCTTGTTCAATGCCGATAGAGCGTCGACCCCCTTGCGCTGATCCGCGAAGGTTGTGAGACGATCAGGCGCGCGCTCGTGCTCGGTCCAAAGATGTGCATTCGACGGCACCCCCGTCCATTATGGAGCGGTTCGAGGCGTATGCTGGCCTGATCGTGGATGCGTACGAGGCGACATCCTATATCACGCTGGCCGAGTTGCAGGCACTGCTGGGCGAGCACGGTGCCGACGTCGCTATCGGCACGATATGGCGGTTCTTCAAGCGTCGCGGGATCACGCAAAAAAAGACGGCGCACGCGACCGAGCAGGATCGTCCCGATATCCTGAAGCGGCGGGAGGACTGGTTCGAGGGGCAGCTCTATCTCGATCCGGACCAGCTCGTCTTCATCGACGAGACATGGGCTTCGACGAATATGGCGCGTCGCTATGGAAGAGTCCCGCGCGGTGACCGGCTGCGCGCCGGCGTGCCGCACGGGCACTGGAAGACCACCACCTACGTGAACCGCGTCCTCGTGCCCGAACTCTCGCCAGGCGACGTCGTCATCATGGACAACCTGTCGAGCCACAAGGCACCGGCCGTGCGTGCCGCCATCGAAGCGGCAGGCGCCGAGCTCATGTTCCTGCCGCCCTACAGTCCCGACTTCAACCCGATCGAGATGGCCTTCTCCAAGCTCAAGGCGCATCTGCGCGGAGCCGTCGAGCGTACCATCCACGGTCTCTGGAACGCCATCGGTCGGATCATCGACCTCTACTCGCCCCAGGAATGAACAACTATTTCGCCGCTGCCGGGTACGATGCAACGTGATGAGGAACCGCTCTAGAACGCCGCGATACCGGTGATCGCCCGGCCGAGAATCAGCGCGTGGACATCGTGCGCGCCTTCGTAGGTGTTGACCGTCTCGAGGTTCATCAGATGGCGCATGACGTGATATTCGCCGCTGATGCCATTGCCGCCATGCATGTCGCGGCTCATCCTGGCGATGTCGAGCGCCTTGCCGGCATTGTTGCGTTTGATGATCGAGACCATCTCGGGCGCGAACCGGCCCTGATCGATCAGCCGTCCGACGCGCAGGCTGGCCTGAAGACCGAGCGCGATCTCGGTCTGCATATCGGCGAGCTTTTTTTGATAGAGCTGAGTGGCGGCGAGTGGCCGGCCGAACTGAATACGATCGAGACCATATTGGCGTGCCGCCTGAAAACAGAACTCCGCCGCACCAAGCACACCCCAGCTGATCCCGTAGCGCGCACGGTTGAGGCAGCCGAACGGCCCCTTGAGGCCCTGGACCTCTGGTAACAGCGCCGCTTCATCCACCTCGACCCCGTCGAGCATTATCATGCCGGTGACCGAGGCGCGCAGCGAGAGCTTACCCGCTATCTTCGGCGCAGACAGACCTTTCATGTCCTTGTCCAGTACGAACCCGCGGATCGCTCCGTCATGCGCATCCGATCTCGCCCACACGATGAAGACATCGGCGATCGGCGCGTTGGAAATCCACGTCTTGGTACCGGTCAGCCGATAACCGCCGTCGATCTTCTCGGCGCGCATCCGCATCCCGCCGGGATCGGAGCCGGCATCGGGCTCGGTCAGGCCGAAGCAGCCGATCCACTCGCCGCTGGCGAGCCGGGGCAGATATTTTCGCTTCTGCGCTTCCGAACCATAAGCATGGATCGGGTACATCACCAGGCTAGACTGGACGCTCATCATCGAACGATAGCCGGAATCGATCCGCTCCACTTCGCGCGCGATCAGGCCGTAGGACACATAGGAGGCGCCGACGCCGCCATATTGTTCCGGAATTGTCGGACCGAGCAGGCCAAGCGCACCCATCTCGCGGAAGATCGCCGGATCGGTCGTCTCCTGCGCGAACGCGTCGACGATGCGCGGCGCTAGTTTCTCCCGCGCATAAGCGCGTGCCGTATCGCGGATCATCCGCTCATCCTCGTCGAGTTGGTCGTCAAGGAAAAAAGGGTCTTCCCAATCAGATCCATGCTTATCGGTCATTGGCTTCCCTTACTGATGAGGCTTGGCCGGCGACATCGTTGCGCGGTGTCCAGCCGTCCTGCTGATGCGCGCCGAGACGCGGCGCACCAAGCGCCGTGCCGACCCGCGCACCGTTGATGACGATGGGCGTGGCCAAACCGGGCAAGTCATTGCCCTGCGTCTTGATCAGCATGCCGCGGGCGACGACCTGCGGATCAGCGAACACCTGGTCGATGCGGTTGACCGGACCGGCGGGCACGCCCGCCACCTCCAGGCTGGCCAGCAGCGCGGCGCTGGGCTGGCGCAGCGTCTGCCCGATCAACCGCGCCAGCAGTTCGGCGCGGTGCGTGACGCGGCCGGCATTCGTCTCGAAACGAGGATCGGACGCAAGCTCGGTCACCTCGAGCACGGCGCACAGCCCGGCGAACTGCCGGTAGTTGCCCACCGCGATAATCAGATCGCCGTCCGCTGTCGGGAAGCTCTGATAGGGCACGAGATTGGGATGGCCATTGCCCATCCGTTGCGGCACGACGCCGCTGGCCATCCAGTTGAGCGCCTGATTGCCGAGCACGCCAACCTGCGTATCGAGCAGCGACATGTCGATCTCGGCGCCGCGCCCCGTGGCGTGGCGCTGCTCCAGCGCCGCCAGGATCGCGATCGTGGCATAGATGCCGGTGAACAGATCGGCATAGGCGATCCCGCTCTTCTGGGGCGGCCCATCGGGTTCGCCGGTGATCGACATGATCCCGCCCATCCCCTGGATGATGAAATCATAGCCTGCCCGATGGGCATAGGGCCCGGTCTGGCCGAAGCCGGTGATCGAACAATAGATCAGACGGGGATTGAGGGCGCACAGCGAACGGGCATCCAGCCCGTATTTCGTAAGGCCGCCAACCTTGTAATTCTCGATCACGACATCGGCCTCGGCGGCGAGCGCACGGACCCGCGCCTGGCCGGCATCGGTCGCAAGATCGATCGCCACCGATCGCTTGCCGCGATTGCAGCTGTGGAAATAGGCCGCGCCGAGATCGGTCCCGTCCGCTGTGGCGAAGAAGGGCGGCCCCCAGTGGCGGGTATCGTCGCCGCCGTCCGGCCGCTCGATCTTGATCACCTCCGCGCCGAGATCGGCCAGCAACTGGCCTGCCCACGGCCCGGCGAGAATCCGCGCGAGTTCCAATATGCGCAGACCGGCGAGCGGCGACGTGTCAATGCCATTTCCGGTCATGACGCGGCAACGCCAAGGCAAGCGCGCCGCCGCCTCCCTGTCTTGATTATCGAGCCGGGCATTGAGCGCCTTCACTGTGTCACTTCAACCGAGCCCGCTGTCATAATGGCGAGACGGCCCGCGTCTTTGTTTTACACGACAACTTCCCGACCGCGCGCGGCGGTTTCGCGATAACATCATGCCCCGGCTTACGTTTGTGCCCGCGCAGCATACGGACCAGTGTCTTGTCGCTTCACAATCTGAATCTGTCGTTGGACGTCAAGAAGATGAGCGGTTGCACCATCTAAGCCTTGCATGCGCCTGGCGCTGCCCTTGCTTCCAGGACAAAGGCCATACGATGCGCAAAGAAGATTGCCGCTATCCGCCCGACGAAGTTCGTGACGATTTCGTGCCCAAGGAACCTTATTATTCGCGAGATTTCGCAGAATATGAAGCGGAAAGTCTGTGGCCGTTCGTCTGGCAGATTGCTTGCAGGCTAGAAGAGATTCCCAATATTGGTGATTATGTCACCTATCAAATCGTCGACGACTCCATCATCGTCATCCGCGCAGCAGAAAATGAGATCAAGGCCTATCACAACGTCTGCCCGCATCGCGGTCGCCCACTGACCGAAGGCTGCGGCAATACGCGACAGTTTGTCTGTCCGTTTCACGGCTGGCGCTACGGGCTCGACGGTCGCAACGTAAAGGTGATCGACCGGGCCGACTGGGGCGACAGCTTGAAGCCGGAAGATATCCGGCTGGCCGAGGTGCGATGCGACCAGTGGGGCGGGTTCGTGTTCATCAACATGGATCTCAAGGCCGAGCCATTGCTCGACTTTCTGGCGCCGGTGTCTTCATATTGCGATAAGTTCGAGTTCGAGAAGCTGCGGTTTCGCTGGTACAAGACCACGGTTATGCCAGTTAACTGGAAAACCGTGTTGGGATTCTTCAACGAGTTCTATCATGTCCAGCAGGCTCATCCCCAGCTTCTTGAATATACAAGCGATTACTCGAAAAGCGGGGAATTCGGCCGCCACGCCCAGATGTGGTTCGAGGCCGAGGGCGCGCTGCCGTTCCGGCGCTCGCCGCGTTTGCCACCGCGCCCCGAGCCGCCGATGAAGGAGCATATCGTCAAGTTCGCCGAGCAGTACAACACCGATCTGCGCGCGATGTTGACCGAGCGCAATTATGCTGCCGCGATGCGGGTGCGCGACGAGGTGCCCCCTGAAACTTCCGGCGTCGACACCCTTAACAAATGGGTGGAATTCCAGATCGAGGCGGCGATGGCGGACGGATCAGGCTGGCCGATGGAATTGACCGCCGATTATATTGAGCGATCGGGGCTGGACTGGCACGTCTTCCCCAATACCATCTTCCTGCATGCTTTCGTTGACGGGGTGCTGTGGTATCGCATGCGGCCCAACGGCCGCGATCCTGAAAGCTGTCTGTTCGACGTCTGGTCGCTCGCCCGCTACGGCCCGGGCAAGGAACCGCCGCTCAACCGCGAGTTCTACGCCGATTGGCGCGATGGCGACTGGGGCTTGATCTACGAACAGGATTTCCAGAACATCCCTGAAGTGCAGAAGGGCTTTCGCTCGCGGGCCTTCAAGGGCGAACGCACCAATCCCGTGCAGGAACGCGCGATATCGAATTTCCACCGCGTGTTGCGCCGCTTCCTCCAGGATCCTTACGACAAGCCGCCCGTCACGCGGGAGCGATAGGCGTCGCGCAGACGGGGTGTCGCATGTACGATAGCTACCAGTTCATATCGGTCGAGCGCCGGGGCCGCGTCCTGACGCTGACCATGACCAATCCGCCGCTGAATGCCGTGCATGTGCCCCTGCATGACGAGTTGTCGCAGATCTTCAGCGATGTCGCGCGTGATGAGGCCTGCGACATCGTCGTGCTGACCGGCGCGGGCCGCGCCTTTTCGGCTGGCGCCGATTTCGACGGCATGTTGCGCGCGACCGACGACGCGCACATCCGCGCCACGCTGATATCGCGCGCGCCGTATATCGTTCACGCGATGCTCTCCCTGGAGAAGCCGCTCGTGGCCCGCGTCAACGGCCACGCCATGGGGCTTGGCGCGACGCTCGCCTTGTTGTGCGACGTGGTGTTCGCGACCGAAACCGCCAAGATCGCTGACTCCCATGTCGCGATCGGGCTTTCCGCGGGTGATGGCGGTGCGTTGCTCTGGCCGCAATTGATCGGCTACCCTCGTGCACGCCATCATCTCCTGACCGGCGAGCCGCTGACCGGCCTGGACGCCGCTGCAATCGGGCTGATCCACAAGGCGGTGCCGGCCGACGAGCTCGATAACGCGGTCTATGGTTACGCCGAACGGCTTGCCGCCGGCGCGACGCTGGCGATCCGCGCCACCAAGCGATCAATCAACATGGCGTTGTGCCGTGAGGCGCTCGCGACGGTGGAGGCGCATATCGGTCTCGAGGCGCTGACCATGACCTCCGCCGATCACCGCGAGGCGATCCTGGCGTTCATGGAGAAGCGGCCGCCGGCGTTCGTCGGCGCTTGAACATATGGGCTACGCATGCTTTCAGGCTGCGGCCGCTATCGCGATATAGCGGGCCAGATGATATTCCACGTCGCCGAGACGCCGCTCCGCGACGAGCGCGCGGCGCAGATAATGGCCGACCTGATATTCGATCGTGAAGCCGATCGCCCCATGCAGATGGACTGCCATGCCGGTCAGCCGCTTGGCGGTGTCGAAGGTCTTGACCCAGCAGCCTGAAATGGTCCTGCGGCGCTCGGCACTGGCCCCACGGAAGGCCGAAAGCGCCAGATAAAGGCTCGATCGTACGCTGCTGGCGTCGATGAACAGTTCGGCGACGCTATGCTGCAGCGCCTGGAAGCTGGCGAGCGGCTTGCCGTATTGAACCCGCGCCTTGAGGTAATCGGCGGTCATCTCGATCGCCCGATCGAATCCGCCCAGCATATCGGCGCACAGGCACAGCCGGGCCTCGTCGATCGCATCCTCGATCGCCTCGACCGGGATCGCGCCACCGCCCAACAGCCGATCGGCCGGCAGCGACACCGCGTCGAACCGGACGTCGGCGTAATCGGCATCGTCGACGGTCTGATAGGCGGTGCACGTCACCCCGGCCGCGGCGCGATCGACCAGGAAAAGCCCGATGCCATCATCATCGAGCATGGCCGACACCAGCAATCCATCGGCCGTCGCGCCGTCCGCCACCAATATCTTGGCGCCCGAGAGGCGATATCCACCATCCGCATCGTGACGGGCGCGCGTCGCAGGCGCCAGCGCATAGCGCCGACGTGGTTCATAAAGCGCCGTGGCGAGCCGTGGCTCGCCCTCCGCAATCCCTCGAAGCAGTGCCAATCGTTGCTCCCCGCCGGCGATGCGATCGACCAGCCGCACCGCCAGCACGGCCGAGTCGATGAACGGCAGGCGCGCCAGACCGCGTCCCATCTCCTCGGCGAGGAGCACGATATCCTCGATCGTGCCGCCAAAGCCGCCGGCATCTTCGGGAACCGCGATGGCGAGCCAGCCCAGTTCGGTCAGGTCGCGCCATATCGCGGCCTCAGCGCCATGGCCTAAGTGCTCGGCAAAAAAGCGCCGTGCACTGTCGCGCAGCATGACCTGTTCGTCACTCAGCGTGAAATCCATCTGACGAGCCTTTCGCGAACGGGATCAGCGGAACAAGGTGTTCCAGATGATATTGCGCTGCACTTCGTCCGCGCCTCCGAAGATCGTTGCCGCCCACCAATAGAGATATTGCGAGCTCCGTCCTGGAGCCGTGGCCGGCGCGTCGGTCGGCAATGGCTCGGCATCATCGGGGCGGAAACGCGGCGCAACCTGCGGGCCGAGGATCGCGAGCTCCAGATCTGCCGCGCGCAGCAGATATTCGGCGCCGCGCACCGCCAAGGCCGATGCGGCAGCGCCCAGTTCCGGCCCGTCACGCCCCGCCAGAACGCGCAGCACCGACCATTCCAACGCGTCGATATCGATCGCCAACCGACCGTGCCGCCGTTGGTATTCGAGCGCCTCCGCCTCCGACAGGCCGCGATTGCGTTCATCGTCGATCAGCGCGGGGATGCGCGCGAGATAGCGTCGCAGCATGCCGATATAGGCGTTGTGGGTGCGTTCGTGGCTCAGCAGATATTTCGCCTGGGTCCAGCCGCTGCCGGGATCTCCGATCAGGTCCGCGACTGGTACCCGGACGTCGTCCAGAAACACCTCGTTGACCAAGTGATCGCCATCAAGCGTGGCGATCGGCCGCACCGTGACGCCGGGCGCCTTCATCGGCAAGATAATCATCGACAGCCCGGCCTGCGGCTTAACATCGGGATCGGTGCGCGCCAGGCAGATCATGAAATCGGCCATATGGCCGTCACTCGTCCAGATCTTCTGGCCATTGACGACATATTCGTCGCCATCGCGAACCGCGCTGGTCCGCAGGCTGGCGAGATCCGATCCCGCCTGCGGCTCCGAAAAACCCTGGCAGAACCAGATTTCGCCGCTGAGGATGGGCTGCAGAAAGCGTTCGCGCAGCGCCGCCGATCCGAACCGGCACAGCACCGGACCGACCATCGACAGCCCGATCAGGCTGATCTCGGGCGCATTGGCGAGGCCACATTCGCGCTCGAAGATATAACGCTGGATCGGTGACCAGCCGGGGCCGCCATGTTCCGCCGGCCAGCTTGGCGCCACCCAGCCGCGTCGATGGAGGATCGTCTGCCAATCGCCAACGTCGGTGCGGTGATTGTGAAAGCCCCTCGCTTCGCGCCGCGCCAGTTCG
Organism: uncultured Sphingomonadaceae bacterium; assembly: GCA_964245925.1. Taxonomy (GTDB): domain Bacteria; phylum Pseudomonadota; class Alphaproteobacteria; order Sphingomonadales; family Sphingomonadaceae; genus Solisphingomonas. The sequence goes on from CAXTPE010000002.1 coordinate 8,432, forward strand.
GGTGGCAGGCTGGTCGCCAGAAAATCCCGCACTTCCGCTTGGAATAGTGCATCCGCTTGAGAGAATTCCAGGTTCACGGGATCTGCTCGCGTGCGGCAATGCCGGTAGCGGTGATCCGCAACTGGTCTTTGCGCACCTTGCCCGCCGCCGTCCGGGGAAGTTCGCTGACGATCACCGTCCATTCCGGCGTCTTTTGCCTGGCAAGCCCGGCCGCCGCGATCTCTGCAACGATATCCGACAAGCCCACCTTTTCACCGGCGGCCGGAACGATGAAGGCGCAGATCTTCTCGCCGGTTTTCGGGCTCGGCATCGCGACCACCGCGACCTCCGCGATGCGCGGGCAGCGGATCAGCACGTCCTCGATCTCCTTCGCGCTGATATTCTCGCCGGCGCGGATGATCAGATCCTTCCTGCGCCCCGTGCAAACGATATGATCGCCCGAGACCAGCCGGCCGAGATCGCCCATCCGGAAAAAACCATCGGCATCGTAAGCGTCCACATTATCTTCCGCGCGCGCGTAACCCAGCGCCATGCTGGGCTCGCGGACCAGGATTTCCCCTTCCTCGCCCGCCGCGACGGGCTCGCCGGTGTTGACATCGACGATCCTGACCTCGCACCGGTACAATCGGCCGTCTGTTTCCGCGCCGAGATCGAGATCCTCGCGCAACGAGGGGCCGCGCGTCATGCTTGGGGCTTCGGTCGCCCCGAACAGGCGGAAGGGGATGCAGTTCGGGAAATAAGCGGCCGCCTCCCGCATCAGGCTCGGCGGCACCGCGGCGCCGCCACACATGTAATAGCGCAGGCTTTCCAGCCGCTCATCGCTACCGCGCGCCACCGCCAGCAGATCCTGGAGAAAAGGTGTCGCGCCCAGCATGAACGAACAACGCCGTGCCTTCATCCTGGCGAATGCCTGCGCAGCGTCCCAGACGTCACACATCATTACCGGAACATCGCAGGTCCACGGCACATTCAGCGCCCACAGATACCCGCTGATGTGCGTGACGGGGGAAGGCGAGAAGGTCAGATCATCGGCGCCGAGCGACATCGCCGCGGTCATCTTGAGCGAGTCCGCGTTGAGGCTGTTATGCGAATGGAGCACGCCCTTGGGCCGGCCGGTCGTGCCAGACGTATACATCAGCAGCTTAACCGCGTCGGGATCGACGGCACGCGGTGCGATCAGCGGCGGCCCCCCGGTCGCCTCGTCAAAACTCATCATCCCGTCGGCACGCGCGCGGACAACGATCGGTATTGGCGCCTGCTTCAGCCCCGGCAGGATGCGTCCCAGCATCGCGACATAGTCATGTTTGCGAAACACGCCGGGGATGAACAGGATGCGACTGCGCGACTCGTTGAGCATATAGCTCACTTCGGCGTCACGGTTGATCGGCACGATGGGATTGACCACCACGCCGGTCATCGCCGCCGCCAGATTGACGACCGCCGCCTCCCACCAGTTCGGAAGCTGGAACGATACCACCTCGCCCGGGGTCAGGCCGAGCCGCTCGTAGCAGCCGGCCAGCCGCCGGGCGGCCTCGTACAGCTTCAGGCAGCTCTGCGGCTCATCGCCGTCGATCATCTGAATCCGATCAGGCGAGGTCTGTGCCAGGCCACGCGCATCATCGGCGATCGTGCGATTGGGCCAATCGCCCTCGCGCACCGCGCGTTCGGCCAGTGCGGGGTTCCAGCGCAGCTTCCATCCGCCGGCATCCCGCCGCACCGTCTGGGCGTTCATCTTCTCGTTCCGATCCCGGGATGAAACAGACGAGCGGTATCGCGGGAAGCTGATCCGCGCTTGGTAGTCAACGACATTGAAACGACAATCCGCGACGTTGACCTCGCGTCCGACACACTCGCTCCAATCACATGATTCCGCTCAGTCGTGCTAAGTCGCGTAACAGAAAATATCTTGATATTTGACGACAAAGCGCCGACAATTACCGGCGCGGCTGAAGAACCGTGGGCGTATGCGGCCCTAGGCTTGGCGCAGTCGCTGAAGTGCCCGGAGAACAGGGCCGGAGAGGGTTGGCGATGGCTGAAATGCAATGCGTGGATCGCGACGAGAGTCTCACCGATGCCGAAAACCATGCGAAAGGCACACTGGTCCGCATCGAGTCGCTGCGGTTTTTCCCCGATATCGTCCGCAGCCTGGGCGGCAAGCCGGAGGAACTGCTGGCGAGGGAGCATCTCAACATCGCGCTGCTGAACGAGCCGGGCGCGATGATGTCCTATCATAAGTTCATCCGCCTGCTTCATCGCACCGCGATCGAGCTGGACCGCCCCGATTTCGGCATCTTCCTCGCTTCACGGCAGGGAGGAACGGCTGTGCTGGGCCCGCTCGAAATCGCGATGACCAATGCCGCCACGGTGGGCGATGCTTATCATTATTGCGCCGAGCATCTCCATGCCTACAGCCCCGCCGGCGATCTCGCGATCGAGACCTATGGCAGCTCGGGGCGCCCGTATATCCGGTGGGGTATCCGTCTTAATCGCCTGCCGCATCAGGAACAGGCGATCGAACATGGCATCGCCTTGATGCACCATGCGATCATGGCCATTTCCGGTGGCGCGGCGCGCGCGCGCGAAGTGTGGTTCGCGCATAATCACATCTCATCCGCAGCGCATTATGCCGGCTATTTCGGCGCCCGAGTAGAGATGAATGCGCCGTTCAACGCGATCTTCCTCAACCGAAGCGATCTGGCGACACCGATCACGGGCCGCAGCCAGCAGGTTTTCGACATGGCGACAGCTTTCATCGACACCCAATATCCCGATGCCGCCAAACCGTTCTCGCTGCAGGTGCGATCGGTGGCGACGCGCTTGCTGAGCAACGGCGGCTGCATGCATGCCGCGGTCGCGTCGACGCTGGGGATGCATCCCCGTACGTTACAGAGGCGACTGCGCGAAGAGGGACTTAGTTTCGAGGATATCAAGGACGATGTGCGTCGCGCCGCCGCGATCCGCTATCTCGGCCAGACGACGATCCCGCTCACGCGCGTGGCCACGATGCTCGGCTATAGTGAATCGTCGGTGCTCACTCGAAGCTGCCATCGTTGGTTTGGCAATTCACCACGCAAATACCGCAACGCCATTGCGATCAACGCCAGCCCGTGAGCGGTCGTCCTTCGATACGGCGTCAGTCCGCCAGCAGGCGCTTGCCATCGTCTACTGCCTTGCCCAAGCCGCGCTTCATCACCGCGCCGACCTCATCGGTGAAGTGCGATAGCTCGTGGGTGGTGAAATGTGCTTCGAGCGCGGCGCGGAAGCCTGCGATATCATGGCCCTGGTGCAGGGAACGCTTGGTCAGCCGCAACCCGAACGGAGGCGCTTCCGCGATCCGTGTCGCCAGCGCCAGCGTCGCCTTGTCGAGCTCGGCACGTGGCACGACGCGGTTGACCATGCCGATCGCGTGCGCCTCGGCGGCGTGCATCCGCTCGCCGGTGAAGAGCATCTCCTTGGCCCGGCGCATCCCCATCACCCAGGGATGAATCAGCACCTCGACAGCGGCTGCCCCCATGCTGTGCACGACCGGATCGGCGAAATAGCTGTCGTCCGCCGCCACGATCAGATCGCACATGTTCGCCATCATGAAAGCGCCCGCCACGCAGGCACCCTGTACGCGGGCGATGGTCGGCTTTGGGGTATCCCATATCTTCAGACACAGTCCGTAGTAATGCCGTTCCTCATAGACCCAGCGCTGCTCGACCGAGAGGTGGGATCGTTCCCTCTCCGCCTCCTTCAGATCGTGACCGGCCGAGAAATGCTCTCCCAAGCCTCCCAAGATGATGACGCGAACGGACTGGTCGGCCGACGCGCGCGCGAAGGCGGCCTCCATCTCGATCAGCATCTGCTGGTTCTGGGCGTTGCGCTTGTCGGCACGATCCTGTTCGATCGTCACGATGGCTCCGGACTGCGCATAGGCGATCACCGCATCTCTCATGGCGTGGGTGTTTCCATCATCATAAACGGTCGAAGGCGATTTCGAGGCGGGTAGGACCGTAAGCGAAGAAATGAGTCATCCAGGCGACGCTGTCTTCGCCACGCGCCAGCCGTATGTTACCCATGCGCGTCAACATCTTATCGATCGTCACGCGCACTTCGGCGCGCGCGAGTTGATTGCCGACGCAAAAATGCGGCCCGACGCCAAACGCGAAATGCCGGCGGGCGTTATGCCGCGCTGCGTCGAATGTATCCGGTTGGGAAAAGACCTGTGGATCGCGATTGCCGGCGCCATAGCGCAGTACGATCAGCGCGCCCTCCGGAATCGGCGTGTTGCCGATTGTCGTGTCACGGGTCGTTCGGCGCCAGAGGCCCTGAACAGGCGCATCGAGCCGCAACACCTCTTCGACGAAGTTCGGGATCAGCGATCGATCGCCACGCAGCATAGCTTCGAGTCCGGGGGTGGTGGCGATGCGATAGATCGCGCAGGCCAACGCGCCGACTGTGGTATCGCTGCCGGCCGGCAACATCTGTTCGACGATCTGGATGACCTCTTCCATCGACAGGCGGCGGCCATCGACATCGGCATGAACGAGATCGCTGAGGATGCAGTCGCGCGGCGCGTTCCTGTATTCCTCGGCACGCGCTGCCAGGAAATTCTGCAGTTCGCAAACCATGTGGGTCAGCTCGATCTGCCGCGCCTCGCCATTGTCGGGATCCATCTCCTGGACGATGGCATCGGCCCAGCGCTTGAAATCGGCGTAGCGTTCGCGCGGCAGGCCGATCTGGTCCGACAGAACGTGGTTCGGAATCTTGACCGCGAGATCAAAGTAGAATTCCGCCTCGCCCTTGCCGATGATCGCATCGATCATCTCATCGACAACGGACTCGAGGTAGGTTTCCATCTGGCGCACGCGCGATATGGTGAAGACCTTGTCGACCAGCGCGCGGTGCAGGGTGTGGATCGGTGGATCCGCAGCCACCAGCGCGGTGACCGGCATATAGCCCTTCTCGCGATAGATGGCGTCGATTTTCGCCTGATATGGGGCGTTCTTGACCATCAACTGGCCGGTGACATTGGAAAACAGATCGGTATCCATCGCCGCCCGGCGAATCTCGTCATAGCCGGTAATGATATAGAAGCCGCTCGTGGGATCGAGATACACCGGACCGTCTTTGCGCACTTCCCGATAGGCGGCAAAGGGGCAGCGCTGCACCGCCGGATCACTGAAACTGATGTCGGCCGATTTCATATGCGCTGCCCCATGGTGCCGGACCGCTTGCCTAGAATGCGTAGCCGACTGTCATGCCCAACTCCTGCGGCTCCGCATAGGACGCACGGGCCGCGCCGTTCGAAATGGTGGTCTGGCTGAACACCTTGGCGTTGGTCAGATTGTGGCCCCATATCGTGAAGCGGAAGTTGCTGCCGGCCGGCTTGTAGCTGACGTCGAGACTGGCCCTGGCATAAGCCCTCTGGACCAGAAGATCGAACGTGTCGTAAGGCAGGTATTTGCTGCTGTAGCTGAGCGATGGCACGACCTTCAATTCGCCGCCGCCCAGATCGGCATCGTAGTTCAGGTTGAGCACCGCCGTCAGCTTCGGCGCGCGCAGCAATCGCGTGCCGCTAGCATCATGCGTGACCGATCCCAGGCCATAGAAACCGATCGTCGAGTTGCTTCCCGACGCGCCCGGATACTTGACGAAATGTGCCGTCGGCAGCCATGTGGCGCCGGCACGCACCGACAGGCCCCGTGCGAGCTTGACCGTGCCGTCGAACTCGAGACCGAAGATACGGGCCGACGCGGCGTTGGACGGGATGATCGTGCCGCTGATGAATTGCTGAATCTGAATATTCTTATAGTCATAATAGAATGCCGCCGCGTTAAACGTATAGGCGGCACGTGCCGTCTTATAGCCTATTTCATAGGCCGTGAGTTTCTCGGGATTGACGGGCTTGCCTTCCGCCAGGATCGGCAGGACGCCGCTCTTGAAGCCCCGGCTATAGGTCGCGTAGACATTGCTGCGGCTGTCGATCGCATAGCGCAGGCCGACGCGCGGTGTGAAGGCATCCCAGCTTGGATTGGCATAGTTGTCGAACGGCCCGTTGAAGATGCTGAAATAGCCCTTCTTCTTTTCGTAGCTGTAGCGAAGACCGGTGGTCAGCGTCAGCCTGTCGGACAGGCTCCAGTCGGCCTGCGCGAACACGCCGAGAGCGCGGGTCCTGACCCGGCTCTCGCCAACGAAGATCGGATCATAGACCAGGTCCGGCGCGCCCGGCACCGCTCCGTTCCGGAAATCGTTGATGATCCCGGGAATGGCGCCGTTGCTCCTGTAATAATTGCCGCCCGCGACGAATTTCACGATGCCGAATTTCTTCGATGAAAAAAGAAGATCCTGCAGAAGTTCGTTATTCGGCTGGTCGTCCATGAAAGCCAGGCAGGCGCCCGTCATCGGCGTGTTGGCCAGGCACTGCGGCGAGTAGCTGGCGTCGACATCGACCTGCTCGTGATAGCGGCTGAGCGTGTAGCTGCTGGTCGAGGTTATCGTGCCGATCGCGGTGTCGACATCGACCTTCGCGCTGCCGCCATAGTTGCGGAGCCGCGACACCGGTCGCGGGGCGTCATAGGCGACCTGCCAGGGCTTGCTGCCGTAGATCGCGCCAGGATAAAAGGCGCCCGCCGTCAGGCCGTTGATAACCGTGCTGGTCGCGCCCGTGGTGGTGGATCGGTTCATGTAGAAGCCGGTGAGCAATATGGAGACATCGCTGGTCGGCTTGATCAGCAACTTGCCGCGGAACGAATAGGAACGCAGCGCATCGGCGCGATCGTTACCGAAGCTCTGTTGGAGGGCCGGCGATACCTGCGCATAGGCGATGTTGCGCGAATAGCCCTCGACGTTGCGATAGGAGAAGGACAGGCTGGCGGCGATGACATCGGATGCGATCGGCCCGCTGACGAAGCCCTTGAAGCCGAGATCGGGCGAAGTGCGGCTGGTGCCGGCGCCGGTATAATAGCCGGCGGTCGCTTCGAAATCGCCGGTCGGCGTGAAGCTTGGCGCCCGGGTGAAGATCTGGATCGCTCCGCCGGTCGCGTTGCGGCCGAACAACGTGCCCTGTGGCCCCTTCGACACCTCGACCCGCTCGACATCCGGCAGATCGATCGAGGCGCCCGCCTGTGTGCCCAGATAGACGCCATCGAGATAGAGCGCGATCGGATTGTCCGATCCCGGGCCGGTGATCGTCGTCGTGACGCCACGCAACGCCGGTTGAACGAAGCTGCCCTGTGCCTGAAAGGTGAGGCCGGGGGTAACGATCCCCAGATCCCGCAGATTGTTGACACCCGCGGCCTGAAGCTGCGGGCCGCTCTGCACGGTGACTGAAATCGGCACGTTCTGCTGGGGCTCGAAACGACGCTGCGCCATGACCAGGATGTCGCCAGATGCGACTTGATCTTCGGTTGCAGCTTGCACCGGCTTGGCCGTGACGGGCGCGGTCTGCGCACAGACCGGTGCCGCCGTCGACATGAGCAGCACCGTGACGCCGCCTAGATGTCTGTTCGTCATTTCACAGGCTCCCCTTAATATTGTTTGTTTTTCATTTTGCTACGCTCGTGTGCCGACATGTCTGAAAGCGCGGCGCGCGCCTCCTGATTGGAGGCCCGAGGCAAGTTCGAAAGCTATCCTTCGGGAGAAGATATGGCTGGCCGAGCAATCGCCGATCTTTATTTTTGGCGACAAATTGCCCCGTCGGAAGCGGCCAAACGGGCCGGGCTGGCCATGACGATGCACAGTGTTTCAGCGAGGCCGGCGATTGTCGTTCCAAGCGCCTAAACTGTCGCAGTTCATCAAGAAGCGGCATGTGGACCAACCTAGGATTATCGTTCCTCATGAGGTAAGCGCGCCAATGCAGGAAGGCCTGAGCGATCTACTCGATCACCATCGCATTCGCCAGACGCTGGAGCGGTACGCCCGGGGAATCGATCGCCTTGATGCCGCTCTGATCGATAGCGTCTATTGGCCGGACTCGACCGACGATCATGGCATGTACATCGGCCCCGGTCGGGGTTTCGCCGCGTTCATCGTGCCGCTGTTGCGCGAAAGCTACGACTGCACGACCCATTTTCTGGGCCAGTCGAATATCGTCATCAACGGCAATCGCGCTGCCGGCGACACCTATTTCATCGCCTACCACACCCGCCGGGAGGGCGCCGCGATCGTGGTCGATGTCGGGGGTGGCCGTTACGCCGACAAGCTTGAGCGGCGGGGCGACGAATGGAAGATCAGCGACAGGGTCGTGCTGATGGAATGGGTCGAGACGCGGCATGGCCTGGAGAACTCGGCGCTCGATATGGCACAGTTCAAGAACGGCCGGCGCGATGCGAGCGATATGAGCTATGCGTCCTACCGATGGGCCGACAGGCAGGAGGGCTGAGGCCGCCATGACGAACCAGGCAGTGCCGGACGCGGCGACCCAATTGACGATCTATCGATGCATGGCGCTGATTAAGGCCAATGACGAACGCTCCCGTAAGGTCATCCTCACCGGCAAGCTGATTATGCCCTATTTTTCGCCGCGCGGGCAGGAAGTCATCCCGAGCGCGGTATCAGCCAATCTCACCCGCGACGATTATATCTGCACCATCTATCGCGGCATCCAGGACATGCTGGCTAAGGTAGGCTGTACGCCGAGCTTGCCGGACGAGTCACGGGCACCTGCAAGGGCAAGGGAGGGCCGATGCATATCACGCACCCGGCTTCCGGCGTGATGGTGACGCCCGGCATCGTCGGCGGTTCGATGCCGATCGCCAATGGTCTCGCCTGGGCTTCGCAGCTGAAGGGCGACGGGCGGGTGACGGCCGCCTATTTCGGCGATGGCGCCGCCAATATCGACGCATTCCACGAATCGCTCAATCTCGCCTCGGTGTGGAAGTTGCCGGTGGTCTTTGTCTGCCAGAACAACGAATGGGGCGAGCATACCGCCTACGCCAAGGCGACTTCGGCGCCCCGCGTCGCCGATCGCGCCCAAGCCTATGCGATGCCCGGCATCCGCGTGGACGGCAACGACGTGTTCGAGACCTATGCCGCCGCGAGAGAAGCGATCGACCGCGCGCGCGGCGGCGGCGGTCCTCCACTGATCGAGGCGATGACCTGTCGCTTCCACGGCCACATCTGCGGGGATGCCGACGCCTATATGGACATCGGCGCCGCGATCGACGATCCCGATCCGGTAGTGTTTATCAAAAATCTATCGACCTATGGCGACAAGGGCGACCCGGCCGAGGCCGGCTACCGCGTTCCGATCGGCAGCGCCGACATCGTGGCCGAGGGCAGGCATGTCACGATTATCGCTTATGCGCGGATGGTCCAGGAAGCATCCGCCGCCGTCGCCAAACTCGCCGAAGAGAATATCTCGGCGGAGTTGATCGATCTGCGCAGCGTCGCGCCGTGGGATCGGCACACCGTGCTCGCATCCGTCCGCAAGACCGGACGGGTACCGATCGTCCACGAAGCGGTGACGCCTTTCGGCGTCGGCGCGGACATCAGCGCGGTGCTCAATGAAATGCTCTTCGGATCCCTGAAGGCCCCGGTAAAGCGCCTCGGCGTCTTTTGTGCGGTGCCTTTTTCTCGACCGCTCGAAGCGGCCTTCGCGCCGCGGTCGGCCGATATCGAAATGGCCGCCAAGGCCCTTCTCACGGAAGCGTAAGGATGACGATGATTACGGAAGTGCTGCTGCCCAGGATCGGCTTCTCGATGAATGAGGGCGAACTGGTGGAATGGCTCGTCGCCGACAGGGAACAGGTGGTCGCGGGCCAGCCGTTCCATGCCCTCGAAAGCGAAAAATCGACGCAGGGGGTGGAGAGCCCGGCCACCGGCATCCTTTGCGTCCCGGCGCAGGTCGGCGAGACCTATGCGGTCGGCGCGGTGCTCGCGGTTATCGAATAAAGGCGCGCCGCAATGGAACTGGATGGAATCGCCGCATTGATCACTGGTGGCGCCGCCGGCCTCGGCGCCGCGACGGCGGCTCGGCTCGCCGATCGGGGCGCTCGAGTGGCGATTCTCGATTGCGATATCGAGGCCGGCGCTCGCGTTGCGGATAAGATCGGCGGCCTGTTCCTCCACACCGATGTCACCTCCGGCCCCAGCGTCAAAGCGGCGATCGAGGCGGCCGAACAGCGGAACGCTACCGCCCGCCTGCTCGTCAATTGCGCCGGTATCGTCGCGCTGGCGCCGGTGGTCGGCGAAGACGGCGAACCTCATTCTCTCGAGGAATTTCGACGCGTGCTGGAAGTCAACCTAGTTGGTACTTTCAACGTCCTGTCGCAGTTCGCTGCCCGGCTCGGCAAGGCCGATCCGATCGGCGAGGAACGCGGCGTCATCATCAATACCGCCTCGATCGCCGCGAACGAAGGCTTGCCCGGCCAAGCGGCCTATGGCGCATCCAAGAATGGCGTTGTCGGCCTTACGCTGCCAATCGCGCGTGAGTTCGCCCATCGTCTGATCCGTGTCGTCACTATCTCGCCCGGCGTCTTCCTGACGCCGATGGTCGCGGTCCTGCCACAGGATCTACGGCATTCGCTCGGCGCCCAGATCCCGCATCCCAGCCGGCTTGGCCAGCCCGATGAATATGCCCGGCTGGTCGAGGCGATCGTCACCAATCCCATGCTGAACGGCACGGTCATCCGCATTGATGGCGCGCAACGGCTCTCATCATGAATCACGCAAGCCCGTTCGCCTTGCGGCGATCATCGTCGCAAGATGTTTCCCCTTAGGAAAGGTCTCCCTATGAAACTTCTCGAAGGCAGAACCGCGCTTGTGACCGGTGCCGGCAGTGGCATCGGGCGGGCCACGGCACTGGCGATGGCCGCCGAGGGCGCGTGGGTCGCGGTAACGGATCTCAGCTTGCCAGGGGCCGCGGAGACCGTCAGCCAGATCATCGCCGCGGGCGGGCAGGCCGAAGCGATGATGCTTGACGTTGTCGACAAGGAGGCGGTGGATGCGTGCGTAGATGGCATCGCGGCGCGGCGCGGCCGCCTTGATTGCGCGTTCAACAATGCGGGCATCTTCGCCGAGGAGCTCGATACCGATTGGGCTTCGCTGGAGACCTATGACAGATCGGTTGCGGTCAATCAGCGCGGCGTGCTCCTGTGCATGGCCGCCGAACTGCGCCATATGCTGACGGGGGGAAAGGGCGCTATCGTCAACACCGCCTCGATCGCTGGCATCGTCGGCATGATGAGTGCAGGCTATTGCGGCAGCAAACATGCCGTGGTTGGCCTGACCCGCTCGGCGGCGTTGCGCTATGCGCCCAACAATATCCGGATTAATGCGGTTTGCCCGGGGGTGATCCTGACATCGATCAACGATCAACTCTATGAAACGCCAAACGGCAAGGAAGTGATGGACGCGATGTCGCCGATGAAGCGGATTGGCCGTGCCCATGAGATCGCCGATGCGGTGGTATTCCTCTGCTCCGACAAGGCGAGCTTCATCACCGGTCATCCTCTCGCCGTCGATGGCGGCTTCCTCGCGCAGTAGGCGGTCCGGAAGTCGCCGTGCAGATGGTGTGAGGATCACTATCCGGCGGCCGTTCTGACTCGGTCCGACGTCGTCGACCGAGAACAGAAGCATGTTATGCTTTTGATGGTGCGCAACTGGTCCAGACCGGCGCGTATTCGCATTACCAGGGTCAGGATCCATCGATGTGAGTGTCGCGATCTAATTCAGGCGGGCTTGCTCAAAGCCATCCAACGAACAAACGCCTAGGTCAGATCGACATTCAGGATTTTCAAGCAGAGGTGAGCGCGGGGGATGGGGATCAAGCGGTACGAGTTGAGCGAGGCGCAGTGGGCGAAGATAGCGCCGTTGCGTTCCGGGAAGGCAGGCGATCCTGGGCGGACGGGATCGGATAACCGATGGTTCGTGAACGGATGTTTGTGGGTGCTGCGGTCGGGGGGCTCGCGGATCGCCGGGGCTCCCGCTTCGGCGCCGGCCGACGTCGTCGCCGAACGCCCAGTACCGGCTCGTCCATCGCACTGGCCGGCACCTCGGGGCTTGGCGCCTATCTCGCGGGACCGACGCTGCGCCGCACACCTTCCAGCTCGAGACGATCAACTTCGACCCGGCCAAGAGCGACATTCGTGCCGCCGACGCGAACGATGTCGCCGGCGTGCTCGCCAAATAGGAAGCATCGCTAGGCTCAGGACCTGTTAAAGGCGTTCACAGCGGGTCTGCGATCGGATTCACTGGCTGTGCTGAGGAGGCGCTGCCATGAGTGATCTGATCGGGTTGACGAAGGCGCAGATGCGCCGGATCGAGCCGCATCCGCTGTCGCACGGGGTGCCCCAGGTGGACGACCGGCGGGTGATCAGCGGGATCGTCTTCGTGATCAGGAACGGGCTGCGCTGGCGTGATGCGCCTGCGGACTACGGGCCGCATAAGACGATCTACAACCGCTTCATCCGCTGGAGCAGGCTCGGCGTGTTCAACCGCATCTTCGCGGCGCTGGCGGCGAAGGGTGGCAAGCCCGATCGGCTGATGATCGATGCGACCCATCTCAAGGCCCACCGTACCGCTGCCAGCCTGCTCAAAAAGGGGCTCTTCCCCGATGTATCGGGCGAACCAAGGGCGGCCTGAACTCCAAGCTGCACGCCGTGTGCGACGGCCAGGGCCGGCCGCTGGTGATGCTGCTCACCGAAGGGCAGACCAGCGACTACAAGGGCGCGGCGCTGATGCTCGACGCGTTGCCACCCGCCAAGGCGCTGCTCGGCGACCGGGGTTACGACGCGGACTGGTTCCGCAATGCGCTGATCGCCGAGGGCATCGCGCCCTGTATCCCGTCCAAACGCAACCGCAAGCTGCCGATCCCGCGCGACACGACCCTTTACCGGCAGTGCCACCGCATTGAGAACATGTTCGGCAAGCTCAACGACTAGCGGCGCATCCGCACCCGCTATGATCGATGTGCACACACCTTCTTCTCAGTCATCGCCATCGCCATCTCCCTCTCGCTTCCGCTCCAGGAGGAGGCGTTCGGCGATGTCATCGCGCGCGCCTTCTTTCGCAACCTCCTCCCGGAAAATGACCAACTCAACCAGGTCACTGAGCGCGAAGGCCTGGACCACGGCGATGTCGTCGGCCTACTCTTCCATCTCGGTGCCGATCTCTCGGGCGCTATTTCCTGCCTGCCGCCTGGTCACCCGCCGACCAAGGTGCCCGGTAACCTCGCAAGTGACTATCTCGCCTTGAGCCAGGCCGAGATCGAGGAGCTCGTGCGCCGCCTCGGCGAGAGCCGGCCACTTCCCAATGAGCTGCGCGACCCGTCGCCGGTCGCCGGCATCCAGCGTAAAGTCGCCCTACGCGAAACCGCCGACGGTTTCGCCATTCCGAAGCCGGGGATCGGCGCGCCAACCACCCACATTCTAAAGGTCCCCAATACGAGCTTTCCCCGCGAAGCCTTTTACGAGGCGCGTTGCGCGGCCCTCGCGCGCGACGCGGGGCTCGATGCTGCGCCCTCGCGCTCGGCCTGGCTCGCTGGCTTCGAAACCCTCGTAGCCACCCGCTTCGATCGTCGAACCGAGGCCGGCAACGTCTCGCGCATCCACCAGGAAGACTTCGCACAAGCCCTGGGCCTCCCGCCCCGCCTCAAATATGAGCGGGACGGGCGACCGCCCCGCGCCTTCAACGCCGCCGCCATCGCCACAGTGCTGCGCGCCACTGCCATCCCGGCCGAAGCCGTGTTCAACTTCCTGCGCATCACCTTCTTCAATCTTGCAATCGGCAACACCGACAATCACGCCAAGAACCACGCCTTGCTCTACGATAGCGGTGCCGTCCCGCGCTTGGCGCCGCTCTATGATCTCTCGCCAATCCGCATCTCGCGCGAACATAATCATCTGTTCTCGTTTCTGATCGGCAAAGCCGACCGGTTCGACGCGTTGACGCCCGAGGACATCACCGCCTTCCTGGAGATATTCGGTCTCGGCGGCGCGCGTGCGCGCCGCTTTCTCGCGCGCGAGATCGTGCCGCTGGTCGAGCGCTTCGCGCGCGCCGAGCCGACCAGCGACAAATGGGCGGAGCGCCATATCGTTCAGGCGGCGGAGGATAGTCAGCGTCTTCTTGCTTTGATCGGCGCCGTGACGGTCACGGCGGCGCCGCACGTATCACAAGAGCGAGCGCAGGCGTGATCGACAGGCCATTAAGGGGGGGCACTAAATGCCGCAGGAAATAGGGTTGAAGGAGGCGATCAATGCCGTCTCGGACGTGGTGCAGAACCGCCCCCGACCGCTGCGCGAGTTCGACCAGATCCACATGAAGACCGGCGACATGGTCATGCAGAGCGAGATCGTCGCGGATTGGGCGGACGCGAAACGCCTCGCCTTCATCGGCGATGGCGACGCGATCAGTGTCTGCGTCGCTTATTTGCGCTCGCGCGACGTCCTCGGGTTCGGACCGACCAAGATCACCGTCTTCGACTTCGACGAGCGCAACGTTCAGGCGGTTAAGCGCTTCGCCGACCATGAGCGGCTCGGTCATCTCGACGCTGAGCTCTATAATTGCCTCGATCCATTTCCCCAGCCAGGTCGGTTCGATTGCTTCTACACCAATCCGCCTTGGGGCGCGTCCAACCGAGGTGAGAGCGTCAACGTCTTCATGCAACGCGGCTTCGAGGCCGTCGGACATATTGGCGAGGGGCTGGTGGTCATTGCCGATGATGATGAACTGCAATGGTCGAAGGTCGTCCTCGCCAATGTCCAGCGTTACGCCTCCGAGCGCGGCTTCTACGTCTCACGCATGCAGCGTAAGCTTCATGAATATCATCTCGACGACGCGCCCGATCTCAGGTCGTGCAATCTGTTCTTTTCAGCAACCCCGGGCCAGGCACGCGCCACCGAGCTGAGCGAGGCGATCGCCAATGACGATCCGCGCCTGATCAACTTCTACGGCATGGGGCAGCCGCCTCGTGTCCACTATGTCCGCGAGCGCAAGAAACCTGACTATGGGCGCGCATCGGAAGATGAATATCGCATCGAATGGCTGGAGGAACGTAGATGAACGCCCTGATGAAACCCGGCACCGGCATCCTGTTCATGAAGGTTGGAACCCATGCGCAGGAGCCGCTCGACCGGATAATTGAGCGCAAGTTCAAGGAAATACGGGACACCGGCTACGCGCTCTGGGGCTATGGCGGGAACACCTGCCATCCGACCTCGATGGTCCAGCCGTTCGCGAACAGCTTCGCGGCCAAGGGCGAGCCCATCCATATGTGCATGGAAGAAATGGTCTCGAACCATTTTGCCGAAAGCCTGAGCGCCGCCGAATCTTCATCCGACGGCGTCACCTGGGAGTGCATTCCCAACACCATCGATGTGCGCGGCTCGCGCTACGCTTTGGTTATAGAGAAACTTCACGAGGATCGCTTCCTGCTGCCGCTCGAGAATACGATCGTCCCGGTTGGACCGAGCAGCGGGCGTGTCGGCAGTCGCTACATCAAGGGTAAGGTCGACAAGGCCTGCCTCGAAGTCGCCGCCTTGCCCGAGCGCGGTAACGAGAAGGAGCGCAACGAGCGCGAAATCCGCTACGTCGCCGAGCTGCGCTCACACTTCGCGGTCTTCCTACGCAATTTCCGCTGCCCGTCCCTTGGTCCCGCCGGACGATAACGCGACCGTGCTCACACGAACATGGGCTCGCGGGATGTGCTTCCCGTTGAGCGAGTGCGCCCACGCTGCAATTCGCGCACGAACCGCACCCAAGCGTCCGGCGAATCTGTCGGCGAGTCATCGATCGCCGCACGCTCGCGCGCAGATATCTCCCGCGGATCGGCCAGCCGCACCCAATAACTCGCCGCAAGCCGAGCCGTCATGTTGACCTCATAGAGAGGGTTGGGCGCCGATGATCCGCACGGCTGCAGTAGCGCGGTGACTTGCGACGCGCCAACAGGCGCGCCATTGCCGCTAGCGTTGCGGAAGGCGCGATGATCAAAGCCCGTGCCCGACCCAAGCGCCAAGGGCACATCGGCCCGACACATCAGCGCATAATGCGCGCGCTTGGGTTCCGATGCACCATCGGCCCGGCTGGTCACTAGGCAGTGATCGGGTAGCGGGCGTTGGGCGCCGTTCTTGTCTACATATTGGCGCCAGACCGCGACGCGCGCGGGCTTTGCGTCGACTGCCTTGGGCCTGCTGCGCATGGTCGAGAAGATCACGGGAACCGATAGACCGAGCCGCGCGATTGCCCCAATCGCAACGGCGGGTGCGGTGCCCACGCCCCAGAGAAACAGGCCATCGCCCGCCTGCCGCTCACATTCCTTGCGTGCGATGATGCGCTCGAGCGCCTGGCCCGCCTCGGCCTGCATCCGCGTCCAGCACAGATAATCTGCGCCCCCGCTGCTGGCTATCTGGCCGCCGACTTCGTCTTGATCACGCCGCACTTACTTATTCCCAAACCGCCCCAACAAAGTTGCATTGAGTGGGCTGAAGCGCAAGCAGAACGTTGGAATGCGGCGCGGAATGGCAGGTCGCGGATAGCTGAATGGAAAAGGCTGGACTAGTTAGGTTATTCAATCCCAATAAAGTCCATGAGCCGTGGTCGCCGCCTTTGTGGAACCCCTAGCCGCAAGCCGTTCCGCTAGCTTCCGTCGCGCAGGAGCTCGTGGAAGCTTTCGACCTGACGGCGATAGTAACTGGCTATCTCCGGGTGAAGGAGCGGTGGAGGCTCTGTGGCTTAGGCAAGCCGTCCCTCCAGCTCGCGCTTTCGTTGTTCCATGACATGCATCTTTGCGTTGAGCCGGTCGGCGGCCCCGCCACGGCGAGAACCAACTGGAACCGACCCGTGAGTGCATCTGCGATCATAGCCTGAATACCGGGTCGCAGGAGCAACGCGCCGGAGATCGCGTGATCCGTATACTCCTCGACAATCTGTCAGCCCTGGCGCTCAGCATGCACGCGACAGCCGCGAAGCTGCTCCGCGATCGACGCGTCGCGCTGTGAGTCGCTGGAATAACGTGCGTAGAGGGCAACCTTCATGAGGGTTCCCCTGCGTCGATCAGGAGCCGTCTGGCGCGCGCTCCTTGTCTGACTCGGCAATGTATCGGTGGGCCGCGCAACGCCCTAGGCTGTAGTGAGAATCTAACGGATTGGGGATTTCGGTTGGGGCAATGATGTGATTCAAGGCTGATTTTGAAGTCAGCTTGATGATGGAGCCGGATCGAGATCGCCTGACGGACGGCCAATGGGTGCGTCTTGCCGCCCTTATGCCGGGATGCTGCCGAGGGAAGCGGGGTCCGCGCACGAACAACCGGCTTTTCCTCGATGCTCTGTTGTGGATGGCGCGTTCGGGCGGGCGGTGGCGGGACTTGCCCGAACGCTATGGCGATTACCGGACGGTGAAGCGTCGGTATTACGACTGGGTCGGACGCGGCGTGCTGGGTGATATTCTCCAGGCCTTGAGCCAGCATGCCGATCTGGAATGGCTCTCGATCGACAGCACGGTCATCAGGGCGCATAGTCAGGCGGCAGGCGCCCGCAAGGAAAAGGGGGCCTGATGCCCAGGGCCTGGGTCGTTCGAGAGGCGGCCTGACGACCAAGGTCCACGCCGCCGTCGAAGCCTTGGGCAATGCCGTGCGTCTGATCGGCACACCGGGGCAGTATAGCGACATCGGCCAGGCCGAAGCACTGATCGAAGGCCTCGATGCCGGCTATGTGCTGGCCGATCGCGCCCATGACGCCAACCGCCTGCACGATGCCATCCTCGACAGCGGCGCGATAGCCGTCATTCCACCCATGCCGCAGCGCCGGCACCAGCATCGTTACGATCGCGCTATCTATAAGGAGCGCAATCGCATCGAACGCTTCTTCAACAAGCTCAAGCAGTGCCGGCGCGTCGCTACCCAATACGACAAGCTGCCCACCAAACTCATGGGCTTCGTCACTCTCGCCGCAATAGACATCCTGCTGCGATGATGTTAAATCCTCATCACAACCTAGCTCAGACTGGCGGAGTCCCAGGGGAGTACGTCATTATCGATCCAAGAGGAAAACTGCCTTGTTGCCGCCAGCCTAATCATCTGGTGTTATTATACTTGGCGCCCCCATAAGACGGACTCATATTCTCGGAATGAGCAGCGCCCTTTCCGCCCCGCACTTCCACGATGAAAAAGCCGCCTACGCTTTCGTTGAGGCACGGCTGTGGCCGGACGGTCCGATCTGCCCGCATTGTGGTGGTGTCGAGCGCATCGGCAAGATGGGCGGCGAGTCCACCCGGGTCGGCACCTACAAGTGCTATCAGTGTCGCAAGCCCTTCACGGTCAAGATTGGCACCATCTTCGAATCCTCGCACGTGCTGATGCACATATGGCTTCAGGCGATTTATCTGATCGCCGTCAGCAAGAAGGGTGTCTCCAGCAACCAGCTTCAGCGCGTTCTCGGCGTCACCCTCAAGACCGCCTGGTTCATGTCACAGCGCATCCGTGAAGCCATGCGCGACGACGACAACTCGCCGTTTGGATCAGGTGGCGGCGTTGTCGAGGTTGACGAGACGTTCATCGGCCAGCTCAAGTGTGTCGAGAAGAAACGCGCCTTTCATCACAAGATGAAGGTGCTGGCGTTGGTCGATCGTGACAGCGGCCGGGCGCGCACGATGGTCATCGACAACGTGAAGGCGGAGACGCTGCTACCGATCGTGCGAGCGAACATCGCGAGCGACGCCCGAGTGATGACCGACAAGCATGTCGGCTATCGTATCTGAAAGATCACTTCGCCGCCCACGGCACCACGTCGCACGGCCGCGGCGAGTATGTGAACCTTGCGGATAGAACGATCCACAGCAACACCGTGGAGGGCTATTTCAGCATCTTCAAGCGGCATGAAGGGCATTTACCAGCACTGCTCGGAGAAGCATCTGCACCGCTATTTGGCGGAGTTCGAATTTCGGTATAACAACCGGATCGCGAACGGCTGCAGTGATGCTGAGCGGGCGAGCGCGATGATTGCCGGAGCTGTCGGCAAGCGAGGCTGATACCGCGTTCAGCAGGGCTATGGACGGCATTACGAAAAGAAGGCTCTGTCAAGCCATGTCCAACGAAACCATAACTGTATAAGACCTAACCGACGTTCTGACCGTCGTTGTCATGTGAATCATCGGCACATTGAGTCCGGATGATCGATCCTTCCATTTCCTCATGGACGATATTGCCGGAGCCTTCCTGACTGCCGGAAGCAAGCTCCTAAGCTCTCCTGCGAGGGATATTGTCCACGAGCTGGCGGCGCGCCTCATAAAAGTGAGCCTAGAATCTTCGTGGGCGCTTAATAGCGCGATAAGGCTTTCCCGCGCGCGTTCTATGGCCCTCTTCATGTTGTCCATATTATCACGCCAGCAACTCCCTCGCCAAGCGTCAAAGGGCGTGCCGTAACGCGCCGCCGCCAGAGCCTTTGCCAGCCGAGGCGGTACGCGAAGCCGCGCGAGATCACGGGGACCGTCTTGTCGGGCGGCTCCCGGAATACAAGACCCGCAAGGGAATACCTGCGCAGACGAGTTGCACGTCAAGCACGATCGGCAGCCAGACCTACACGCCCTGCCGATGAGGCTGCCTGGCTACGGGAGATATAATAACGCCCATCATCTGGCATGCGGGCACTCACTTCCACTGGGCATTCCTGGTGGTTTGACCGATGCCAGGATTGAAGCAATTGCCGGGATCAAGCTTCTGGTAGTGGGCAACGAGAGCGTGCTTCGCTCGATAGATGTGACCAACGTTATGCTCGGCCGGATACTCGGCACCTCTTTTGTTAAGAATCTCGAGCATCTGGCTCTTGAGCGCAGCGAGATCTGCATCCTTTGCAACAATATAGTCTTGGTGGAATACGTGGCAGAAGAAGTGCCCATAATAGAGCCTTTTAATTAGAATACAGTCAATAGACTCTGGAAGGCTCTCGAGCCAATCGACCTCATTGCGCCTTAGAGCTATATCCAACGCGATGATGTCACCTACTTTACGATGGTGCATTGCTTGATAACGAAACGCGGCGCCCGCTACCACGAAGCGATGAAGGAAGGCTTTCCTTGCCTCTACATCAGAACATTCAAAAAAATCACCACACTCGCTCGGATAACGCGCGCGAAGATAAGATCGAGCTTCACTCACGCCCTCATCACCCATCTTTAATATCAGATGGTGTTCGTATTGATCTCGATAGTTCAAAATCCGCTCCGGCAGGTGATTACGAAAAAGCCGACCCGCTCCCTGCATCAGAATATCGCTTAGATACCGCGGAAGTAACGGCAGCCGGTGCGCCATGTCGTCAATCTTTGCTTTGAGACTGAAGAGCCAAGGCAGCCGATCTGTTCCCAAGCGCTCTATCGCAATGAACATATCCTTGCCGTACCGTGCCGCGACGTCAAATGCTTCGCGATGGATATACTCGCCAGCAATAGGCAAAGACTTGAAATCCCGAAGGATGTCTCGGCGCATGGCGGCAAGATCGGCTACGCTGTTAGTCCCCACATAGAAGGTCACGGTGTCCGTGTATTTCGGAAAGGTGTCAACGCGAACGGCAAGAAGCGCGACCTTGCCGGCGCTGCCCGAAGCTTCGAACAGCCTTCTGGGGTCTGCATTGAAGCGAGCGGGCGTCGCTGCGTCCACCTGGCGTACATGCGAGCAATAATCGTTGTCGGATGCGTGTCGTTCCGGGTTATTCTCGACGTCATAATCAGAGAATTGCCTTTTGTCTAAGCGTTGCAGTATCTCTTCCGGAGTCTTGCCCAATACAATGCCAAGGTTATTCACTAACTCAAGCCTGCCCTGTTCGTCCACGCGAGCATAAAGCGCAAGCTGCGTGTAGGCGGGGCCACGCTGAACAAGCGATCCGCCAGAGTTGTTGCAAATGCCTCCAAAGACCGAAGCGCCAATGCACGACGATCCGATAACGGAATGCGGCTCGCGGCCAAGCGGCTTGAGCTCAGCCTCAAGCTCGTACAAGGTCGCTCCCGGAAGACAAACAACTTGGGTGCCCCCGCTTATAGAATAAATACCTTTGATACGAAGCGTGTTGATGAGAACGACCTCGCGGTCGTAGGTCCCGTTCGGTGTCGAGCCGCCGGTCAGACCTGTGTTGGCCGATTGCATGATGATTATCACACCGGCACCAACGCAGATCTGCAGGGTGCGCCATAGTTCGATGAGACTACCGGGGCGCACGACGGCGAGCACAGGCCCCTGACCGAAACGATAGCCCGTCGAAAATGACCTCGTCTTCGCACCAACCACGACGTTGCGGTTACCGACAACGACCCTGAGATCGTTAAGGATAGATCCTGTAGCAGGCGATCTTGCTCGAGATGTAGAAGACATAGCGGTCATGAGAGCGTCTCTTTCGTGAACTGCTGACTGTGCGGTATGTCTGCCGGTCGTGTGAGCATGATGAGACTTATCGTGCTCTCCAGGCAATTAGCGAATGCGGACACAGCTTGTTCCCACGAGTTAGGTTAACCGGGGATGGAGGATTCTCCATCTTCTAGTACTCAAACACGACGGCGAAGTATCAACGCTAACAATCAGCGGAGTTCCCGCGGCGATAACATATACCGTCATGCGACCTGAACGCCCTTGGCTTTTCCATCAGCTAACAGTAGTATTAATCATTGCTGCCAACGACGAGGCAGCCAAGATCTCAATCCAATAACCGTCAGGATCCTTTATGAACGCCAAGCCCTTCATCGCGCCGTCATCGGGTCGCTTCACGAACTCGACCCCAAGCTTCTCGAACCGCTCGCACGCCGCATAAACGTCAGGAACCGTGATGCCGATATGGCCGAAGCCGCGAGGATCGGTATTGCCGTTCGAATAGCCCGTAAAATCGGGGTCGCTCTCGGTTCCCCAGTTATGAGTCAGTTCGAGCGTCGCCTTCTGGCGGAACACATACTCAGCGCGCGCAAAATCATCGGCTGGAACGGGCTCGTCGCTCGTCCGAACATATGCCATGAAATATAGCGAAAAACGCATTTCCGGAAAATCGAACCGATCAAGCAGCGTCATACCGAGCACATCGCGATAGAAGGCAACTGATAGCTCCGGATCCTTGATACGCAGCATCGTCTGGTTGAAGACGAAATCGTGCGTTGCAGCATGATGGCGAGTGCTCATTGGTGACAGACTTCCGCTGGATTATGATGGCCCGAGGTGATTTTAGCAGCCATCGTGCTAGATCGCGCGCGCATCAGCGCACCAAGTTCTGTCTCTCAGTGCAAGGCATGCGTTTCGCAGCACATGCATCAACACCAATGTGGTCTGGCTCATCGGAGAGCGACATATGCGGTTTCGAATGTGCGCGCTACGTCATGGAGGTTAGCGCGGAAGAGCAAGAGAACAGGCGGGAGCGGCACTACGAAGCAACAGCGACATCCCCGGGTGGCGGAGTGGATCGTACTCTGGCTACCTGAGTCTGGGCAGCCGGAGTTGGAGATGACCATGCCGCAAGAGCATATCGCCATCGTCGGGACTGGTCTCGTCGGTGCAAGCTGGGCGCTCGTGCTGGCACGCGCGAATCATGCCGTGCGGTTATACGATCTGAGCCCGGATACCGCCGAGCGGGCCTTGATCGATTGTCGTCATGATCTTGAAAGAATGGCGGACAGACAACTGCTCGCCGAGCCGGTCGACGAGATTCTCGCGAGGATGACGGTTACGCCATCACTTGAGGCTGCGGTCGATGGCGCAAGCTACGTGCAGGAGTCGGTTCGGGAAGACCTCGTAATCAAGACCGAGATTTCGCGCAGGATCGACGCCTGCATGAACAGCAACGCGATTGTCGGCAGTTCGACCTCCGGTTTCCCGTCATCGAAATTCACTTCCGAACTTGCGCACCGAAGCAGATTTCTCGTCGTTCATCCCGTGAATCCGCCCCATCTGGTCCCTGTCGTCGAAATCGTGCCCGCTCCCTGGACCGACAGCCATGTCGTGGAGAGCGTCAAGGAATTGATGTACGCCGCAGGGCAACAACCCGTCCTGATGACTCGAGAGATCGATGGATTTATCCTGAATCGTTTGCAGGGAGCGTTACTGGATGAGGCTTGGCGCCTGTATACCGCAGGCTATGCGTCATTGAGCGACATCGACGCGACCGTCTCACATGGCCTGGGCAGGCGATGGTGTTTTGTCGGACCGTTCGAGACGATCGATCTCAACTCCGTGGACGGCATCTCGGGTTATGCGCATCACCTGGCTCCGATGTATGAACGGATCCAGAACTCCCGACCGGATGTCGAGCCCTGGGCCGAGGATGCGGTGGTCCGCGCTGATCGCGAACGACGCTCGGCCTTGCCGTTGGAAGATATGCGCCAACGTCAGAAGTGGCGTGACGGGAAGCTCCTGGATTTCCTAAAGCTGGTCAGGAGTGACCAGTAGAGCTGCCGGCCTCCGAAACCATAGCTCGGGAGAGACAGGCGGCTACTCGTCTCTCCCGATATGGTCGCACCGCCGGCGGGATGATCGGTCAGACCGAATACCGGCAGAGCGTCTCGCCACCATCCAGCTTAATCAGATCGCCGGTTATGAAACTGGACTCGTCGGATGCAAGAAAGAGCGCGAGACTAGCCACGTCCGAGATTTCACCCCAACGCTTTAGAGGAATGCTGTCGATAAAATACTTCTCGAAATCGGGGTCATCATAATAAGCGCGCGCCATCGCGGTCTTGGCGTACGTCGGGCAGATGCCGTTCGCCCTAATTCGCTCGGGTCCGTATTCGATCGCGAAGCACCGCGTCAAATTCGCCTGCGCACCTTTCGAGATGTTGTATGGAGACTGCTTCGGGTGGCCCTGAAGACCGGCTGTCGACACCAGGTTGATGATGTTTCCGCCATCGCCCTGCTTGAGAAACTGTTTTACCGCTTCCTGGCTGCCGAACCAAGTCCCCTTGACATTGACTGCCCAGCAGGCGTCGAGATCTTCCTCGCTGAACTCATGCGCGAACTTTCCCGACCGATATACGCCGGCGTTGTTGACAATTATGTCCAGTCTGCCAAACGTCGCGACCGTCTCGGCGACTGCCGCAGCCACGTCCGCCTGCACCGTGACATCACATCTTACGAAGATGGCATCGCCGCCGGATTCCTTGACCTGCTCGACAACCGTTCGCTCCGGCGCAGCTTCGAAGCCCCCCTGATTAGGTTGCTGCTTCAGGTCCGCTACCGCCACCTTCGCACCTTCCCGAGCAAAGACCTCGGCGATCCCCCGACCGAAGCCGGAGGACGCACCCGTGATGAGCGCTACTTTGCCGGCGAGACGCTGAGACATGGTTTCCTTCTCCATTGCATATATGCCGCATAGCTGCGCTCTGGGCGCGGCGGCTACGTGGAAGCGTGAGGACTGTCTTGCCAGGCGTCTCGCCTGCCAGTGCAAGCGACGATGCTCATCCGTGCATCGGCTGAGAATCTCCCGCCGACTTGCTAAGCCGGTTCAGGCGACCGCCTCTTGCTCGCCCTCGTTCCTAAATGAGTATGGAGAGGATCCGAACTCTTGCTTGAATCGTCGACTGAAATGCGCGGAGTTCTGAAAGCCCCACGAGAACGCGATATCGGTGATGGTCCTGCTGGCCATAGCAGGATTACCGAGCTCGCGCCGGCAGCGCTGCAGCCTTTCTTGGATGATATATCGCGTGACGGTCGTCCCCTCGGCTTCAAACAGCCAATGGAGATAACGCACTGAGATCTTCGCCAGAGCCGCGATCTTGCGTGGCGTTAGATCACCATCCGAGACATGCTGGTTGATGATGTCGTAAACCCGCATCGTCTGCGCCCGTCTGAGGGACTGATCGTCGACCCCGCCACGCGCGGGAGCCAAGGCGTCGATCAGCAGGCCGACGGTCGCCTCGACGAGCGCGTCGCCATTGACGTCGTCCCGGTCGAACATCGTCTGCGACATATTGTGCATGAACGCCGAGAGAAGCCGGCCTGAAAGCGAGGATCTCGCGATTTTCTTGTCGATCGTGTACCAGGATGTCGGTAGCCAGTGCTTGAATCGCGACAGCGGGA
Organism: uncultured Sphingomonadaceae bacterium; assembly: GCA_964245925.1. Taxonomy (GTDB): domain Bacteria; phylum Pseudomonadota; class Alphaproteobacteria; order Sphingomonadales; family Sphingomonadaceae; genus Solisphingomonas. The sequence continues at coordinate 33,387 of CAXTPE010000002.1, forward strand.
GGATGATCGAGAGCTTGCGCAGCGGCTCCTTGACCTCAAAGCTTATCGGGCGCGTATTGTCCCATATCAGGATGTCACCCGCTGAGAGCGACACCTCGCTGCCGCCAATCGTCAGCATCTCCTGACCGCTGACAACGAGTTGGAGGCCGAGAACCTCTCTGGCGTCGTAGGCCATCTCCGCGGCGCGACGAGAAGCGCGGAAGGGCTCACAGCGACAGTCCACGAAGGTGAGGTTTTCGAATGAGCGCGAAGAGATCGCGGCATTGTAACGTGGGGGAGCGGCCTGGTCGATTCTCCAACCGAGATATGTCGCGTTAAGCTGTTCGAGCCAGGCGTCGAAACGATCCGGCTCCGCATACCCGTCCGTCGACCAGGTATTAGCGGTACACACGTTCATACGACCTCCCCTCGGACAATGCCAGGTCTCGCGCTGTCGGCGCGGCCGGGTCTCTACTCGCCATCGTCAGCAGGGGAGCGTCAATGCCTGACCGATGGTTGGTTGGCAATATGAGGTATTGACCACTCGGCGCGAGCGAACGCGCTGACTGCACGCACAGGCGAGCTCTGCGCGCAAAGGCAAGCCACTTTGCATCGCCGGCGAAGACCGGCGGCGACGATCCCCATACGTAAGCAGGTGATAAACGGCGACAGTATCGAGCACAGTCAAACATCGACGAGCATTACTGAAGCAGTCAAGATAACCTTTAGGATTGGAGAACAGCTATGGCGCTGCCTCAGGACATCGCTCCTCTGAACGATCAACTCGCGGATACGCTCGTCGCGATGAGCAGCGCCGACTGGATCGAGACCGCGCCGGGCGCGGCTTGGATCAAGGTGCTGTGGACCGGGGCCGAAACGGGCGGCTGGGCGGTCATATTCCGCTGGAACAAGGGCTATGTTGCCGGCCCCCACAAGCATCTCAGCGCGGCTCACGCGTTCATCCTCAAGGGGCGGCTGCAGGTCCGCGACGCGATACTGAACGTCGGGGACTATGTATACGAGCCCAATGGCATGTTGCACGGTGCTACGACGGCTTTGGAAGACACCGAGTATCTCTTTATTTGCAACGGCCCGCTAATCTTTTACGACGATGAAAAGTTTACATCATATCTCGGATGGGAAGAGCTTGAGCGGATGCGCCGAGGCACGACCAGCGGTTCAGGCGTCAGCGCAGGGGCGAAGGTCGTCGAGGCGGTCTGAACGGTTGACTGGTCGTCCGTCCGCTCGTGATCCAGACGACATCAGCACTACGATGAAGTCGCTGAAGTGGCACGGCTAGGCTTTGCTTTAGTCTGACACTATTCTTAATGGCCGGATCGACGGCTGTTATTCTACACGACAACAAACAAGAGGAGGGGAGAGGATCATGAGGATATCCAGAAAGAACCGCGAGACGGCGTCATCCATGACGCTCGCGCTTATGCTCTGCGGCGGTGCTACTGCTGTCCGTGCGCAGGATATCGGACCCGCGACCGCAACCAGCGGTAGCGATGCCGGACCGCCGTCCGCCGCGACGTCTGCCCCAGCAGCCGAAACAGGGCTCGGGTCCGGCGATATTGTCGTGACCGCCAACAAGCGCTCCGAAACAGCCAGTCGGGTCGGGCTGAGTATCTCTGCCTTCAGCGCCGACACGCTCAAGGCACGCAATATCACGACTCCATCCGAACTGGCACGAACCGTTCCCGGCCTTGATCTTGCCCCGTCTACCCACGGCACGCCGGTCTTCACGTTGCGCGGCGTCGGCTACAATTCCGACTCGCTCGCGGTATACCCGGCGGTCAGCGTCTCGTTGGACCAGGCTCCGTTGACCTTTCCCGTTCTGGCATCCCACTCGATGTATGATCTTGAGCGCGTTGAGGTTCTGAAGGGCCCGCAGGGCATCCTGTTTGGCCAGAACTCGACCGGCGGTGCCATCAACTACGTCGCCGCCAAGCCGACGGCCGCTCCTCACGCCGGCTTCTCGCTCGAGTACGGGCGCTTCAATGAGGTTCATGGCACCGGCTTCATCAGCGGACCTGTCAGCGACAATCTCAATATCCGCTTCGCGGTCGACGGCGCACGACGGGACGGTTGGCAATACAACTACACGCGCGATGACAGGAACGCTAAGCAGAAATATATCGCGGGTCGCCTGATCCTCGATTGGCAGGCCAGCGATAATCTCAAGGTCGAACTCAACCTTAACGGTTCGCTTGATCGTTCGGAGCCTCAGGCATTACAACTGATCGGCGTGATACCATCAGCGCCGGCCGCTCCCAGCGAGGCTGAGCTCACGGCGCCGCTTGCTCCCAACAACAATCGGGCGGCGAACTGGTCGATCACCTCCCCCGCCGCGAATGGAATCCGGGCGGGAACGAAGCCGGCCCAACCAGCCGGCAATCGCAAGCTGGCGCAAGCCTTCCTCCGCGTCGACCTCGGTCTAACCGACACCGTCGCGCTGACCTCGATCTCGACGTTCAACCATCTTGACCAGAAGATGAGCTTCGATCTCGACGGATCGCAGTACGAGCTCGTGGACGGTCCGGTCGACGACGGCCGTATCACCGATCTGAGCCAGGAGCTGCGGCTTTCGAACGCCGCCGAGGTCGGCCAGCGGTTTCGCTGGACCGTGGGAGCGAATTACAATCACAGCAAGACGTTCGAGAACCAGAACATAAGCTATGGCGATAACTCACTCAGCAATGCCGGGACGAACTTCATCCATATTACGGGTGCGCGGAACTCCGGCCGGATCGACAATTATGCGGCGTTCGCGAGCGGCGAGTACGATCTCGCCAGACGTCTGACGTTGAAGGCCGGTGTCCGGTACACAAAGTCGGTCAACCACAACAGCGAATGCGATTACGATGGCTCTCCGGACAATCTCGAAAACGTGCTATTCAGTAACCTGGGCCTGCTGCTCGGTGGCCGATACATCCCGCTGGCACAGGGACAATGCTATCCGCTGAACGCTGACAACCTTCCGATCAATGCCGAGGGCGTAATCGGCGGCCCCGTCAACGAGACCTTGAACGAGAATAATACATCCTGGAGAGCGGGGCTCGACTTCAGGGCATCGCAAACAACGCTGTTCTATGCAAACATATCGCGCGGTTATAAAGCCGGAAGCTTCCCCGTCATCACGCCGTCGCTCCAGAGTCAGTTGACACCCGCGAAGCAGGAGTCGGTGACAGCATATGAAGCTGGCTTCAAGACCAGGCTCGCTGACAACGCGATTTCGTGGAGCGGAGCCATATTCTACAATGATTATCGTGACAAGCAGATCCAGGGAACGGTCAACACGCCGCTCTTCGGCCTGCTGCAACGGCTTGATAATATCCCGAAATCGCGTGTCTACGGCGTGGAAACAGATGTAACGCTCCGGCCGATCAAGGGGCTGACCTTGACCGGCTCCGCCAGCTACCTCGATACCAAGGTCCAAAAATACACATCCATAAGCGTCTACGGTGTGACCACGGACTTCGCCGGTGACCGGCTGCCCTTTGCTCCCAAGTGGACGCTCGTTGGTGACGCCAGCTACGAGATACCGACGGCGAACGGAGGCAATATCTTTGTCGGTGCCTCCGCGAACTATCGGACCGACGTCGACGCCTATGTCGGTGGAAGGACGCTTGCCGTCCCGGACAACGGCGTCAACCGCTCGCTCAACACCTATCCGTTCAGGATTTCCGGCTATACCTTGGTGGATGTCCGACTTGGATATGATCTTCCCGGCAACCGAGCGACTGTTACGCTATGGGGTAAAAACGTATTCAACGCCTTCAATGTGCAGAACGCGATCTCCTACAACGATGTCATAACACGCGCCACTGGCATGCCGGCAACCTACGGAGTCAGACTGGACGTGAAGTGGTAGTATTCCGTCTGCCGGAATACTACCAAAGGAACTCGCAGCGGGTAGGACGGGGAATCAACTCCTCTTGTCGAGATTCCTAATTCTGGTGCTTGTCAATAGCGAATATCTCGATCTTCGTGCCAGTTGCTGGCTCGGCTCAAGGGTCGGGCCGGCACTGCTAGCGCATTTCTCGATCAGTAAGCGTCATAGCCGGCGGCGACGAAGTAGTTGGCGCACTCTGCGGGTGTGAACGCATCGGGGCGGTCGCCGATGACGCGCCAGAGGTGATCGACGGCGCGGGCAGCCGCTTTGCGGAGAAGCGTCTTGAGCTTGGCGAAGGCGTTCGCGATCGGGTTGACGTCGGGCGAGTCTGAGCGCGCCGACGAAGGTGGTGGTTCTCCAGTGTCCGCGCGGGATCGCTGCCCGCAGCCGCTCTCCGCGCGGCGCACGTCCATGTAAGCGAGCCGCGATGATGCGATGCTCGGTATCCGACGGACCTGCCCTCGCGCCGCCACCGCGATTGCGTCCACGCAGTCGCGGGCATCCGCCCCGTCCCAGACGCCGGCGCAGGCGAGGCCCTATCAGGTCGAGTGGGTATATCGCGTCCGATATGGCTATCAGGACGGGTCACCGGATCGCCGAACTCGTACGGGGTCTTCCGCCCCGGATCGTCATCACCTACAACGGCTATGATGGCTCGACCCATGAAGGGGAGGTGGAGCGCGCGCCGTTTCCCGATGTCGACGCCCGAAGTAGAGAAGAAGGCCGGCGGTGGGGATTGACCACGAACCACCGGGATCTGCCGATCCGCGAAATCGATCCGCACGGCGCTCCGGAATGACTTCCCTGACGCACCGGAGACGAACATGATCCGCGAGATCCTGAAGATGGGCGATCCCCGGCTTCTGCGGGTGGCGAGGCCGGTTGAGGACATCCACGATGTCGCCGTGAAGGCGATCATCGCCGACATGTACGAGACCATGCACGCCGCCGACGGCGTGGGCCTGGCCGCGCCCCAGATCGGCGTCGCCCTGCGCCTGATGATCTTCGGCTTCAACGAGAACCCGCGTTATCCGAACGAGAAGCCGGTGCCGATGACCACGCTCATCAATCCCTGGCTGGAAGTGCTGACCAAGGACACCGAGGAGGGTTGGGAAGGCTGCCTGTCGGTGCCGGGCATGCGCGGGCTGGTGCCGCGCGCGACGCACATCCGCTACGGCGGCGCGCTGGAAGACGGCAGCGAGCTGGCGCGCGAGGCCCGGGGGTTTCACGCCCGGGTCTTCCAGCACGAGTTCGATCATCTCGACGGCGTGCTCTACCCGCAGCGGATCAAGGACATGACCAGGTTCGGCTTCATCGAGGCGTTGTTCCCCGAGACCGCGCTAACCGCTCTGGAAGCCGACTGAATACCGATCGCGGAACTCAATCCACGGGGATGGCGGTCGTGAACTTCGTCAAGGAAAGCGCGAAGTGCGACGAGGCGCCGCCGACCGCCGGATGCTCGAGGAGCGTGCGCATCAGGAACTGCTCGTAGTCGGCGACGTCGGCCGCGACGACGCGCAGGAGGTAATCCCAATCGCCCGACATCGAATAGCATTCGAGGATTTCCGGCCGTGACCGCACGAACTCCTCGAAACTCCCACGCACCTCCCGCGCGTGGCTGCGCACCCGGACGTTGCAGAGCACATTGACGCCTCGACCGACGCGCTCGGCATCCACCAATCGTACCGTGGAGGCAAGGATGCGTGCCGCCTCCAGTGATTTGATGCGGCGCCAGCACGAGGCGGCGGAGGTGCCGACACGCTCCGCCAGGTCCGCATGGCTGAGCGACGCATCGAGCTGCAGCTCCTTGAGGATGCGGCGATCGATCGCATCCAGGGTGGGCGATGATTTCACTTCGAGCGATCTTTCGAAACAGGATGCCACAAATCCAGCTAGCGACCCAAGGTTTGAAACGCAATCACGCGGGTTCCCTGCGACAATGCCGTCATGGAAAACGCCGCGATCCAGTGCGCTCCCGATGCCGCCGGGGACTGGACCATCCCGCAGGACTGGTCCCGTTATACCGGGGCCGAGCATGCGACCTGGGACCGGCTGTTCGAGCGCCAGGCCAGGATGCTGCCGTCGCGGGTGGCGCCGGAGTTCATCGCGGGGCTCGATGTCCTGCGCATGTCGAAACCCGGCATTCCGGACTTCGAGGAATTGTCGGAGCGCCTGATGAAGGCGACCGGCTGGCGGGTCGTCGCCGTGCCCGGCCTGGTGCCGGACGCGGTGTTCTTCGATCATCTCGCCAATCGCCGCTTCGTCGCCGGCAATTTCATCCGGACGCCCGACCAGCTCGACTATCTCCAGGAGCCGGACATCTTCCACGACGTGTTCGGCCATGTCCCGCTGCTCGCCGACCCGGTGTTCGCCGACTATATGGCGGCCTACGGGCGCGGCGGCCAGCGCGCCGCCGCGCTGGGCGTCATCGACCGGCTGGCGCGGCTCTACTGGTACACGGTCGAATTCGGCCTGATCCGTTCGGGCGGCGCGCTGAAGGTCTATGGCGCGGGCATCGTCTCGTCGTTCGGCGAATCGCGCTTCGCGCTCGACGATCCTTCGCCCAACCGGCTCGGCTTCGATCTGAAGCGGCTGATGCGCACCAAATACCGGATCGACGACTATCAGCGGAACTACTTCGTGATCGACAGCTTCGACGATCTGCTCCGCCGGACGCTGGAGACGGATTTCGGCCCGCTCTACGAGGACATCCAGGATCAGCCCGACATCGAGATCGAGACGATCCTGCCCACCGACAAGGTCTATACGCGCGGCACCCAGGCCCATGCCCGCGACAAGGCGGCGGCGGCGTGAACCGGCGTCTTGCCGCCGCCGGACGGCTGCCGTCCATCCTCGACGCGCTCGATCGGCCGCCGCCCGACGCGCTGCTGGCGCTTATCGGCCTGCATCGCGACGATCCCCGCGCCGGGAAGATCGATGTCGGCGTCGGCGTCTACCGCGATGCGTCCGGCGCCACCCCCGTGCCGCGCGCCGTCAAGGCGGCCGAGCGCCGGCTGGTCGCGGAGCAATCGACCAAGACCTATCTCGGCGCGGAGGGCGATGCGCGCTTCGTGGCGCTGCTGGAGCCGATCCTGTTCGGCCCGAACCTCGCCACCTCGCCCCGCCTGACCGGCGTCCAGACGCCCGGCGGCACCGGCGCGCTGCGCCTCGGCGCCGACCTGCTCGCCCGCGCGGCGCCGGGCGCGCGGGTCTGGATGGGATCGCCGACCTGGCCCAATCACGCGCCGATCTTCGCGGCGGCCGGCTTGCGCGTCGAGGATCATCGCTACTTCGATCCCGCCACTTCCGACCTCGACTTCGACGGCATGATGCGGGCGCTGCGGCAGGCCGCCGCGGGTGACGTCGTCCTCCTCCACGGCTGCTGCCACAATCCGACCGGCACCGGATTCTCGCGCGATCAATGGCGCGCGCTGGCCGATCTGCTGGCCGGCCGCGGCCTCGTGCCGTTCGTCGACCTCGCCTATCAGGGGCTCGGCGACGGCCTGGACCAGGATGCCGCCGGGCTGCGGCTGCTGCTCGATACCGTCGGCGAGGCGCTCGTCGCCTATAGCTGCGACAAGAATTTCGGCCTCTATCGCGAACGCGTGGGGGCGCTGTGGGTGATGGGCGCGGCCGCTGCTTCGATGCCCGCCATCCGCGACACCCTGCTCGTGCTCGCGCGCAGCCTCTGGTCGATGCCGCCCGATCACGGCGCCGCGATCGTGCGCGTCATCCTCGAGAACCCGACGCTCGCCGCCGACTGGCGGCGCGAGCTCGACGACATGCGGCAACGCATCGGCACGCTGCGGCGATCGCTCGCCGCCAGCCACCCCCGCCTGGAGCCGATCGGACGGCAGCGCGGGTTGTTCGCCATGCTGCCGATCGGCCGCCAGGCGGTCGCGACCCTCAGGGAGGGCTCCGGCATCTACATGGCGGGATCGGGCCGCATCAACGTGGCGGGTCTGCGGGGCGAGACCATCGCCCCCTTCGTCGCGGCGCTGACGCCGTTCCTGGCGGCATGAACCAGAGGAGCATCACCATGACCGACCCGGGCAATCCGCTCGGCCTCGATGGCTTCGCCTTCTGCGAGTTCACCTCGCCCGCGCCCGACGCGATGGCGGCGCAGTTCGAGCAGCTCGGCTTCGTGCCCGCCGCCCGCGTTCGGGACCGCGGGCTGACGCTGTACCGCCAGGGCAGGATCGCGCTGATCCTCAACCAGGGCGATGGCCACGCCGCCGGCTTCCGCGCCGCGCACGGGCCGTCCGCCAGCGGAATGGGGTTCCGCGTCGCCGATGCCCGGGCGGCCCATGCCGCGGCGCTCGAGCGGGGCGCCACGGGCGCCGACGCATCGACCGGCGCGATCCCCGCTGCGCCGGTGATCGAGGGCATCGGCGGCTCCCTGCTGTACCTCGTCGAGGGCGATCCGTTCGCGGACTGGGAGGAGGTGCCGGGCTGGCGGCGGGCGGCGGCGGAGAACAGCGTTGGCCTCGACCTGCTCGACCACCTCACCCATAATGTGAAGCGCGGCCAGATGCGCGTCTGGTCGGAGTTCTACGGGAAGCTGTTCGGCTTCGAGGAGCAGAAATATTTCGACATCAAGGGCAAGGCCACCGGGCTGTTCAGCCAGGCGATGATCGCGCCCGACAAGGCGATCCGCATCCCGCTGAACGAGAGCCAGGACGAGCACAGCCAGATCGAGGAGTTCATCCGCGACTACAGGGGCGAGGGCATCCAGCATCTCGCGCTCGCCACCGCGGACATCTATACGACGGTCGAGAAGCTGCGCGCGCGGGGCGTCCGGCTGCAGGACACGATCGAGACCTATTACGAGCTGGTCGACAGGCGCGTGCCCGGGCACGGCGAGGATCTCGAGCGGCTGCGCGGGAACCGCATCCTGATCGACGGCGATGTCGACGACGAGGGCCTGCTGCTGCAGATCTTCACGGAGAACATGTTCGGTCCGATCTTCTTCGAGATCATCCAGCGCAAGGGCAATGAAGGCTTCGGCAACGGCAATTTCCAGGCGCTCTACGAGTCGATCGAGCTGGATCAGATCCGGCGCGGCGTCATCACGGTCGATGCCTGACACCCCGATGGCGTCCTACATCACGGGCTTCGGCAATCATGTCTCGACCGAGGCGGTGGCGGGCGCGCTGCCCGTCGGCCGCAATTCGCCGCAGCGCGTGCCGTACGGGCTCTACGCCGAGCAGCTCTCGGGCACCGCCTTCACCGCGCCGCGCGGCGAGAACCGGCGCTCGTGGCTCTATCGGCTGCGACCGACCGCGAACCACCCGGCGTTCACCCGCCACGAGGGCGCGCCGAACCTCGGGTCGGCGCCGTTCGACGCGGTGCCGCCGAGCCCGAACCGGCTGCGCTGGAACCCGCTGCCCTGGCCCGAGGCGGCCACCGACTGGCTCGACGGGCTCGTCACCCATGGCGGCACCGGCGATGTCGCGGCGCAGACCGGCGTCGGCATCCACCTCTACGCCGCCACCGCCGACATGGCGCGCGCCTTCTCCTCGGCCGATGGCGAGCTGCTGATCGTCCCCGAGCAGGGCCGGCTGGCGATCGACACCGAGCTCGGCCGGATCGAGCTCGCGCCGCTGCAGGTGGCGCTGATCCCGCGCGGCGTGCGCTTCCGCGTCGGCCTGCCCGATGGCCGGGCGCGCGGCTATGTCTGCGAGAATTACGGCGCGCTGTTCCGGCTGCCCGAGCTCGGCCCGATCGGCGCCAACGGCCTCGCTTCCCCGCGCGATTTCGAGATCCCGGTCGCCTGGTTCGAGGACCGCGACGCGCCGTGCGAGCTGATCCAGAAGTTCCAGGGCGGGCTTTGGACGACGACCCTCGGCCATTCGCCGTTCGACGTCGTCGCCTGGCACGGCAACCTCGCGCCCTGCCGCTACGATCTCACCCGCTTCAACACCATCAACAGCGTCAGCTTCGATCATCCCGACCCGTCGATCTTCACCGTACTGACGAGCCCGAGCGACACGCCGGGCACCGCCAATTGCGACTTCGTGATCTTCCCGCCGCGCTGGATGGTGGCGGAGGATACCTTCCGGCCGCCCTGGTTCCACCGCAATGTGATGAGCGAGTTCATGGGGCTGATCCGGGGCGCCTATGACGCCAAGGCGGGCGGCTTCGCGCCGGGCGGCGCGTCGCTCCACAACCAGATGAACGGCCACGGGCCCGATCGGGCGAGCTACGAGAAGGCGGTCGCCGCCGATCTCGCGCCGGCGAGGATCGCCGACACCATGGCGTTCATGTTCGAGACCCGCCACGTCATCCGCCCGACCCGCTGGGCCGCGGGCACGCCGACGATGCAGCTCGATTACGACGCGATATGGAGCGGCTTCGCCAAGGCGGAGCTGCCGCGATGAGCGCGATCGACGAGACGCACGATCCGGCGCGGACGAGCTGGATCGCCGGCGCGGACGGGCATCCGGACTTTCCGGTGCAGAACCTGCCCTACGGCATCTTCAGCCCGGCCGGTGGCGATCCGCGCCCGGGCGTCGCGATCGGCGACCATATCCTGTGCCTGAAGGGCGCGGCCGAGGCGGGGCTGGTGCCCTCCGGCGAAACGCTTTCGGGTACGACGCTGAACGCGCTGTTCGCGCTGCCCGCGCCCGCGCGGCTGGCGTTGCGCCGCCGGTTGTCGGCGCTGCTCTCCGATCCCGCCTGTCGCAAGGTCGTAGCACCACTGCTGTTCGAGGCGGACGCCTGCACGCCACACCTGCCGGCGGCGATCGGCGACTATACCGACTTCTATGTCGGCATCCATCACGCGACCAACGTCGGCCGGCAGTTCCGCCCCGATCAGCCGCTGCTGCCCAACTATAAATGGGTGCCGATCGGCTATCACGGCCGCGCGTCGTCGATCCGGCCCTCGGGCGTGCCGGTCGTGCGCCCCAACGGCCAGCGCAAGCCGCCCGACGCCGACGCTCCCGACTACGGGCCGTCGCGCCGGCTCGACTATGAGCTGGAGATCGGCGTCTGGATCGGCGCGGGCAACGCGCTCGGCACGACCATCCCGATCGGCGAGGCGGCCGCGCATGTCGCGGGCTTCTGCCTGCTCAACGACTGGTCGGCGCGCGACCTCCAGGCGTGGGAGTATCAGCCGCTCGGGCCGTTCCTCGCCAAGAACTTCCAGACGACGGTCTCGCCCTGGGTGGTCACCACCGAAGCGCTCGCGCCCTATCGCATCGCGCAGCCGCCCCGGCCCGAAGGCGACCCGGCGCCGCTTCCCTATCTGTGGGACGAGGGCGACCAGGCGGCGGGCGCGCTCGGCATCGAGCTGGAGGTCTCGATCCTCACCGCCGCGATGCGCGCGGCGGGGATGGCGCCGCACCGCCTCGGCCAGGGGCCGGCACGCAACATGTACTGGACCGTCGCCCAGATCGTCACCCACCACGCCGCCAACGGCTGCAACCTCAACCCCGGCGACCTGCTCGGCACCGGCACCATCTCGGCGCCCGACGACACGGGGCTGGGCAGCCTGCTCGAACTCGGCCGAGGGGGGGCGCAGCCGGTAAAGCTGCCAGGCGGCGAGACCCGCGCCTTCCTCCAGGATGGCGACGAGCTGATCCTCGCGGGCACCGCCCGCGCCGAAGGCCGCGTGCCGATCGGCTTCGGGGCGTGTCGCGCGGTGGTGATGCCCGCGCCCGCGGCATGATCGTCCTCCATGGCTATTGGCGCTCGGGCACGAGCTACCGCGTCCGCATCGCGCTCAATCTCAAGGGCATCGTCCACGAGCAGGTCGCGCACGACCTGCGGACGGGTGCCCAGCGCGAGCCGGCGTACCGCGCGCTCAACCCGCAGGGGCTGGTGCCGGCGCTGGAGGTGGACGGGGCGGTGCTGACACAGAGTCCGGCGATCCTGGAATGGATCGAGGAACGCCATCCCGAGCCGCCGCTGCTCCCCGCCGATCCGATCGAACGCGCGGTCGTGCGCGCGATGGCGGCGATCGTGGCGTGCGACATCCACCCGCTCAACAATCCGCGCGTGCTCCGGACGCTGCGCCGCGCGCACGGCGCCGACGAGGCCGCGATCGCGCGCTGGACCGGACGGTGGATCGGCGACGGCTTCGCCGCCCTGGAGACATTGATCCAGCGGCATGGCGGCAGGTTCGCGTTCGGCGACGAGCCCACGCTCGCCGACTGCCACCTCGTGCCGCAGCTCTACTCGGCGGAGCGGTTCGGGGTCGAGCTGTCGCGGTTTCCGCTGCTCGTGGCGGCCGCGGAGGCGGCTGGCGCGCTTGCCCCGTTCGCTGCCGCGCACCCCGATCGACAGCCGGACGCGGATCCACGATGACCGGCGACACGCGCCTCGTCGCGAGCCCTCCCGGCGTCCGGCTCTGCCCGCTTGCCGATCTCGCCGAGGGCGGCGCGCGCAACTTCGTGCTTCAGATGCGGTCGGGTCGCTTCCACGGGTTCGTGGTGCGCCGGGGAGCAGCCGTGAATGGCTATCTCGATCGTTGCCCCCATGCCGGCGTGCCGCTGGCGCGCGAACCCGATCGCTATCTGACCCCGGATGGCGCGCTGATCGCATGCGGCTGGCATGGCGCGCTCTTCTCGATCGATGACGGCCGCTGCGTCGGCGGACCGTGCGTCGGGCGATCGCTCACCCCCTGGCCCGTCACGCTCGATCGGGGCTGGGTGGAAACCGCTTAGCATCCGAGGTCATCATGATAACCGCGCTTACCGCCGAACGCCGCGCCGAGCTTCTGTCCGCTCTTCCCGCATGGTCTTATGATGAAGGCCGTCGCGCCTTGCATCGTCGGCTGGAGCTGGCCGACTTCTCCGCCGCCTTCGGCCTGATGACGCGGATCGCGCTTGCCGCCGAGAAGCTCGATCACCATCCGGAATGGTCCAATGTCTACAATGTCGTCGCCATCTGGCTGACGACGCACGATGCCGGCGGGGTTTCGGAACGAGACGCGACCCTGGCCCTGGTCATCGACAGGCTGTGTCCGGCAGGCCGCTGATCCGGCGCCGCGCCGACGAACGTCACCACGACAACATATCGTTGACGATATGATGACGTTCTGTCAGTTCTGGCTAGCCTCCCGGAGGATGACATGGACAGTTCGACACCGGATACCGCCGCATGGCCGATGCTGGGCGTCGCTCCGCACAACGCCTATCGCGTGGCGGATGCGTGCGTCGACATGCGCCGCCCGGCGCGACGGACGAGCCCCGCCAGGCTGGCGGCGCTGCCGCAGAACCTCATCCTCGATACGCGCAAGACGGCGCTGATCGTGATCGACATGGTCAACGATTTCTGCGCGCCCGATGGCTGGATCGCGTCGCTGGGCGTCGACGTCGGCCCCGCGCGCGCGCTTGCCGAGCCCATCAACCGCGCGGCCGCGAGCATGCGCGCGGCCGGCGCGCCGGTGATCTGGGTCAACTGGGGTGTCCGCGCGGACCGGCTCAATCTCTCGCCCGGAACCCAGCACCCGTTCAACCCGAACGGGCGCGGGCCGGGCCTGGCCGGCGAACAGGTCGGCGCGGCCCGCGCGCACAAGGTGCTCGAGGCGGGAAGCTGGGGGACCGAGATCATCGACACGCTGACCCAGGCCCCGGACGACATCCACGTCGACAAGCATCGGATCAGCGGCTTCTGGGATACGCCGCTCGACGCCATCCTGCGCAACCTTGGGGCGACGACGCTGTTCTTCGCGGGCGTGAACGCGGACCATTGCGTGCTCGGCACGCTGATGGACGCCAATTTCCACGGCTATGACACCATCCTGCTCGAGGATTGCGTGGCGACCACCTCGCCCGACTTCTGCCTGCGGGCGACGTTCCACAACGTCCGCTTCTGCTTCGGCTTCACCGCGACCTCGGCCGATCTGGCGGCGAGCTTCGCGGCGGCGGCGGCGGCGGCGGGGGACTAGGACGGATCGACATTCAGCGTTCGAGGCGTGAGCCGCCTCCGCCAAACTCCCCTGCGATCGCCGAGCGGAGCGCGTCGGCGATGCGCTGCTCGTCGGCGATGTCGGTGAAATGCGCCAGATAGCCGCCGTCGGCGCCGATCAGATAGCTGAACGCGGTGTGCGCGACCGCATAGCCCCGCGGGTCGAGCTCGTCCTCGATCCTGCGGGCGAACACCTTGTAGGCGGTCTTCATCGCCTCGATCCGCTCGTTGTCGCCGGTCAGGCCCAGGAAGCGCGGATGGTTCGCCTCCAGATAGGCGCGCAGCACCGCCGGCGTGTCGCGCGCCGGATCGACGCTCACGAACAGCGGCCGCAGCTCGTCCGGCGATACGCCCGCCAGCTCCAGCGCCGCGGAGAGACGCGACAGCGCTCGCGGGCAGACCACGCGGCAATGGGTGAAGCCGAAGTAGAGCAGCGCCGGCCGGCCGAGGAAGGTCTCGTTCGTGACCGGCCGGCCGAAATGATCGGTCAGGCTGAACGGGCCGCCGACGGGAGCGCGCGGGGTCACGCCCCGCCTCCCTCCCAGGCAAGTTCGAAGCGCGACCGCTCCACGATTCCGGGGACGAGCTCGAGCCGGTCCGCGACGCGGCGGGCGGGAATGGCGGCGTCGCCCGCCACGTCCGCCTCGTCGCCGCGCGCCAGCACGACGCCGTCGGCGGCGAGCGCCCATGGCCCGCGCCCGAACATGTTGGCGATGGCGAGCGTCGCCGGCCCGGCGCGATCGGCGCGGCGCGACAAGGTGAAGCCCAGCCGGCGGCCGGCGGCATCGTAGCGCGCGCGCGGCACGTCGATCGTGTCGGACACTTCCACGATGAGCGGCTCGGCGAAATGGCCGGCGTCCCAGGGACGGTTGTAGAGCCCCCACATGCCGTCGGGCACGTTGAGCGCGGCATAGGCCATCAGCGCGTTGCCGGTGATCGGC
>CAXTPE010000003.1:0-3770 GCA_964245925.1 uncultured Sphingomonadaceae bacterium
TCCGCGACACCAAGTCGGCGTCGCTGGCCGCCGCCTACGACCGTCCAGTCTGGGACAATAACATGGAGCGCTTCGGCGCGGTGCGCGACGCCCTCCGCTCCCGCGCGCTCCGCTTCGCGCATCTCGATGCGGCGCAGCTGGTCAAACACGCCTACGGCCTCGTCGCCGATGCCCGCCGGCTGGCAAGGCATCCGTGCTGTTCTACCTGTTCGCGGAGTCGACGAGCCGCGACAGCGTACCGATCGGTGCGTCCGCAATGGTACGGCGCAGGGCGGAGATCGCCACCTTCGCAGCGGCCGTCCAGGCGACGAGGTCGCCTTTCATGCTTCGAGTTATCGAGAATGGCTTGCGGCTTGGGAGCGCAATTCGCCAGCTGTCTCCGGCCATGGTCAAGCATTAACTCAGCAGTCTCGGCCTTGACCAACATAGCCTACGCAGGAGAGAATAGCTTACTGACGGCAGCACGGTACTGAAAGCTTCTGGTTTGCTTCGCCCGATGTCAGGTGCAATGTCTCACCTCCGGATATCGGACCTTGGTTCAGGCGCTGCTTAGCGGCTGGAGGCTGCCAGCGGACAGGCGGCTTTCAGGCAGTGAACCGAATAGCTGACGATTGAATTCGTGTCGCTGTTTGCGCTAAGACGGTGCTAACTGCCGCTGGCGTGCTCAGCATCGACGCCCGTCGCTGCCGAGTGGTGCGAGCTGGCAGTAAGTGCGCCATAATTCCAGGGCGCTAGGATCCCTTGGCTAAAGCAGCGACTATCTCTCGCCAAAAATCATCTGCGGCGGCAGGCGTCGCTGCCATGATCGGGGTGGCGGCGAGCAGCGCTCCTAGAGTCCGCGTGTCGCCGCCGGAATTCATCTCTGCCGCGTCCACCGCTTCGGCAGCGCACTTGCCGACGTCAAAGGCGTCCTGCATCTCAAGCGGCTCCTGAAAGGCCAGTCGCTCGACGGGAAGGCGTTCGCGAGCGGCCCAGGCGTCCAGAGCGTCCTCCGCGCGCGTGCCGACAATGAAACAGACCAGCTTGCCGCCAAGCTCGTTTGCCGCCGTCAATGTCGAGCCGGTCTTCACCACAAGCACCTGCCGCTCGACCGCGACGGTCAGGCCGCCACGCAATGTCGGCACTTCCGTTTGCTCGGCCCGCGATACGAAGGCGATCTCGTCAGCCGCCGCCGCGCGCAGGCCGGCGAGGCTGTCATAGCTGTGAAAGGCGATTGGCGCGCCAAGCCCGCCGACATGCTCGGCGGCCGCGCGGCACAGGTCCACCGCACGCCCGCGCCAGACCCCATCCACACCCAGCTCGGCCACGCCGGGCCGCGTCGCGGCGCCGCAGGCCAAAGGTGCCGGAGCAGCGGCCATGAGCAACACCCACGCCGCGATCACGGCGCGGGACTGTTATATCGGGGCAAGGTCGAGGGCAGGCTGTTGAACCCTGCCGGCGGCGCTGCCACGATGCCCTGCCGGACATCCTCGGGAGTCATTCCGATCGCGCTACACCCATGCCCGCCATGATGCGGGAGCGTGGCGATCACGTCGTCCGGGATGATCGCATAGGAACCCGGCAGGATCGGCGCCTTGCCCGCCAAGCGCGCTGGATCGAAGGCCGACATGAGGCTGTCCGTAATGGGCGAATTGATGTCACGCGGCCCAAGATACCGCTGATGAAAGCCGGAGGGCCCGAACTTGTTGAATTCGGGCGAATCACCGGCTTTGAGCGCGTCCTTCTCGTCGGGCAGGCTCGCCAGCGGCTGCAGGCCGAAAACCTCCTCGATCGTCTGGATCACGGCATTGTGGTCCCCCTCCGCATGACTGACGACGTGCGCCCGCGCATAAGGCGAGATCACGATGAGCGGCACCCGCACCCCTCGCGATAGCGGCAGCCCGTCGGGCCCGTAGGACAGGATGCGCGGCGGTACGTGATCGTAGAAGCCGTCGGATTCGTCATAGGTGATGATGATGGCGCTCTGCGCCCACAGCTTGGCATTGCCCGCGATCGCGTTGATGACGCGCGCGTTCATCGCCTCGCTGATCTGGTGGTCGGCGTAACCGGGATGATCGTCATCGCCGCGCTTGGCGTCGCGGATCGCCTTGATGTCGGCATCGGTCAGCTTCGCCGGGTATGCGCGGTTCTGGATCGGCACGTCCATGTGCTGAAGATTGCCAAAGCCACCGCGGATATAGATGATTCCTCCCTTCGGCGGCAGCTTGCCAGCGAGGGTATCGTCGAAGAAGTCACCCTCGCCGCGCAGCGAGGCTCCCACGACCGCATCATTGTCGGCCAGATAACCGAAATATTGCGGCCCCTCGTGGTGCGCGACGAAATTGTCGTGCGTGGCGACACCCGGCGGATCGCTCGGCTCGTGGTCGTAGCCGTTCTGATACCAACGCCAGGCGATCGGCTCGTGGCCGCTCGCTTCGATGGCGGCGATGTCCTGTTGAACATCGGCCTGATTGGCGGCCGCGTCGCGGTCGCGGGCGAGCGTTTGACGGATGGTCTTCCCCATGGCGTCCAGCGGCACCGTCGCGAAGGTCAGGTTGGTTTCGACATTGTATCGGCCGTCCTTGCTTCGACCGTACCGCTCGGCGGGAGAAGTCGGCTGGCGCGGCGGCGCGGACGGATCGAATTGCGAGCCCCAATAGGGGTTCGGATCGTCTACCACCGGCACGCCCGCCGTGGTGCCCGTGCCGACATAGGTTTCGCCGTTGATCGTGCCGGCGATCCGACCGGAGCCGCCCGCGACGCCATGCTTGACCCATTGCGTCTCGCCCGCCTGCCCGGCGATCAACGCGATCGCGTTGGGCGTCGACGGCGTATCCTCGGTCGCGAAGATGTTGTCGAACAGCGTGAAGCGGCTGGCATAGCGCCAGAAGAACGGGATCGTGTCGCAGTCGACATATGACATGACGAGATTTGCATATTGCCGGCCGCGCGCGACCTGTTCAGGTGTTTTGGCCGGGCCGGATTTGCCGCTGAACTCGACTTGCGCAAAGCCATCCATCCGCGCCGTGCCGTCCACCACGTCGAGCTTGTGGGCGAGTCCCGCATGGCTGTGGTCGACGCTGTCCATCACCGTCGCGTTTTCGGCCGGGCCGAGCCGGAACGGCCGCACGGATGGCACCGCGCCGGTGGAGCTGTCGACATAGCTCTGGACGAACCCGGGCGTGTGCGCCGCATCGCGTGATCCGCGAGGATCGGCATAGAGCCCGTTCGCGCCCGGAAAGGTGCCGTATTCGTGATCGAACGACTGATTTTCGTTGAAGATCACGAACACATACTTGATTCGCTTGCGCATCAGCGCGGCCATGGCGGAGCGCGGCAACGAGGGCCGCCGCGCGGGATCGACGAAGTAGCGCGGTACGAGGCGATCCCGCGAGGGCGGCTGCGCCGTAACCAGTGGCCCAGGGGAAGCCGCCGCCACGCCCGCCTGGCTCGCGACACTGCAGACGATTGCTCCCGCGACCAGCAGGGCGGCAGTGGGGCGCCAAAGTTTGTGACCCGCGCTCATCACGTCAGCTTGCACTCCAAATATTTCTCGCCCGTGACAACTGCCGATCGGACCGGGGGAGAACAAAACCGTCGGCGTGTGAGTCCAGAAAACAGCCGTTTTTTCACGAGAGCGCCTCAAGATCGCGCTGAAGTCTCTCAAACGGAACAGAAACGTAACTACAACGTCAGCCGAGTGTAATCGAAGGCTTCTACCCGCCTTGCATCTCGTCAAGGGGGCTTCAATGAACTTTACACGCGTATCCGCGCGCCGAATGCTGTGCGCC
>CAXTPE010000003.1:3870-32856 GCA_964245925.1 uncultured Sphingomonadaceae bacterium
CAAGGGGGCTTCAATGAACTTTACACGCGTATCCGCGCGCCGAATGCTGTGCGCCACTGCCTTTTGCGGCAGCTTCGGCGCCATACCAGCTCACGCTGCCGAGCCAGCCCCGGCGGCTACGCCAGTGCAGCAACAGGACGCTGGCGGCGGGCTGGCTGAAATCGTGGTGACCGCGCAGAAGCGCGAGGAGAATTTGCAGAAGACGCCGATCTCGATTTCGGTGCTGAAGCCCGCCGACATCACCAATCGCCACATTCAGTCGCTCCTCGATCTGCAGGATGGCTCCATCCCGTCATTGCGCGTGCTGCCCTTCTCGGGGCGCAATTTCAGCCTGGTGCTCAACATTCGCGGGGTCGGTGTGCTCGGCGACTCGAACCAGCCGGCGCGTGATGCCGGCGTCGGCGTCTATATCGATGGCGTCTATCTGGGGCGCCCGCAGGGGCTGAACGGCGCGCTCTATGATCTCGAGAGCATCGAGGTGCTGAAGGGACCGCAGGGCACCTTGTTCGGCCGCAATACCGAGGGTGGCGCGCTGAACATCGTCACCAAAAAGCCAACGGGCAAGTTTGACCTCTCCGTCACGGCGGGCGCGGGCAACTACGGCAGCTACGAAAGCGAGCTGCATCTCGACCTGCCGACGTGGCATAATGTCAGCCTGAAGTTCGACGGATTGATAACGTCACGCGATGGCACGGTGCGTAACACTCTTCCTGGCGCGTCGGACTTCAATGGCTTTGATCGCCGTGGCGCGCGCGTGCAGCTGCTATGGCAGCCGACACCCGACATCAGCGCCCGTTATGCCTATGACAATGTTTATGACTCCTCGACGGTGGGCTATGAACAGCGCGTTTCGGTGGGAACGGCTTTCGTGCCGGCACCCGCGCTGCAGCCCAAGCGCGCCGACGAGGTGGCTTATGGTATCCCGCTGCAGCCGAGCATCGGCCACCAGAACGGGCACACGCTGACGCTCACTTGGAAGGCCATGCCGCGCCTGACGATCAAGTCGATCTCCTCCTATCGCGAGCTGACGCAGACGCAGTTTGATGGCGGCGGCATGGCCGGCGGCAACTATATCACTACAGCCGTGCCCAACGGTGTATCGCAGCATGACAATGTTTCCGATCGCTACAGCCTCGCGGCTTTCTATCAATATCAGTACAGCCAGGAGGTGCAGGCGATCGGCGAAATAGGCCGAGTCAAGTTCGTGGTCGGCGGCCTGGCCTATCACGAGCATGTCCGAGATCAGGCGCAGGCGTTCAACACTGGCTATTTCAACACCGCCGGCCAGTTCGTCGTCGAGCTGCCGAGCCCCGGCAACCTGATGAACGTCAACGGCCAGCCTGCGGTGACGACCGTGGTTACGCCGCTCAACCCCTATGTCGGCGTCGATCGCGCCAGCATCGCCAAGACGACGAGCTACGGCATTTTCGGCCAGGCGACGTGGACGCCCGCTCTCCTAGACGAGCGCTTTCACCTGACGGGCGGCCTGCGATGGACCGACGACAAGAAGTCGGGAACGTTGCTCCTCACCAACAATTTCTCGCCAGTGAACTCGAACGGCACATTCGCTCCGCTCACCTTCAAGGCGCAGTGGAAGCGCGTCGATCCGATGGTAAACCTCGCGATCGATCTGTCGCGCGATATTCAGGCCTATGGCAAATGGAGCACAGGCTATAAATCCGGCGGCGCGAACTCGCGCTCGCTCAATTACAGCGCCTTCGATCCCGAGACGATCTCGATGTTCGAAGTCGGCCTGAAGAGCGAGTTCCTCGATCATCATGCACGTTTCAATATCGCCGGCTACACCGGCATTTACAAAGACCAGCAGGTGGACTTCAGCGTCCCCTATTTCTGCTACAGCGCCGGCGGTGCGGTGATCGCTTGCCCCGGCGCCGCGGTCACGACACGAACAACAACGAATACCTACAATACTCCCGAGCATGGTCGCGTTAGCGGCGTCGAGACCGAACTCACGCTGGCGCCGTTTCGGGGCCTCACCCTGACCGGAGCCTACACCTACGCCTACGTCCGTGTGGGCGCCGCCGTGGACCCGTTCTGTGAGCCGCTCGCTACCGGCGGCTGTCTGGTCAATCCGACCCCGCGCGCGCAGCAAGAGGTCCTCACGCCTAGGCACAGCGTCTCGGGCCAGATCGATTACGAGACCTCGCTCGCCGACGTCACTTTGCGTGGCCACCTCGACGGCGCATGGGACTCGGGATCGTACAACAGCAGCACACCCAACGCTGTCGGTGTCCTGAATCCGCGCAGCGAGCCCGGTGTGATATTCAACACGCGCGTTTCGGTGGGGGACATCGAGGTTGCAAACTCAGGTGCCAAGTTGACGCTCTCGTTCTGGGTACGCAATCTGTTCAACGAACAGCATCTTGTCGCGCGTACCTATACGACGGGGACGGGGGATTACGGTTATTTCAACAATCCTCGCACCTTCGGCGGACAGGCCAACATCCGCTTCTGAAGCTATCCTCGATTGCCGGCCGTACCAGGTCATGGAGCATGATGTGATGCGTTTCTCCTCGTCGCTTCTTCTCCTGCTCGCGGTGCAGCCTGTTGCTGCCCGGATGCCGGTGCCCGCGCCCGTCGCCGCGTCAGCGGCCGGGCACCAACGTCTGCTACCGCTGCAGGGCGGCAGAAACTTCCGCGATCTCGGCGGTTATCGCGCCAGCGACGGCCGCACCGTGAAGTGGGGCCTGCTATTCCGATCAGGATCGATGCACGGACTGACAGAGGCCGATTATCGGACGCTCGAAAGCCTTAACATCCGTGTGGTCTGTGATTTTCGTGACACCACAGAGCGGTCAGAAGAGCCGGTTTCATGGCCAGCGTCTGGGGCGCCGCGCGTGTTGAGCACCGATTATGAGGTCGATCGGCGCTTTTTCCCGGCCGGTAGTCCGCAGAACTGGACGGCGGATCAGGCGCGCATTGCAATGGTCACCTCCTACCCGCGGCTGCTTAAGCAGTTCAATGGACAATATCGCCGCATGTTCGCGGAGTTGCTGGCGGGCCACGCGCCGCTCGCGTTCAACTGCACGGCCGGCAAGGATCGCACAGGAATCGCCGCCGCGCTGCTGCTGACCGCGCTTGGCGTATCACGTACAACGGTGATCGAGGATTACCTGCTCACCAATCGCTATCTTGACGTGCGCAGCCTAAGCAAGGGTCCCGCCTCGCCCGCCAATCCATTGGCAAGCATGTCGTCGGAAGCCACCAAAATGCTGGGAGGGGCAGATCAAAGCTATATCGAAGCTGCGTTCGCCGTGATCGATTCCCACGAGGGCGGAGTGGCGGGCTATCTGCGCGACGAACTCGGCCTTTCTTACGCAGACTTGAAAAAACTGCGCCATCTTTATCTTGCTTAGACCGATAGACCCGGAACCGGACGTTTGGTGACTTCCGCATGCTGGCGTCTGCCGACTGCCAGCTTGCCGCAGACAGACCCAGACCCGGACGTCAGGGTGGTTCCGCCGCTCCCCAATTCCGGTCGTTCGTTCAGGCGGACCTGACGGCCACGCCTCGCGACTCGAAGACTGTGCGTTATGACGGGAGCCGCAAGCGCATGGCTGGGCTCGTGCGCGTGCAGACGGGGCTTCCGCCTGAACGTCGTCACCCCCGACTTCTCGAGCGAGCAGTCCGGTCTCACGCCTTGCGTCGGGATCTCGCTGTTTAGGAACTCATGGCGAACATTGATGCGGTGCCTGAACGAAAGTGCGTTAGCGCAGCTGCACCGCTCCAAAGCCTCCATTCCCCTTTCCACCAGCATTGGAACTAAGGCTAAACGCCCGACGCTGGTTTGGCGAGATGAGCAAGAGCCATCGCGGCATCAACTAGCCGCGACACAGCTTCGGCTTCTCGCGTCAGCCGATCCAATGCTTCGACCATGGCGGCGTCATTGCCAGCCGGCATGGTGATCGCGAGCAGGCTGGCGTCCTCCATGATCACCCCGGCGTGGGTGGCGAGCCTGCCGGACGGTGCCGCACGCGACTGTCGAGGCTCGTCGGGCTGTCCTGCCTCGCGCCAGACATCGTGACCTCCATCGTCGAAGGACGGCAGCCAGCCGTGCGTCGGAAAATGGAATTCGCGGTTTAGGAAGCCGAGTTCCGCTATTAGGAACCATATTTTCGCGCTCTCCAGGCTAAGTGGCTGTTCCGCGGGCTTTGGCCGCGCGTGCCATTTGAGAGCGGCGATGGTTATAAACTGGATGCCGACCGAGGGGCCGTCAGCCCCCGTCGAGCCGCCGAGGGTGCGTGCGGCCGAGTATGTCCGCATGTCGACCGAGCATCAGAAATACTCGATTGACAATCAGGGCGAGGCGATCCGCCGCTACGCTGCGCAGCGCGGCTATGAGATCGTCCTTGCCTATGCCGATGAAGGCAAAAGCGGGCTGAACCTCGGCGGGCGGCTCGCACTCCACTCCTATCGAGGTAGAAGTTGCGCAGCTGGTAGAGGCGCTAAAAGCCGGAGCCGAAGTTGTCGAGCGCGATGCGGGCGCCGGTGGCGCGCAAAGCGGCCAGCGGCTGCCGTCCATCTACGAGGCAATCGCTACCAAGGAGTTCCCAGCTTCACTGTCAGGTGCAAGCCAGCGCAGACGGGGGTGGTCGTCCGGCGCTCAGCTGAAATTGGGGTTGACTTCGAAGTCCATCTTACCTGATTGCTAAAACCGCGACCATGCTCGGGCTGCGGTCACGAGCTTGCGGGTGGATGCGGGTTAGGGACGGTCAAATGCCAATGCTCAGCAAGCACTTCATCGGCGGGGACTGGGTGGACAGCGAAGGGGGGAGCCTTCACCTCGTCATCGATCCGGCGACTTCCAAGCCCCGTAGCGAAATGGTTCTCGGATCGACGAAGGACGTGGATCGCGCGGTACTCGCTGCGCGGCAAGCGTTCGCTGCATGGTCGGGCACCGGGCGAGACGACCGCGCGGCACTCATCCAAAGGATCATCGTGGAGGTCGAAGCTCGGGCGGAGGACCTCGCGCAGGCGATGACGTCCGAGATGGGCGTTCCGATCAGCTTTTCGCGTGAGGCCCAGGTCGGCGCAGGGCTGGACAATCTCAGGCTAGTCCTGCCCGGCCTCGCCGGCTTTCCTTTCGAGGAGCGGCATGCAGGCCATGTACTCGTCCGGGAGCCGATCGGCGTAGTCGCGATGATCACGCCCTGGAACTGGCCGTTGAACCAGATCACGGCTAAGGTTGCGCCCGCGCTCGCGGCAGGGTGCGCCATGGTTCTAAAGCCTTCTGAGGAATGCCCTAGCGTTGCGGCGATCTTCGCCGAGGCGATGGCGGCGGCGGGGACGCCTGCCGGCGTGTTCAATCTCGTGCAGGGCGATGGTGCCGGTGCCGGCTCGGCGCTTTCTCGACATCCTGACGTTGACATGGTCAGCTTCACCGGATCGACGCGGGCCGGCATCGCCGTTGCCAAGGCTGCGGCGGACACTGTGAAGCGGGTTACACAAGAATTGGGCGGCAATGCCGCCAACATCATTTTGCCGGGAAGCGACCTTGCGGCGGTGATGCCGCAAGCGCTCGAAGGCGTGCTTGCCAATTCCGGGCAGAGCTGCATCGCTCCGACGCGGCTGCTCGTGCATCGTGACGAAGCGGAGCAAGCGGCGCGGATCGGCGCCGCGGTGATGAACGCTGTGCAGGTCGGCCATCCGGCCCGACCGGGTGATCATATCGGCCCGCTAGTCAACGCGGCGCAGTTCGCCCAGACGCAACGGCTCATCCTCCGCGGGCTTGAGGAAGGGGCGGAGCTTGCCGCCGGCGGGCTCGGACGGCCCGAAGGGCTCGACCAGGGCTTCTACGTGCGACCCACGCTTCTGTCCGGCGTGACGAACGACATGGAGGTGGCGCGCGCGGAGATTTTCGGGCCGGTTGCGACGATCATCGTCTATGACGATCTGGACGAGGCCGTGCGGATCGCCAACGATACCGAATACGGGCTGTCGGCCGTCATCTCGGGGGATCCCGACGTCGCCGCGCCCCTGACCCGGAAGCTGCGCGCAGGCTCGGTTCTCATCAACGCCTGGGCGCCGGACGGAACGGCGCCATTTGGCGGCTTCAAGCGCTCAGGCAACGGACGCGAGCTCGGCGCGGAAGGCATGCGGGAATTTATGGAGTTGAAGTCCGTCTTCGGCGAGCCTGCCGCAGCTTGATCCGGTAAGGGGGACGCGGCGCCGAAGCCATGCCGCTGCGACCCCGCATGGATGGTTTGAAGGGATGACGATGCAGGGATCACGGCCGCCGCAGGGCATGCTGACGATGAACAATGATCGGACGATGACCGAGGTTACCCGCGCCGTCGTCGAGGGCATGGTGGACGGCCTCAACGATCACATGATCGAGGGCAGCAGCTCTTTCTTCGCAGAAAGCTTCCGCTGGATGGGCAATGCCGGCTGCGGCATGAAGCTCGGCCTCAAGCAGTTTCAAGATAACTGGCAGCGCCCGTTCCAGGCCGCGTTCTCTGATAAGGTCTGCATCGACGAGGCGCGGCTCGCCGAAGGTGAGTGGATGGCCGCCTTCGGTCGCCAGGAGGCGGTGCATTCGGGCGAGTTCATGGGCATCGCGCCCACCGGCAAGCGCGTCGAGATCCGTTACATGGACATTTGGAAGGTAAAGGACGGCAAGATCATCGACAACTGGGTTATGGTCGATTTCCCGCACGTCATGCGCCAGCTCGGCGTCGATCCGTTCCATGGTCATGGCTGGGAGCGGTTCGACGAGCCGCAGGATCCGCCGGCGGTCGGGTAGCCGGAATGACCTCGGCTCGAGCGGTCTGACGTTGCTCGGCTCACTGATTGACATTGACACCAGCAATCCCACCAAGCACGTTGCATCCGAATGCAATTGGAGACCGGAATGTCTAGCGAAAGCAATATTGCGCTGCTCGATGCCATGTACGAGGCGCTCAACCGGCAGGATCTCGAAGCGCACCATCGATACTGGACGCCCGACATGATCTGGCACGGACCCGCCGGCTTCGGCGACATCCACGGTATTAAGGGTTTCCAGGACGAGGTGCTGAAGCCGTTCTACAAGGCGTTCCCGGACTACCACGCTAAGAACGACATCCAGTTCACCGACGGGGGCGACTGGGTCGCCGCCACCGGCTTCGTCACCGGTCGCCAGCATGGCGAGTGGATGGGCCTGCCGCCGACCGGCAAGCCGATGCGGATGCGCTTCTCGGATTTCTGGCTCATCAAAGACGGGCTGTTCAGCGAAAACTGGGTGATCGTCGATCACGTCGATGTGCTGAGCCAGCTTGGCTACGATTACGAGAGCTTCGTCCGGGCTCAGGCGGCCAAGGCGTGATTCTGCGATCCTAGTAGCGGGATAGGGGCGCCGCGGCGAATGAAGCGATCCGAATTTCTCGCCTTCGTCGCTCCGTGCATCGTTGTGATGCTGTCGCTGCTGCTTGTGCCGCTGCTCATGTCGCTGGTGCTGAGCCTGGGGCAGCTCGACGATGCTGGCGTGCTGCACCCCGTCGGCCTCGCGAACTACGCTGCCATCCTCGAGGACGAGCGCTTCCACGACGCGCTTGGCTTCACACTGTTGTACGTGGTGGTGAGCATCCCCATCCACACCGCGCTCGGCTTCGCGCTCGCGATTGCGCTCGATCGGATGCCACGGTGGAGCCACAACGTCCTCATCAGCTTGCTGGCGATGCCGTTCGTGATGACGCCAATCGTCGGCACGCTAATCTTCTCGTGGTTCTTCAAGGATTATTTCGGCCTGTTTCCCTGGCTGCTCGGCCATGTCGGCATTCATGTCGACTGGCTGGGCGAGGTCTGGCCGGCGCGCTGGACGCTCATACTCTGGGGAATATGGTGGTCGACGGGCTTCAACGTCATGGTCCTGTTCGCCGGATTGCAGACGCTCGATCGTGACCAGCTCCATGCCGCGGAAATCGACGGCGCCTCGGGCGCGCAGCAGCTGCGGCACATCGTCCTGCCGCATCTCCTGCCGTTCTTCGTGCTCATCACGACGTTTAATGTGATGGATTCGTACCGGATTTTCGACAACGTCTACGTCATGACGCGAGGCGGACCGGGCACGTCGACCGAGACTCTTGAGTTCTACAATTACCAGGTCAGCTTCGTCCTCCAGGATCTCGGGCGAGGCGCGGCCGTCAGCATGCTCGACGTGGCCGGCATCCTCATCCTGCTCGTGCCCCTGCTCGTCTGGTCCGCGCGGCTGCGAAATGCGAACGGCTGATGGCGAAGCGCGATCCTGGCGGCCTCGTTCTTGGTGTCGGGCGGATTGTCCTCGTATCGGTGGCGTGCATCTATTCGGTGCTGCCGTTCCTTTGGGCGGTGCTGCTGTCGCTCAAGCTTCCCGTCGACGCGCTGGCGATGCCGCCGGCGCTGGTCTTCACTCCACGCTTTAGCGCCTACCGGACGCTGTTCGCCGATCCGCAATTCGGGATCGGGCTGACGAACAGCCTCATCGTGACGGCGATGGTCATCGTCGCATCGACCGTCGTCGGCGCGCTCGCGGGATATGCGCTCGCGCGACATCGGCGGCCGGCGAGCTTCATCGTGCTAACGGCGGCGCTGATCCTATATGCGCTGCCACGGACCGCATTCTTGCTGCCTTATCACCAGCTCGGCCAGTGGACAGGCCTCTACGACAGTCGCCGCTTGCTGGCGCTGGCGATGACGGGGTTCGTGCAGCCGTTCACGATCTGGATATTCGAGGGCTTCTTCCGCGAAATGCCGGAAGACCTTGAGAAAGCCGCGATGATCGACGGCTGCACTCGGCTGCAGGCTTTCGTCCGCGTCGTACTGCCGGTATCCGGGCCGGCGCTCGCCACGGCGGCGATCTTCTCGATGCTCTTCGCCTACAATGATTTCCTCCTCCCCGTGATTCTCACGTCGACCAACGCGTCGACGATGCCGGTGCTGATCGCGAACTATGCGGGCACCAGCGATATGAACCGCTGGCCGGTCTTCGCCGCCGCCGCCGTCGTCGTCGCGCTGCCGATGGTCTTGGTGATGCTGGCTGGACAGCGGCTCGTCGTGCGCGGGCTCGTCGTCGGCGCGGTCAAGTAACGGCTCCACGCTCATCCGAAAGGTAAATGCATATGACCGATCAGCCCGCTGTCCCGCTTCGCTTCGCTCGGCCCGACGAGATGCCTGTCGACTTCTCGATCTCGTTGGACAGCTATGTCCGTGGTGGAACGGATCGCTTTTTGCTGGAGCCGCCCGCCGGCCTGCCCCCGCAGAGCATGCGCGGCTTCGATCCCACGTACGTCAACATCGTCGATTATATCGTGCGCATCACGCACCGTATCTGGGAGCAGAAGGACATCGGATATATCTACGACGTCTACAGCCATGATTGTAGTGTCTGGGACGATTTCGGGCTGCAATATGGGCGGGACAAGATCGTCGCCGACACGGTGCACACCAACAACGCCCTCCCCGACATCCGCCTGGTAGCCGACGAGGTCATCTGGGCGGGCAACGACGAGATCGGCTTCCGGACTTCGCACCGCGCCGTCATCCTCGGGCATCATAACGGCTGGAGCCGCTACGGCGCGCCGACGAACCGCAAGGTGCGCCTGTGGTGCATTGCAAATTGCGTCGCGCGTGACAACGAAATCAGCATCGAGCATGTGCTCTACAACACCGGCAGCCTGATCCAGCAGCTCGGACTCAACCTCTTCGATTTTGCGCGCACCCTCGGCCGTAAGGAGGCGCTCACCGCCACACCGACGGACTTCACCTCCAGCGAGCCCCATCGTCTGCCTGGCCAAGGCAAGCCCGTGATGCTGTCGTCGGACCTGCTGGCTGACGGCGACATCGAGAGCTTCGCGCGAGCCTTCTATCAAAACGTCTGGAACCGGCGGATGCTCGGCGAACTCGAGCGCTGTTGCGCGCCCGGCATCCTGCTCCATGCCGTCACCGACCGCGAGTTCGAAGGTCTCGGCCACTACCGGCACTTTGTGCTGTCAATCCTCGCGATGTTCCCAGATCTCGCGATCCAGGTGCAAGAGGTCTATTGGATGGGGAACGCCGATGATGGCTTCCGTGTCAGCGTCCGCTGGTCCGGCGAAGGTACGCATCGCGGGTATGGCGTCTATGGTGAGCCGACTGGGCGGGGTGTCCACCTCTGGGGCATCAGCCAGTGGTGCATCGAGCAAGGCCGCATCCAGGAAGAGTGGATGATGCTGAACGAGCTGGCGCTGCTCGCCCAGATACTCGGCCGGGATTGAGGATGGCGTCGCTCGAGCTGCGCGGCGTCACCAAGCGCATCCAGCAGTCGGTGCTCGTCAGGCCGTGGGACCTGACCGTAGCGGACGGCGAGTTCCTCGTCATCGTCGGTCCTTCGGGATGCGGCAAGTCAACGACGTTGAACATGATCGCCGGCCTGGAGCAGGTAACCGCCGGCGAAATCCTGATCGGCGAGCGGGTCGTCACCGATCTCGCGCCTCGCGAGCGCAACATCGCGATGGTCTTCCAAAGCTATGCGCTCTACCCGAACATGACGGTCGCGAAGAATATCGGCTTCTCCTTGCGGCTGGCAGGAACGCCGGCGAAGGAGATCGAGCGGCGCGTCGGCGAGGTGGCCGGCCTGCTCGAGATCGAGCCGCTGCTCGATCGCAGGCCGCGCGCGCTGTCCGGGGGGCAGCGCCAGCGCGTCGCGCTCGGACGCGCGCTGATCCGCCGGGCCGACCTGTTCCTCTTCGACGAGCCGTTGAGCAACCTCGACGCCCAGCTGCGCAGCCAGATGCGCATCGAGATCAAGCGCCTGCACCATAGCCTCGGCGCGACGATGATCTATGTCACGCACGACCAGGTCGAGGCGATGACGCTGGCCACGCGAATCGTCGTCATGAACCGCGGGGCCGTCGAGCAGGTCGGGACTCCGGACGCGATCTACGCCACGCCCGCCAGCCGCTTCGTGGCAGGCTTCATCGGCAATCCGACGATGAATTTCCTCGTTGGAGACGTGGTCGAGGGAGGCGACGGCGAGACCGGAGCGGCTCCGCAGCTTCGGACGCGTTCGCTCCGGCTTCCGATTGCGCATCTCTGGCCTCTCGAGCGGGCGCCGAAAGGGGACGTTATCCTCGGGCTGCGGCCGGAGGACATCGCACTCGTCCCGACCGCCGACGCGGATGCGTTGGCGACGGTTGGCGTCACCGAAAGTCTCGGCCGCGAGATGATCGTGGAGGCGCAGCTCGCGGGCGGCGACAGGCTGCTCCTCCTGGCGCCGCCCAATGCCTGCGCGAGCGGCGACACGATCGGCATCCGCATCACCTCTAAGCGCATGCACCTATTCGAGCCGGATGAGATCGGCGGGGGTCGTATATTCTACCAACGGTGAAACAATCGACTTGCATCCAGCGACCGACTCGGACACCTTGCATCCGAATGCAAAGCACTGGCGCTGAAGCCGGGCCATTCGTCTTCTCACGCAGCTGGGGGGCTTACAGCGATGACCATCTCCATATCTCGGCGTTCAGGCAGCCGGCTCGCGATCGCGGCGCTGCTTCTGTCCGGCGCTTCCGCAGCCCTGGCGCAGGCAACGGCCGCTCAGCCGGCGACCGATACCGGCACGCCGGAGATCGTCGTAACGGCGCAGCTGCGGCAGGAAAGCATCCAAAAGGTGCCGCTCTCGGTTAGCGTGCTCTCGGCCAAGCAGATCGCTGCGCTCGGCATCAACAACATGAGCAAGATCGCGCAGCTTGCTCCCGGTTTCACTTTCGGCTCGATCGGATCGAATGCGCAGGTCGCGATTCGCGGCGCGCGCACGGAAGCGGTGCTGGTGAACGTCGAGCCGGTGATCGGCTTCTACGCGGACGGGATCTATCGCCCGTCGACAGAACAGGCGCTAAGTCCGTTCGTCGATGTCGCGCGCGTCGAGGTGCTTCGAGGCCCACAAGGTACGCTGTTCGGCCGCAACACCTATGGCGGCGCAATCAACGTCGTAAGCGCGCGCCCGGAAAGCAAGCTGGCGGCGGAGATCAACGGCACGCTCGGCAACTACAAGACCGGCGAGGTCAGCGGCTTCGTCAACCTGCCGATCAACGACGTCTTCTCGCTACGTGTCAGCGGCGGCCACTTCGGTCATGACGGCTATGTCCGCAACACGCTGCATAAGAGCGATAGCATCGAGGATCGCGACGAGAACTACGGGCGGGTGCAGCTGCTGATCGCCCCATCGTCGACGTTCCACGTTCTGCTGAAGGCCGAGTATCTGAAGCAGGGTGGCAACGGCGACGGCGCGTTCAGCTACTATACCCCCGGCACGCTGCGCGATCCAGGCGCGGATGGCGTCGCGACGCTGGCGGATCCCGGCTCTGTCTCTGGCACGCTCATCCCGACTAAGACGCTCGGCGGCGCTGCGCTGACCTCTACTGCAGACGACAGCAAGAGCCACATCGCGCGCAACGACGATTTCGCGCTCGATGCGCACCAGCTCACCACCTCGGCGGAGTTGAACTGGCAGCTGCCGTTCGCCGATCTATTTGTGCTCGCTGCTCACACGGACTTTCGTAACCTGCACACCGGCGACGCCGACTTCTCGCCCTATCAGGGCGTCAAGGAAGGTCAGTTCGATCGGCGCAAGACCTGGCAGGAGGAGGTTCGGCTCTCTTCGCACGACGACGGGCCGTTCACCTGGCTCGTGGGCGCCTTCCTGCTCCAGGATCGCGCGCTCGACAGCTATTATTTCGCGCAGAAGCATCTCTCCACGCAGGGGGAGGATCTGGACGACAATCCCATCGTCACGACCGACGCGGACACCGCCAACAAGGTTGTCGATCCGAGCGCCGGGCCAGGTTATTTCTTTGCGAACCGCCGTTACAAGAACACCGACTCCTATGCAGGCTACGGGCAGGCGTCCTACGGCCTCTTCGACAACAAGCTGAAGCTGACTGGCGGTGTCCGCTACAGCTATGACAAGCAAAAGTTCACGCTCTTTGATCTCTTCGCCGATCAGACCGCCGCACCCGCCAAGTTCACAGACACGAGCTTCAGCCTGAGAAATCCGGCGGTAACCGAGGATGATCAGGATCACCGCTCCTTCAAAGCGGCGACGTGGCGCGGTGTCGTCACATATCAGCCAAACAACACGCACAATGTGTATTTCAGCGCGAGTTCAGGCTTTGCTTCGGGCGGCTTCAATTCGGTCGCCGACCCGCTGACGGGAAGCTACAGCTACGGCCCGCAACACGATACTGCTTATGAGCTAGGTTCCAAGAACAGCTTCATGGGCGGCAAGCTGCGCCTGAACGGCGCGTTGTTCTACAACGATTATCGGCAGATGCTGGCCGAGCTGGCGCTCAACATCCCGACGACCATCGTCTATGACGCGATCGGCGGCAACGGCCATTCCTACGGCCTCGAGCTTGAAGGCGAATGGACGCCGACGAGAGATCTCGACGTCAGCGCCCAGTTCACCGCCACGCGCGCGAAGTTCGATCACTTCATGACTGGCACAGGATCTGGCGTAGCGATCGGCAATACGGTGATCGACGGCATCCCCTTCGAGCAGCGTGACGGCACCCGCATTCCCTACACGCCGACCGTCACGGCGCGCCTGAGCGTCGACTACACTATTTTTCGCGGCGCGGGCGGCACGATCACGCCGGGCATCAGCACCTTCTACTCCAGCGCCTACCGAACGTCCGATCAGCCCTATGCAGGATCGCGGCAGGGCAGCTACAGCAAGACGAACCTGCACCTGAGCTGGAGTTCAGAAAACGACCGCTTCGCGGCCGAGGCGTTCGTCGATAATCTGGAGAACACGCGCGTGCTGCTGCGGACGCTGGTCTACTCGCAAGCGCAGCTCGGCCAGCAATATGGGGCGCCGCAGACGTACGGCGTGCGGCTTACCGCCCGCTACTGATGGGGTGGCGGCGGTGAGGCCCGGCGGAGGCATGCGGCGCTCGCGCCGTATGCGAGCGATGCTCGGGCTGGCCACGATTGCTGCGATCGGTTGCCTCACCGGTTGTTCGCAGCCGCTTGCATCAGCCGTGCAGATGGCCGGTTGTCCCGCGTCGCCGGCGAAGCCGGCGCTGGTCAACATCGCGTCCTATCCGAGCCCCGGCATGCCGCTCCTCGCGGATCGGATGGCGAGCTGCAATACGTCGAGGCTCGCCATCCACCACCTCGTGCTGCCGTTCGACCAGCTTGTCATGCAGGCCAACATTGGCATGACCTCGCGCGGACGCTCAAGCTTCCAGATACTCCATGTCTACGACCAGCTGCTCGTTGAATGGGCATCGAAGGGCTGGCTCCTGCCGCTGGACGCCGAGGTCGCGCGCTACTGGAAGCGCGATCACCTTGGCGAAGTTTCGCCGGAGGTCTGGCGAGCGTTGAGCTACCGGGGGCACATCTACGCCTTGCCGGCGATCCAGAATACCGAGACGTTCATCTACAGGCGCGATCTCTTCGCCCGATACGGCTTGCGACCGCCTGAAACCTATGCCGATCTGCTTCATGTCGCGCAAGTCCTGCGCAGTCACGGTGATACTCAGTACCCACTGGCGATGATGGCCAGCAGCGGGCAGTTCTCCTATCTGTTCGGCGACATCCTGCAGTCGCTGGGTGGCCGCTGGTTCGACGGTGCCGGTCACGCGCGCTTCAACGATGCGACTGGGGTACGCGCGCTGGAGATGATCCGCGCGCTGCGGCCCTACATGCATCCCGCAGTCACGAGCATCTCACCGGAAGATATTACCGTCGGCCTGCAGCAGGGGCAGTTCGCCATGGCGCAGCTCTGGTCGAACACGTCCGCGCAGATGGACGACCCGAACCTCTCGCGCTTTGTCGGCCGCTTTGGCTTCGCGCCGCCGCCCCGCGCCTGCGCCGCCTGCGCGCGTGCGGCCTACTGGGCGCAAGACAGCTGGGCGATCCCCGTCAACGCCGGAGTCGATCCCGATCTGCTCGTTCGGCTGATCCTCCCGGCGACCGATCTCGCCGGCCAGCACCAGGACGAGAGCCTCTCGTTGATGACGCGCCGCCCCGCGCTCGCCGAGATGCAGCGCAATCGCTACTGGGCACCCGCACTCCGCACCATCGCGGAGGGCGCATCCGCCATGCCGCGGACGGCGTCGGCGCATTTGGCGACCGAGCCGTTGGAGCGGCTGGGCATCGCCGCTGTGCTCGGGCAGGTGCCGCCAGCGGTGGCGCTCGACCAGGCTGCCACCGAATATGAGCGCCGCGCGCGCGAAGCCGGGCTGCTCTGACGCCGCTGGCGCGATCGCGGACGATCCATTGACAGCAAGAAGGAGCAGCATATGACCTCGCATCCGCCTCAGAGCCCGCTGACGAAGGGCAACGACCTGTCGAAGACCGAGGAGACCCGGAGGGTGGTCGCCGGTATGGTCGG
Organism: uncultured Sphingomonadaceae bacterium; assembly: GCA_964245925.1. Classification (GTDB taxonomy): domain Bacteria; phylum Pseudomonadota; class Alphaproteobacteria; order Sphingomonadales; family Sphingomonadaceae; genus Solisphingomonas. The sequence continues at coordinate 19,223 of CAXTPE010000003.1, forward strand.
TGGTCTCAACGATCACGCTGTCGACAAGACGGACAGCTTCTTCGCGCCTGACTTCCGTTGGATGGGCAACGCCGGCTGCGGCGTGAAGCTCGGCCTTGCGGACTATGTTGCGGGCTGGCAGCAACCCTTCATCGACGCATTCAGCGAGCGCGTGTTCATCGACGAGGCCCGCGTCACGGAAGGCGAGTGGATGTCCGCCTTCGGCCACTGCAAGGCTGTGCACAGCGGCACGTTCATGGGCATCCCGGCGACGGGCAAGACCGTCGAGATCCGCTATATGGACTTCTGGCACGTCAAGGACGGCAAGATCCTCGACAATTGGGTATCGGTCGATTTTCCGCACGTCATGCGCCAGCTCGGCGTCGATCCCTTCGACGGCCGGGGTTGGGAAAAGACGAGCGACGAACGCGTGCCGGCCTTTGACGCCCCTCGCAACGTGCCGGCAACTGCCGACACTGCCTCCTAACGAGCCTTCGCCCGGGCAGCACTGCCCGGGCTCCGATGGCTCAAAGGTCGCCGGAGTGGAGCAGGATCTGCTTCCAGGTCGCTACTTCGTCGATCACCACGTACTCGCGCCGGATGGTCGGGCCGCCATCGCCAAACGGTCCGAACTCCACATGACTGATCCCCATGACGTACATCTCGGCGCCGCTCGGCGCGCCGAAGGAGCCCCAGCCGGAGTGCTTGCCGCGCAGCAGCCAGCGCACGGCGGCGCGTGGCGGCATCAGCGGATCGTCACGACCAATGACATGGGTGATCTCGAAATGCGCATCGGGGAAGGATGAGCGTAGCGCGATCCAGAAGCGCTCGGCACCCGCAGGCGAATGTCCGGTCACGCCGCCCGGATATTCGAGCTGGCAAGCGCGATCGTAGAGGGCGGCGATGCTAGCGAAGTCGGCTCCCATGATCCGGGTGAGCAGATCAGCATAGCGCGCGCCCCAGCCATCGTCGTTGCCCCGGCCGAGGTAAGGGCCGGCGATGTTGGTCGAGGCATCGAGCCCGCGCGGGCATCTGTCTGGGCCTCCCTGCCGACTGATCAGATCGCGGGTGAACGCCTCCGGCGTCCAGCCGAGCTGCCGGACAATCGCGCCTTCGTCGCGAACCAGCCACTCGTCGTTGATGCTGTTCGCGATCGCGTGGCAATCAGCGATCACGCGGAAGGTCAGCTTCGTGCCGGTGGCCTTGCCGTAGAAGCCGTCGCCGGCGTGCGTCGCCCGACAGAGCAGGCGGTGCGAGGAGAGCATGCCGGCTTCCGGGCTGCCCGACCAGATGATATCCTCGCCGAGCAGCAGGCGATCGGGGAACTCGGCCTGGCCTGCCATCGTCCCCGTGATCACGGCGGCGTTGTCGGTGGTGACGCCGCGCGGCGTGCGAACGATCACGTCGGGCGCATAATAGTCGTGGAGCGTGGCGATGCCGTGCTGCTCCCAAATCTCCTCAGTGATCTTCAGGATATAGTCTGGAAAGTCGCGGAACTTGGGATCGAAGCCGTGCATGCTGCTCATCCTTCGGCAGAGGTCAGGGGGGCGAAGACCGGGGATCGGCTCAGGCCGCATCCGCGGCGATCATACGCGCGGCGCGGTGGCCGATCATGATCGAGGGCGCATTCGTGTTGGCGGACGTGATCGCCGGCATGATCGAGGCATCCGCGACCCACAAGCCGTCAACGCCCCGCACGCGCAGTCGAGGCGTGACAGGCGCGTCGCCGTCACCCATCCGCAGCGTGCCGACGGGATGGAACGTGGTCGCCGCATGGGCGAGGACATGGGCTCGGATCTCCTCGTCGTTCGCGACGGCGCGGCCTGGAAACATCTCGGGCGCGCGGTGGCTGCCCAGCGGCGTCTCCGCGAGCAGCTCGCGAAGGCGCTTCCATCCGGCGATCAGCAGGTCGAGATCAGCGGGATCGGAGAACAGGCCTAGGTCGATCTCCGTGCCGGCGTGCCTCAGCGACAGACGTCCTCGCGAGCGCGGGCGACAGACACACACGTCGGCGAAATATCCCGATCCGGGCACGATCATGCGATCGCCCCAGCCCATCATGAAGGGCAGGAGGTGCATCTGGATATCGGGAGGCCCACCATCGCCGCGGGCATTGAAAAAAGCGCCCGCCTCTGCGGTGGGCGAACCCAGCGGCCCCTTGCCGTTCGCGAGGTAGCGGAACGGCGCCATGAGCCAGGTCGGCAACTGACCCAGCGTGACGCCGTATCCGGACGCGCGGCCGACATGGTGAACCCCGGCGGCGGGATGGTCGTGAAGATTCGCGCCGATCTCATCCGATCGCTGGACGATGTCGATGCCGAGCTGGGCGAGATCGTCAAGCGGTCCGATGCCGGAGCGGAGCAAGATCTCAGGCGAGCCGATCGATCCGGCCGAGAGGATGATGCCTTTGTCGGCGATCATCTCGGAGCCGTCCGCGAAGATCACCGATCGAGCACGGCCATCGCGGAAGCCGAGTCGGCTGACCTGCCGGCCGGTGACGACACGCAGGCCGGCGGCCTGCGCCGGTCGCAGGAAGGCATCCGCCGCGGAATGTCGCCGCCCGTCGCGAATGTTGAAGCGGAACACGCCGGCGCTCTCATATTCCGGCGTGGGCGCGAACATGCCGTTGCCGCCGAAGAGCCGCTGCAACGCCTCGCTGAGCGGGTGGGGATCAGCAAGGCGGGCTGGAGTCATGCGGGCCTCGACCGCCTCGAAGTCCGCCTCGACGTCGCTCCAGCGCCATCCGTTGATCTCCCATCGGTCGAAGTCGTCGCGGCGACCGCGAAACCAAACCATCGAGTTGATCGATCCCGAGCCACCCAGAAGGCGGCCGCGCGGGATGCTGATCGTGCGTCCGCCCAGCGCCTTCTGCGGCGCCGAATTAAGTCGCCAGTCCCTGCGGCTCCCCATCAGCCAGGCGACGCCGAGCGGCACGCGTATCACGGCGCCGCCATCGCGGGGCCCGGCTTCGACGAGCGCGACGGAGCCCGCCTCCAGCTCGACCAGGCCTGCGGCGGCGGCGCAGCCTGCCGAGCCGCCGCCGACGACGATGAAGTCCGGAGTGCCGGTCATTCGCGCGCGATCCCTATGCAGCGAGGATCGTGGCGGCGGCGGGGCGGTCGGCGCCGCGTACGACGAAAGCGACCGCACCGCCAGTGCTCGCGAACGAACGTGCCGCCCCGATCGGCACCGTGATCGTGTCGCCGGCCTCGAGCAGCGCCTCCTCCGCGTCGATGGCGATGCTGATCGCGCCCTTGTGGAGGAACAGCACCTCCGCCTCGGCCCGCCTGTGCCGCGTGGTTCGCGCGCCGGGCAGGAAGTCCAGGCGACGAAGCGTGAAGCCGCGCGCGGCTCCGAGTGGCCCGTCCTGCAGATGTTCCGCCGGGCTAGCATCGCCAATCAGCGGCGTCTCGCTGACGCCGTCTCCTGCAAGACCTCCTGAGCCTGCCCGGGGCAGGGAGCCGCTCGCCAGCAGCCCTGCGGCCTCACCCGGCGTGATCCGCCGCAGGACCTCGATCTGCTCCGCGTTGGTCGGCGCCATGGGTTCAACGTTCGCCGGCAAGCGCTCGCCAGCGGTGGTATCGACGAGCGCACCGTTCTCCATCAGCACGAGGCCATAGTCCTTCGCCAGCTGGAAGACGCGTGGCGCCCAGAGCACCCGGCCAGGGTCGTCGCCACCCAAGACCGACCAGAGGAAGCCGACGTCGTCACCTACGTTCGTGAAGCCGCGGAACGCGTTCACAGGGAACGAGACGGTGTCGCCCGGCGCGGCCAGCACCGAGGCGTCCTCGCCATGCTCGCCGAAATCGAAGCGCCAGCGACCGCTATGGACGACGAAAACCTCCGCGGTGTCATGGCTGTGCTGCGAATTGACGCAGTTCGGCGGCTGACGGGCACCACCGATGTTGAAGCCGTGCGGCTCAGCGATGTGGACGAACTGGTTCGGGTTCTCGGACACGCCCGGCCCGATTATCGTGAAGTTCTCCTTCGCTTCCGAGCCCGGCGTGCGGGTATCGATGAAAGCGTTGAGGCACGGGACGAGGTCGCGATACCTCACGATGCGGGTTGCCAGCGCCGGTGGCCCGGCAGGGGAACTGGCAGTCGCGGTGGTAGCTATCATATTTAGTCCTTGTAGATCAGTCGGCGGTCCAGCCGCCGTCGACGACGAGGCTGGTGCCGGTCATCAGACTGGACGCGTCGGAAGCGAGGAACACGGCGGCGCCCATGAGGTCTTCGACCGTGCCGAGGCGGCCGAGCTTGATCTTGGCGAGCACGCTTGCGCGGAAATCCGCGTCTTTAAAGAAGGGGCGGGTCAGCGGCGTCTCGATGAACGTCGGGGCGATGGTGTTCGAGCGGATGCCGTGGCTGGCGAGATCGAGCGCGAACGCCTTGCTCATGCCTTCCATTGCCCATTTGGACGCGCAGTAGAGCGAGCGGTTGGAGCCGCCGACATGGCCCATCTGCGAGCCGATGTGAATCAGCGAGCCGGGCGTGCCTTCCGCGATCATCTGCCGCGCGCAGCCCTGCGCCACGAAGAACGCGCTCTTCACGTTGAGGCCGAGCACGGCGTCGTAATCGGCCTCGGCGACTTCCTGCATCGGCTTCGGCCGGTTGGTGCCCGCATTGTTGACTAGGATGTGAAAGGCCGGACGGCCTGCGAAGAACCCGGCAAGCGCGGCGAGATCAGTGACGTTGAGCACCGCCGCCTCGGCCGCGCCTCCCGCCTCCCGCACCGCGCCAGCGCCCGCCTCGATCTCGTCGGCGGATCGCGCGAGAAGCGTTACCGCCGCGCCCGCCTCTGCGAGGGCGGCAGCGAGCGCGAGGCCAATGCCGCGACCGGCGCCCGTCACCAGCGCGCGACGTCCGTCGAGGCGGAAGCTCGGCGTCTTTGGCAATTCGCTCACGTCAGCGCTTCGGCGACGCCCGCATAGGGGATGTTACGCCCGCCATAACGGCGGACGCGAACGTTGGCCTGCTCGCCATGGCCTGCAAAGCCCTCAAGCGCGCACAGCCGCGAGCAATATTCTCCAATCATGGCGGACGCCTCGTCGGTCATGACCTTTTGGTACGTGCAAGTTTTGAGGAACTTGCCCACCCAGAGACCTCCCGTGTAGCGCGCCGCCTTCTTTGTCGGTAGAGTATGATTTGTACCGATCACCTTATCGCCATAGGCGACGTTGGTCCGCGGTCCGAGAAACAGCGCACCATAATTGGTAAGATTGGTGAGGAAGTAGTCTGGATCTCGCGTCATCACCTGCACATGCTCGTTTGCGTAACCGTTAGCGACCTTAAGCATCTCTGCTTCATTGGCGCAGACGATCACCTCGCCGAAGTCATCCCACGCACGTCGCGCGATGCCCGCAGTCGGCAGGATCTCCAGGAGACGGGCAACTTCGCGGATCGTGTCCTCGGCAAGCTTGCGCGAGCTGGTGATCATGATCGCCGGACTCTCAGGGCCATGCTCGGCCTGCCCAAGCAGATCGGTGGCGCAGATCTCCCCGTCCACGGTCTCGTCGGCGATCACCATCGTTTCGGTGGGACCAGCGAACAGGTCGATGCCGACGCGTCCGAACAGCTGACGTTTGGCCTCCGCCACGAAGGCGTTGCCTGGGCCGACCAGCATATCCACGGCATCAATGCTCTCGGTGCCCAGCGCCATCGCGCCGATCGCCTGGACGCCGCCGAGCGCGTAGATTGCGTCCGCGCCCGCCATCGCCTGCGCGGCCACGATCGCGGGGGCCGGCCGGCCCTCGAACGGTGGCGCGCAGGTAATGACGCGCGACACGCCCGCCACCTTGGCGGTGATGACGCTCATGTGCGCGGATGCCAGCAGCGGATATTTGCCTCCCGGCACATAGCAGCCGGCCGCGTTCACGGGTATGTTCTTATGTCCGAGGATCACGCCGGGCAGCGTCTCCACTTCGACATCGGTGATACTGGCGCGTTGGATCGTCGCGAAATTGCGGACTTGCGCCTGCGCGAATTCGATGTCGCGGATATCCTGCGGGCAGAGCGTGTCGATGCAAGCGTCGATCTCGTCCTGCGTCAGGCGATAGTCGTCGCGATCCCAGCCATCGAACTTCATCGAAAGCTCACGCACTGCCGCATCGCCATGCTTCTCGATGTTGGCGAGCATCGCCTCGACCACATCGCGTACCTTGCGATTCGCATCGGCACGCACCTCGGCGGTCGCACTGCGCTTCAGCCACTCGGCCATCGATCTCTCCTGCTGACCGCGTTCTATGACTTCGAATGCATCTGTGCAAGCTTGCGCCGCCTTTTGTCAGATAACGCAGATCTGGCGTGTCGCCGCAGCTCCGGCCCGCAGGAAAGAATGGTCCGAGCCCTGAAGGAAGAGGGTCACGCCTCGGTCGCGCCACATCGGCACGTCGCCGTCGCGCGGCACGAACATGCCTATCGGTTTCGTGTGGCCCCGGGCGGCATCGATCACTGCTTGCGCGGCAGCAAGGACCTGAGGATCGTCCGGATCTTCCGCGCCGATCGAAACGGTGAGATCTATGCGTCCGATGAAGAGTCCGTCGAGCCCCTCCACCGAGGCGATTGCATCCAGCGCGGGCAAGGCCTCGGCGTCCTCAATTTGCCCAATGACGACGGTTCGTCCGGCGCTGGCGCGGCGATGCGCCGCCATAGGCGTTGTGCCATAGCCAGCCGCGCGGGATGATCCGGCATAGCCACGACCGCCCGGGCCGTAGTGAGCTGCCGCGACGCAAGCCGAGGCCTCAGCCACCGTACGGATGTGGGGGATCAGCACGCCGTCCGCCCCACAATCGAGCGCGTTCAGAAGCTCCTCCGGTGCTTGCGAACGCGTGCGGACAATGATCGGCAGACCCGCGCCGCGCGCTGCCAAGATGCACAAATCGAGATCGTGCCTGTCGAACGGCGCATGTTCCGCATCGAGGCAGAGCAGATCCAGTCCGGTTGCTGCTAGAACCTCAACGAGGATCGGCGACGGCGTCTTTAGAAAGGTGCCGAGGAGCGTATCCCCCGCAGCGAGACGGGCCTTCAGGCTCATTGATTTCTGTCCTCCCGGCCATTGCTGCTTGCTGGTGCACTGCATGGCGCAGCTGCTTTCGCTGCGCGCGAAACTCGGTGACCGGTGTGCGGCTCGCTTAGTTGATTATCGGTGTGCTCCAGCCCCTGCGCAACGAGCCATTTAGCGATAGCGGATGCCGTCCGCGTCGGCTGCTCGATCGGCAGCATGTGGCCGGCACCGCTTATGACCTCAAGCGTTGCCCGCGACATCCTTTCCGCGACAGCTGCATGCCAAGCAGGCGGGCAGAGCAGATCCTCGGCGCCGACGAGGAGCAGCGCCGGCATCGTCAGCGACGGCAGGAGCGGCCACAGATCAGCGCGCGTGCGCAAGGCCTCGCTCTGTCGGACAAACGCCTCGGCACCAGTCCTCTCTCCCATCGACAAAACGAGCTTCCGCGCGTCGGGATCCCGTCGGTTGGTTTCGGCGAAGTAGATCGGCAGGAGTTCCTGCTCGATCAGCTTCCCGAGGCGTCCGGCGCGAGCTTCGGCCTGCTGGCGGGGTTTGACGGCCGCGCGCTCCGGCAGATCCGCGCCCGGATTCACCGACAGAAGCGCGAGTCCAGCGACGCGATCAGTATCCTGACGCGCCATCTCCAAGGCGACGATCGCGCCCAACGAAAAGCCGATCAGCACCAGATCGCCACCGATGCCCCCAAGGGCGCGTTTGGCCATGCCGGCTATGCTGTCATCGCTGCCCACATCGGCGATGGCCGCATGGCCACCAGGATCGATCGTCGGCAGAAGCTGCTGCCACACCCTCTCATCGCAGAGCGTGCCCGGCAGCAGCAGCAGCTTGGGAGCGGGCATGGCGGCATTTAGGCCGCCAGCGGCGGATCTTGCAATGACTTCCAATGCATCGACGCAAATTTGCTCCCCTTGTCGTTTGCCGTTAATCAACAACGATGGCGGCAGGAAACAGATCAACTCTCGGGAAGCAAGATCGGGAAGCCGCCCGCGCATCGTCCGAAAAAGAGCCTCCGGCGTTTGGCGTCACCTCCTACCATGTTGCGCGGCGCGCAGGGGTGTCTCAGTCCGCGGTCTCCCGCTGCTTCAGGCCTGGGGCAAGCGTCGCGCCCGCCACCCGCTTAAAGATCATCGCTGCCGCCACTGAGCTTGGATATCAGCCAAACGCGCTCGCCCAAGGCCTAATTTCGGGTCGCACCAATGTCGTGGCTGTTTTGATCTCCAGGCTCACCAATCTCTATTACCCGGAAGTGCTGGCCGAGCTGAACGAGCGGCTCGCGATGCGTGGCATTCGTACGCTGCTGTTCGCAGTTCCGCAGGAGAGCGATGTCGGCAAGATCCTTCCTGAACTCTGGCGGCATCGTGTCGATGGCGCGATCGCCGCCGTCCATCTTGACGGCGAGCAGCTGCGGGCGTTCCATAATCGTGGCGTCGCGCTCGTTCTCTACAACCGGCTGCCTGACGAGCTGGCGACGTCCGTCGCTTGCGATGCCGAGGCAGGAGAGTATCTGCTGGTCGACAGGCTAGTGCAGGCCGGACACCAGCGCTTCGGCATCATTGGAGGCCCCGAGGATAGCGAGGCGGGAGAGCGCCGCGTCCGTGCCGCATCGCAGCGGCTAGCAATGGCTGGCTTCAGCAACGTGCCGCTGGCGCGCGGTGCCTTCAGCTACGAGAGCGGCGGGGAGGCGATCGGCGCGCTGCTCGATGCGGATTCGTCGCTCGATGCCGTGATCTGCGCAAACGACATCATGGCCTTGGGAGCCATCGACGCGGCACGCGCGAAATACGAGCGACGTGTACCGGAGACGCTGTCCGTCGTCGGCTTCGACGGCGTGGATCCAGCAACTTGGTCGAGCTATCAGCTTACGTCGATCCGACAACCTGTGCAGCGTATGACCGAAGCGGCGGTGTCGATGCTGGTGGAGCGCATCGAAGATCCGGGCCTTGCTCCCGAGCGGCGTCTATTTGCCGGCAGCTTCGTTGCTGGTGGATCGGCGCGACTTCGGAACCCTGGAACCTCCAAACCGCCATCCCAGGCTCGCTTTAGCTCTCGTAATTGAGAGTGATCTCGTTACCGCGAGCCGAGCGCACGTTTCTTGTCTGGTAGCATGATAATGATACTGACGTAGGAGTGCTTCTCGCGGTTTCGGACGAAGCGCGAGAGGTCGTGATCGAAGGCGGATGCCTGAGCCTTGGCTAGGCCGCTGCTTGTGCCGCAGCCAAGCCAAGGCTGGCAAAGCTGGTCGGGCTGTCCTGCCTGGCCCCCGACATCGTGGTCGCTATCATCGAAGGGCGGCAACCAGCTTCACTTGATCAGCGCACGCTGCTTGGTATCGACCTTCCGCTCGATTGGAAGCAGCAGCGCGTCCAGCTCGGGATCGCCTGAACCTACCTGCAGTCAGAAAAAGAAGGACCAGAGACGCGGCTTGCGAAGCCGGTTGATCTTGCGTTCCACAGGCGTCTCTCGGCTGCAGGAGCTTGCCGGACCACCGCAAAACGGCGCGAAACTGCGCTGTTTCTCGCGTGCGCCTGAAGGCGCGTCGCTCAGCTACAGTGCTACTGGACTGTTTGGTGCGCCACGCAGTCTGGAGCGAACCGGTCTCTGTGGAGCGTTCCCTGTTTCGCAGGGTATTTACAGGGAATCCTTCAAAAGATCGGCGTCGCAGAGGGCGGGAGCGTGGTTAGGATCGGCAGTAATCCGCCACTTGCATGACCCATACCCTATGATTCAGAACAGGTCGGAATTCGCCGCATGCAGGAAGTCGTACATGCCGGAACAGGACGACGACGATCGATGCACGGTGCCACCGGGCCTTGCGCACGCGGTGGCCGACGGGGTCTCGCTCAGGTCCGGAACCAGAGCCGAGCTCGCGATCGAACTGCGGGAGGTCGCGTCGGCCTATCTGCTCGATCGCTCGGTCGAGCGATATTACGGTCTGCCCGGTCAGCAGCGGCTGGCGATCAAGGCGTGGAGCAAGCGGGGCTGCCCGGGTTCCGGGTCGCCGGTCGTCGCGCCCGAGTTTCTCGTCACTATCGAGGGCATCGCGATGCAACTCCATTGGGTCGCGACCGGCAAGCAAGTGCCGCCGGCATCGCTTCCGGCTTCGAGGATGGAGCGTGCGGCCTCCATCTTTCTAAGTGTTTAGTCCCGAACTGTGGCGGTACGGATCGATTTTGAATCGGCTTGGGTCATCTGTCCAGATGCGAGCGATATATTCGTAGGGAGTGAGGCCTCTCAGGGTCTTCAGACGACGGCCGTGGTTGTAGGCGTCGATGAAGATCTGAAGGTGCTGCCGCAGCTCGGCGTGGGTGTCGTAATGGTAGCGTTTGACGGTGGCCTCCTTGATCGTTCGGTTCATCCGTTCGACCTGGCCATTGGTCCACGGGTGGTTGGTTTTGGTTAGGCGATGCTCGATGCCGTGCTCGCGGCAGATCTGGTCGAAGCGGTGGACGCGATAGCGTGCGGTCCAGCCATCCCGGTTGCGTGGCAGGTCGGCAAACTGGATGCCGTTATCGGTCAGGATCGTGTGCAGGTCGTAGGGGACTGCTTCGAGCAGGGCTTCCAGGAACAGCACGGCGGTCGGCCGGTCAGCCTTCTCATGCAGTTGCGCGAACGCGAACTTCGATGTGCGATCGATGCCGACGTAGAGGTGGAGCTTGCCCTCCTTGGTGCGAACCTCGGCGATATCGATGTGGAAATAGCCGATCGGGTAGACCTTGAACCGCTTCTTCTCGGCGGCATCACCCTCCAGTGCCGGCAGGCGACTGATGCCGTGGCGTTGCAAGCAGCGGTGTAGCGACGAGCGAGTGAGGTGCGGGATCGTCGGCTGCAAGGTGTAGAGGCAGTCATCCAGCGGCAGCAGCGTGTGGCGGCGGAACGCCACGACCATCGCTTCCTCTTCGGTTGTGAGGACGGTGGAATGAATGGCCTTCGGCCCCATGGGGGCATCGTTGGCGTGCTGCCGCTTGCGCCACTTCTGCACGGTAGTCGGGCTGATCCCGTACCGGCTGGCGAGTGCCCTTACGCTCGCTTCACTCCGCTGTATCGCTCGACGGACTGCCTCAGTCGTCCGGGCGCTGCCGTGTAAAACCTGGCCCATAGCTCCTCCCGCAATGCATGCTGGTCAGCTGCGCTCGATCAGCGCATGCTGCTCGCCGCCGAGCTGCCGCTCGACTGGCAGCAGCAGCGCATCCAGCTTGGGCTCGCCTGACCCACCTGCAGTCAGAAAACAGGGGACCAGAGACGCGGCGCGCCCACCCGGCCCGTCTTGCGCTCGGCGCGAGTCTCTCGACTGCAGACGCCGATCACACTCCCACGAAGCGCGCGGAACTGCGCCAGTTCTTGCCTGCTGCCGAAGGAGCGCCAACTAGCTAAGGTGCTACTGGACTGTTTGGTGCGCGACGCAGTCCTGAGCGAACCGGTCTCAACCCGGATATTCGCTGCCAGCAGGGATTTTGGCAAGTGATTGCGAAACTTCGGTTTGCAAAAGCTATTACAAGATCGTTAACTCGACGAGAATTGGAAGAAATAGTTGAGTTCCCTATTTTGGGCAGCAGGGAATTTTATATTCTCGCAGGGATAAGTGAACACCCTAGCAGAAGCAGCCGTTCTCTCAAATTTCGCGGTTCCGATCCGGGTTGGATGAAAGCCGGGTTCGCGTCAGCTCGAACGTTTTCTCGTGACAGACGGCGCCGCCGTCGCCTGTGGCGACGACCGAGCGCCCGCGACACAATGCCGCTGCGGCACCTTCGGCGCCCAGTTCTCCCATTGCGCGTGCGCGAAGCTGTGCGGGTCGGCGCGTAGCGCTTGCTCACCGCGCGGTCGCCATGAACCGGTGATACCAGTAGCATCCACCTCCAATCTGGATCGGCCACATACGTTCTTCGGCAAGTTTCTGACTTAACTAGATTAGTTTTGGCTGTCTTAGAGGATTGGCGAGGAACTCGGCGACCCCCTGTGATGTTCGGGCAATGACTTCGACAGGGAGCCATCATGATAATTCGAACCACCGTGGGGCTTGCCCTGTTAGTTGGCGCGTCGGGCGCCGTCCTCGCCCAATCGACGACGTCGCCCAATGCGTCGCCGCCAACGCCGCCGCCTCACATGATGGCTCAACCGGCGACGCCCGCCCCCGATATGCAGGCGGTGCTCGACGCGCACGCCGCGCTCGGCGCGAAGCCGATTGAAACGCTGACGCCGGTAAAGGCGCGTATCCAGCCCAGCGCCGCGGACGCAGCACATGCCGTGATGCGCAAGCAGGGGATGTCGACCGCGCCCGACCCGGCGGTGACGACGCAGGAATTGCCCTACGGCGACGATCCGATGCAATATGCCCGCATCTACAAACCGGCGGGCGGTGCCGGTACACCGATGCCGGTGATCGTCTATTATCACGGTGGCGGCTGGGTAATCGCCGACGTCAACACCTATGACGCGACCCCGCGCCTGCTGGCCAAGCAGCTCGGCGCGCTGGTCGTTTCGGTCGAATATCGCCACGCGCCGGAAGCCAAATTCCCGGCACAACATGAGGACGCGGCGGCGGCCTACCGCTGGGTGCTGCGGAACGCGGCCTCGTGGGGTGGTGATCCGTCAAAGGTTGCGCTGGCCGGCGAGAGCGCGGGCGGCAATCTCGCCGTCGCGACCGCGATCCACGCGCGCGACAATGGCCTCACCGCGCCGGTCCACATCCTGTCGGTCTATCCGATCGCCAACAGCGCGACGGATCTCCCGTCGCGCAGGGATGCGGCCAACGCGAAACCGCTCAACGGCGCCATGCTGAAATGGTTCGGCTATTATTACACCAGGTCGCCAGCGGACATGATGGATCCTCGCCTCAATCTCGTCAGGGCGGACCTGCATGCGCTGCCACCCACCACGATCGTCAACGCGCAGATCGATCCGTTGCGCTCGGATGGCGAGACGCTCGCCGCAGCCATGCGCGCCGCCGGCGACAAGGTCGATCAGAAGACCTTTCCCGGCGTCACGCACGAATTCTTCGGCATGGGGAAGGTCGTGCGCGGCGCCTACGACGCCGAGAATTACGGTATCGCCAAGCTGAAGGCGGCCTTCGCCAAGTGATCCGCACGGTTCAGGAGACCAAGATGATGAAAATGCTTTTGATCGGTGCGGCGGTCACGCTCGCCGCCGCCGGGCCAGCGGCGGCGCAAGTCATGACGCCGGGCGAATATGTCATGACGGCGGGCGCGAGCGACCTTTTCGAGCGCCAGTCGAGCCAGATCGTGCTCACGACGACGCAAGACCCGAAGATCAGGTCGTTCGCGACGATGATGATCGCGGATCACGGCCAAAGCACGGCCCAGGTCAAGGCGGCGGCGGCAAAATCCCGCGTCGCAGTGGCGCCGCCCAAGCTCACGCCGCTCCAGACCGAGCTGATCGCCGAGCTTCAGGCCGAGAGTGGCCCGGCGCGCGACGCGACGTACACAGCACAACAGAAAGCGGCACACGGGCAGGCGCTGACCGTGCAGAAGGCTTACGCGATGGCAGGCACCGCGCCCGCGTTGAAGAGCGCCGCCGCCGGAATCGTGCCGGTCGTACAGAGCCACATCACGATGCTGATGGGGATGTAATGGCTCACGCCGGCCATCAGACCGACGACGCGCCGGCGTCATCAGCGAAG
>CAXTPE010000003.1:32956-43351 GCA_964245925.1 uncultured Sphingomonadaceae bacterium
GATCCGCGAACCAAATACCCCAAGCCGCCGTTCGAGCCCCAGCAGCAGCCCTGGCCCGGCCTCGCCAGCCGCATGAACCCGCGCCCCGACCATGGCGAGACGAGCTATGTCGGCTCGGGCCGGCTGAGGGGGCGCAAGGCACTCATCACCGGCGGCGATTCCGGCATGGGCCGGGGTGCGGCGATCGCCTATGCCCGCGAGGGCGCCGACGTCGCGATCAACTACCTGCCCGAGGAGGAGCCCGACGCACGCGAGGTCGTCGACCTGATCCGCCAGGCGGGGCGCAAGGCCGTCGCCCTTCCCGGCGACATCCGCACGCCCACGTTCTGCAAGCAACTGGTCGAGAGGGCGGTCGCCGGTCTGGGCGGCCTCGACATTCTGGTGTGCAATGCCGCTCGGCAACAGTCGATCCCCTCGATCCTCGACGTCACCGACGAGGAATTCGACCGGACGATGAAGACCAACATCTACGCGCCGTTCTGGATCATCCGGGCGGCGCTGCCGCATCTGGAGCCCGGATCGGCGATCATCGGCACGACGTCGGAACAGGCCTATGACCCGTCGCCCGATCTCTACGCCTATGCGCAGACCAAGGCGGCGACGATGAACTATGTGAAGTCGCTGGCGAAGCAGCTCGGGTCGAAGGGCATCCGCGTCAACGGCGTCGCGCCGGGGCCGATCTGGACGCCGCTGCAGATTTCGGGCGGCGCCAGCCAAGGCAAGGTCGTCACCTTTGGCGCAACCGCGCCGCTCGGTCGCCCCGGCCAGCCGGCCGAACTCGCCGGCATCTTCGTCCGGCTGGCGGAGGACGACGGCAGCTACACCACCGGCAACATCTACGGCGCCGGCGGGGGGCAAGGGCAGCCATGAGCCGATCGACGACGAAAGCAGCGACGGCGGTCGCCGCGCTGATCGGGTTCGGCGTACCCGCGCTGGCGCAGGAGCCTGGCTCGCGCACGACGCGCGAGTTCGTTCAGGCGGCGGGCGAATCCGATGCGTTCGAGATCGCGGAAGCACAGACCGCGCTCGCTCAAAGCCGCGATCCGGCCGTGCTGGCCTTCGCCCGGCGGATGATCGCCGATCATCAGGCGACCAGCCGCGCCTTGGCGGTGGCTATGGAACAGGTCGGGCTGGCACCGCCGCCGATGCAGGTCGGCGCGGGTCTGGCGCCGTTCCTCGCCGCGCTGCAAAGCGCGCGAGGCGGCGATTTCGATAGGCTGTACTGGAAGCAGCAGGCGTACGCGCACCGCGCCGCGCTGGTCACGGCGGAGCGCTATGCCGCTGATGGCGATACGCCTGCGCTTCGCCAAGCCGCGGCCTTGACGGTTCCGGTCATCCGCTCGCACCTTGCCATGGCCGAAAAGATGGGTGCGATGACCGGCCCGTCCTGAGATTATGGCAACGAGCCGAGTGCGCCGATGATCGGTCGATCCAGCGGCTGTCGTTGATTCTCGAGACCTGCCATTACCGCACAGCGTTGGAACGATCGATATCAGATTCCGGGCTCGGACCTGGCCATCACGCGCGCCAGAACATTGGCGAGTTCCGCAACCGAATAGGGTTTCTGGAGCAATTCAAACCCGCGCGTACCCTCTTGCGCCAGGATGTGACTGTAACCGCTCGTCAGAATTACGGGCAGGCCGGGATATGAACCGACGATTTCCTCAGCTAGTTCGATGCCCGAGCGGCCCGGCATCACCACATCCGTGAAAACAACGTCATATCGGTCGGCGCCTGTTTCAAGTTCGGCAATGGCGGCGTCCGCGTCGGCGACCCAGTGCGACCGAAGTCCGAGTTCACCGAGCGCCTGGGTCGCGAATACGCCAACCTCCTGATTGTCCTCCACGACCAGGATACACGCATCGACCTTGAGCGGTGGTGGCGGCCTCTCGTGCGTCTCCGAAGCCACGCGATCCTGATGGGCAAGCGGAAGATAGAGCGTGAATTTCGTGCCGCGCCCAACCTCGCTCTCGACGGCGACATCGCCATCGGACTGCTTGGCGAAGCCGAAGACCTGGCTGAGGCCCAGCCCGGTGCCATGACCCACGCCTTTGGTGGTGAAGAAAGGCTCGAAAATATCCTCGACCCGATCGGCGGGAATGCCGACGCCGGTATCGGCGATCGAAATCGCCACGAAGCGGCCGCGGACTGGCGGATGGTTGCGAAGTGCGGGCAGCTCGTCCGCTATGCCGACCGCCAGCGAGAGGCGACCTTCGCCATTCATGGCGTCGCGCGCGTTGACGGCCATGTTGACGATCGCGGTGTCGAACTGGCTCGGATCGGTCAGCACCAGCGCCGGTTGGTCTGGAAACTCGTACTCGATCCTGATCCGCGATCCCGTGAGCGTCCGCAGCATTCCTTGAAGGGAGCCTACGTTGGCGGCGGCGTCGAACACTTGCGGCTGCAGCGTCTGGCGCCGCGCAAAGGAGAGCAACTGGCTGGTGAGCTTCGTCGCACGGTCGGCGGTATCCGCGATGGCATCGACGTAACGAAGGCGCTTGTCGTCGCTCAGCCCCGGCCGGCGCAGCAAATCGACCGAACCGCGGATCACGGTCAGCAGATTGTTGAAATCATGGGCCACGCCGCCGGTCAGCTGGCCGATCGCCTCGACCTTCTGCGATTGCCGCAGCGCCTCCTCGGTCTGGCGCAGCGTTTCGCGCCCTTCCACCTCGGCGGTGACGTCGCGGCCGGTGGCGTAGATCATTCCTCCGCTAGGGGCCGCGACCCACGAAATGAGGCGAACGGACCCATCCTTATGCCGATACCCGTTGAACGCCGATATCTCGTTCCCGCCGGCGGCCTCCTCATAGGCGGCGATCGTCTCGGAGTGATTCTCGGGCAGGACGAACTCGTTGACATGACGGCCCACCAGCTCATCCGGCGCATAGCCGAGCAGGGCTGTCCATGCCGGATTGACGCGGCGAAAGACGCCCACGTTATCCAATACCACCATGAGGTCTGGCGAGGCCTCCCACATCCGCTCGTTCTCAGCCTCGCCTTCCGCGACCTGCCGCGCCAGTCCCGTGGCTTCGGTTCGCAAGGCGCGCTCGACACCCTTGTGCTCCGAGAGATCCAACATCGCGCCGATCAACCGGATGGGCCTGCCGCCATCGTCGCGCAGCACGAACCCGCGATCTCGAACGTCGGCATAGCTGCCGTCATCGCAACGGAATCGGTAATCGTCGGACCAATCGGTGCCGTCATGGTCGATGACGGCATGAATGCTGGCGTCGATCCGGGCGCGATCGTCGGGATGGACGTGATCGATCCACCAGCCGCGCGACGGCTCGATGTCCGCGAGCCGGTGGCCGTAAGCTGTCTCGATCGCGTCGTTCCAGGTTATGTGATCGCGAACCAGATCCCAATCCCAGATGGCGTCGTTGGTGGCGCGATTGGCCAGCCGGAGCCGCTGTTCCGTCTCCCGCAGCTTGGCTTCCGCCGTTCGCGCTTCGGACACGTCGTGCACGGTCCCGATCAGGCTGACCGCCTGGCCGTCCTCGAAATAGGCCTGGCCGCGTGCCGCGACGTGACGCAGTTCGCCGTCCCCGATCCCGATCGTCCGATAATTGGTTTCGAAGACACCGCCGCCAGCGGGGTCGAGTGCGCGGGCGACGGCGGCGTCCGCTTCGGCACGGTCGTCCGGGTGGACGCCGCGCAGGAACGCCTCCTGGTAGGTGACAGGCGCACCGGGCGGCAGGCCGAAGAGCGCCCGGCAGCCGTCGTCCCAGTTCAGTACGCCGCTGCGAAGGTCATAATTGAACGTGCCCAGCCGCGCCGCGGTCGTCATGATCTCGGCGGTACGGCGCGCATCCTCGAGCGCGGCCTTGGTCTCATGCTCGGCGGTGATGTCACGCACCGCCTTCACGAACCCGGCATCGTCGGCGCCCACGAGCGGGGTCATCGCCCCGTGCCCGAAGAAACGGGTGCCATCCTTGCGCAGATGCCAGCGTTCGTCGGAGGCGCGGCCCTTCGCCGTGGCGATAGCAAACTCTTCGGCGGGAACGCCGGCCGCCCGATCCTCGGGCGTGAAAAATCGGTCGGCGGACTGTCCGCGCATCTCCGCCTCGCTCCAACCGAAGATGCGCTCCGCACCCGCGCTCCAGCTGGTCACAAGGCCGTCCGCGTCCATCGCGATGATGCCATTGTCGATCGCGGAGTCGACGATGGCGTGATACCGGCTTTCCGCCTGCCGAGCTCGAAACGTCACCTGATCGAGCGCCATCGCCTGGTCGCGCTCACGGATCGCGTCGCGGTTCTCGATCAGTTCGACCACCTGCTCGGCCAACAGTGAAAGCGCCTCGCGCTGGGCGGTGTCCAGGCCGCCCGGACGCGGCAGAATATCTATGGCGCAAAGGCTGCCCAAGGCATGACCCTGTGTCGTTACGAGCGGTGCTCCGGCATAGAAGCGCAGGCGTGGCCCGCCGGTCACGAGCGACATGTCGGACGTGCGCGGATCGGCGATCAAGTCCTCGATCTGAAAGACGTCTTTCTGTCGGATGGCGAGCGCGCAGACCGATGTATCCAACGCGGTCTGGTCGACTTCCACACCGGCCCTCGCCTTGAACCACTGCCGATCGGCATCGACCAGACTGACGAGTGCGATCGGCACGCGGCAGATGTTCTGGACCAGCGCGACGATCCGATCGAACCTTCGCTCCGAAGGCGTATCCAGAATGTCGTGCCGGCGCAGCGCGGCCAGACGATCGATCTCTCTCGCTTCGGGCTGATCGCCAATATCGTCACATATGGATGTCGGCACTTGTCGAACTCGTCGATACTCGAAGGGACAACCGATCTGCCGGATCGCCGGCGCCCCCACCGCCAGCGATGGCTAACGTCTAGCAGATGCGTGGGTCCAGCGCCAAGGCTCGCCGATGCTAGCACCTATGTCGCGCAACCGCTTTGCCACGCATCGGCAGCCCCAACGGGCAGTGTAACTTTTATGCAGAAGCTTGCCGCGTCCGGACCGTTCCGCCTGTCCTATAGGGTTTCGGGGTCAGGAACCAACACGATCGATCCCTTGATCGGCTCGTTTCAAATGACGGTCTTGCGCGTTCTCATGATGCTGAAGAGGAGCTTCGAGTGACCGAAAGCAGGAAAAGCGACGCCGCTCCCGTTGTGAATAAGGATGATGCAAATGCCATTGCGTCGGACGACCCCCACAAGACGGAAACGCTGACGAAATTGGGACGTGAGGATTTGGACCCGGACGAGGGCAGTCATTGAATTTAAGATTTAACTTGGAGCAATATCATGCCACACGGAAAGATCGTGGAGCGGTAGAATTGTACGACGATGTAGTGGCGGTCCTCTTTAATCATGCATCATCCATTCTAGCGGCCAAATAGGCTATGATTAAGTGATCGTTCGGAAGCTTTGCGTTGCGTGCCGGGCGCGGGAAGCGCGTCCAGCCGACAACGCGTAGCAAACCAACACAGATCAGGGTATGCTCGTCTCGAAGCGGTCATGCCGACCTAGGTTAGTCCGCGGAGGCATTGTCATGGAAATCGGTCCGAGGCTCGAAGCGCTGAACCTGTTCCTTCGTCGGCTGGAGGCACGGTCGACAATTTCCGCAGCTGAGCGCGATGCGGTTCTTGCCTTGAATGGCCAGCCGCAGAAGGTCGACGCTCATCGGGATTTCGTCCGGCTCGGCGAGGAGGTCCAGGAGTCCTGCCTGATCGTCGAAGGGCTGGTCGCGCGTTTCGCACAACTGGAGGACGGCAGCCGGCAGATCATCAGCCTCCATGTTCCCGGCGACATGGTAGATCTCTACTCGCTGATGCTGCCACGCGCGCCATCGCCGCTTCAGGCACTGACCAATTCCACGGTGATGAAGATACCGCACGAGGCGCTGCGCCGGCTGGCCTTCGATTATCACGGCCTGTCCGCCGCGTTCTGGCGTGATTGCGTGGTGGACGGGGCGATCATCGCGCAGTGGCTGGTCAATGTCGGTCGGAAGAACGCGCGAAGCCGCATCGCCCATTTGCTCTGCGAAATCGCGGTGCGCTCATTCCACGGCGGGCGAATGAAGAACGGCGGCTATCCTTTCCCGATCACGCAGGAGCAGATCGGGGACGCGCTCGGTCTCACCTCGGTGCACGTCAATCGTTCGATCAGGGCACTGCGCGACGAAGGGGTCGTCCAGATGTCCCGGCAGGAGGTGACGATTCTCGACTGGCAACGGCTGGCTTCGATCGCCGAATTCGATTTGGCCTACCTGCACTTGTCCTTTTCACAGAAAGACTTCGAACAGGCCGGGGCTCGTCACGCCTGACCCGGCGCCAGCAGGCGTTCGACGAGCTCGATCACGTTTCTCACACCGATCGGCTTCTCGACCCGAACGATGGCGGCGAACTCGTTGGGAATCGCCGCACGGTCGTAGCCGGTCACGAGCGCAAATGGCACCGCGAGCCGCGCCAACGTGCGTGGCAACTCGAACGAGATGCCCCGGCCAAGATTAAGATCCACCAGCGCGCAATCCGGTCGGCCCGCGGCCAGAGCGCGATCGGCATCCAGTGTGTCCGCGAACGGGCCGATCACCACGGCTCCCGCCGCCTCGAGCGCGTTCTGCAGGTCCGTCGCAAGGTAATAATCGTCCTCCAGGACGAGCACGCGCGCGTTTTTCAAGCCATCGTTTCCCATGTCATCGCCCGCCCGCATCGGTTTGAAGGATGCTCTCGCCGGCCACGAGCGGGAACTCGATATGGCTTTCGACGCCCCCGGGCTTCAGCTCGAGACTGCCGTGACCCTTCAACTCATAGGGGATGCGGCGAGAGATCAGTTCCGCACCGAAGCCGCGATGCCGGGGCGCGGCGTCGACGATCGGCACGCCGTGCTCCGTCCAGTCCAGCACCAGCCAGTCCTGGCTCTCGCGGTCCTCTACATGCCAGCGCACGTCGAGTCTTCCGTCCGGCTTCGAAAAGGCGCCGTATTTCGTCGCGTTGGTCGCAAGCTCGTGGATCGCCAGGGTCAGCACCTCCGCGACCTTCGGCGAGAGATGGACGTCGGCGCCCTCGATCGTGACCTGATCCCATGACACGACCTGGGCGAGAAGCTCGTCCCGGATCAGGCTGTCCAGATCGATGTCGCTGCCGGCGGCGCGGGTCAGCAGCACCTGCGTCCTCGCGAGCGCGGCGATCCGGCCCTGGAGATGCTGCACATACTCCTCGGTCGATCGTTCGCCGTCGTCCGATCGGCTGATGATCGAGCGGGTGACTGCCAGGATGTTGCGAACCCGGTGCTGCAGTTCGGCGAGCAAGGTCGCCTGTCGCTCCTCCGCCCGCTTCAGCTGGGTCAGGTCGTGGCCGATACCGCCGATCAGCACGATCTTGCCGGACGCATCCCTGATCGGGAAATCGGTGTTGCGCAGCCACCGGATCGCGCCGTCGCTCGGGCGTCTGACACGAAATTGGAAGGTGACATGTTCACCATCGCGGACCCTCGCGATCGATGCGACCGCATGGTCACGATCCTCGGGCACGATGAGGTCCTGCCAGTTGCGATAATCGTCGCCGGTCAGCGCCTCGTCGCGGCTGAGGCCGTAGATCGCTTCGAATGCGGGGGTCAGATATTGCCACTGCAGCGTCTCCGCGTCGCGGATCCACAAGATGTCCTGCGAAGCCTCGCCGAACTCGCGCAGCCGCTCCTCGCTTTCGCGCAAGGCTTCCCGCGCCTGCCGCGCTTCGATCAGGTCAGCCGCCTGCCGCGCGAGCAGGTCGAGAAAACGCAGTTCCTGCGTGCTCGGCCGATGACCGGAGGCGCTCCAATGCGTGTTGAGCATGCCAAGTGGCGCGCCCTCGCGCGACAACAGCGGCGTCGCCTGGGCCGAATGATAGCCCGCCTCGACATGCATCCTCGCCGCCTCGTCGGTCTCGTCGTCGAAATCGACGACGGTGCGTGCATTCGTGGTGAGGGCGATGCCGCAGGCGGTTGAGCTGCCCGCATCGACGCGCTCGAAATGATCGGTCATGTTGGGCGCGAACCCGCGCGAGACGAGCAAGAAGAGCGATGCGGTGGCGGCGTCATAGACCTGGACAGTACCGGCATCGGCGTGCACGATCGCGATCGCCGCGGACAGGATCTCCTCATAGAATGTCCGCGAACTCTCCTCCGGCACCAGCCGCTCGGCAAGGTCGCGCAACAGCTCGGTGCCGCGCAGTTCGGCTGCCAGCCGCTCCTCGCTCGCCCGCACCGCCGCTTCGGCGCGCGCGCGCTGGACCGCGGCCCAGATGCGCTCGGCCACCTCCTCGACCAGCGTGACCTCGGCGTCGGTCCACGCGCGGGGCGCATGTTGATGGACGTTCAGGTTGACGACGAACCGGCCTCCGACCAGCAGTGGCACGCTCAGCCCCGCCCGAATCCCGATCGCCGCGAGCGCCGCCAGATCGGGACGGGCATAGGGCGGCGGCCCGACATCGTCGTATCGGACCGTCCGGCCGGCGCGCAGGTCGTCGAGCAGCGGCCCGCCGAAATCGGCGAGGTTCAGCGTCGCCGGGTGTTGCTCGGCGCCGGAAGCGGTCCAACCGGGCCGGATGGTCGCGATGCCGGCGGGCGCATCGATCTCCGCGAAGACGATGCGCGATGCGTCAAGCCGTTCCCCCAGCATCCGCGAAGCAATGACGATCAGGATGTCGGCATCCTCCGCCGCGCGCATCGCGTCGCCCAGCCGCAACAGGAACGCCTGCCGCTCCTCGCTCTCGCGCAGGGCGGCCTCCGCCTCGCGTTGATCGGTGATGTCGGTATTGGTGCCGAACCAGCGAACGATCTCGCCCTGGGCATCACGAATGGGCATCGCGTGCGACAGAAACCAGCGATAGGTGCCGTCGTGGCGACGCAAGGGGAAGGTGTCTTCCCACATCTCGCCGCGATCGCGCGACCGCGTGACGCCGGCGACCACGCGATCGACGTGATCGGGATGCTGAACCCTTTCCCAGCCCCAGTCCTTCATCTCGTCGAAGGTCAGGCCGGTATAATCGAGCCAGCGTTGATTATACCAGGTCACCTCCCCCAGCCGGTCGCACGTCCATGCCAGTTGCGACATATTGTCGGACAGCGTCCGGAACCGCTCTTCGCCGTCGCGCAATGCCTGTTGGGTGCGCCGTTCGTCGGATACGTCGCGAAACAGCACGACGCCGCCGGTGATCCTATCGTCTTCCTCGCGGATCGGGCCAGCGGAAAACGCGCAGGCGACGCGGCGACCATCGGCCTGAATGATCTCCAGCACCTCGTCATGTACGGTCTCGCCGTGAAGTACGGCGCGCGCGCCCGGCCACTCCTCGGATGCGATCGGTCGGCCGTCGAGATGATAGCCCTCATAAACGTCGCTGTAGGTCGCGGCGGTCGTTTCATGCGCCGGGCGACCCCAAAGCGCGTCGAACATGGCGTTGCGGAACACGATCTCGCCGGAAGGTCCGGTGAACGCGATCGCCAACGGCGCCTGCTGGACGACGGCGCGTACCCGCTTCTCGCTGTCGCGCAGCTTTGCTTCCGTGATGTGGCGATCCGTGACGGCGAAGCCCGTCATATAGGCCGCGACGACATCGCCGTCGCTGTTCCGAACGGGGCTCATGTAAGCGTCGAACACCTCCGGCGTGCCTTTTCGCGCGGGATCGAGTGGCTGGGCGGGAACATGCAGGCTCTCGCCCGCGAACACGCGATCGTAATATCCTTCGACCGCCGCGAACTCATGCGCGAAAGCGTGGGCGATCGGCTTACCGAGCAACGCGGGATAGCGGTCGCCGTAGTAGCGTGATGCGGCATCGTTATAGAGGAAGACGCGGTCCGGACCGATCGCGAGCGACGCCAATTGCGGCGCGGCGAGCATCGCCTCGACGGCACCCGCCAACCGTTCCGGCCATGCCGCGATCGCGCCGAGCGCCGTCGCCGCCCAATCGAATGCGCGCACTCGATCGGCCATCTCGCTTGATCCGCCGATCCGCTCGGTCATCCTGTCGCCAGCCTTTCCGTCCAACAACGCATCGCACCCGGCGTCGTACACATGCTCTAACGTACTTTAGTTCGGTCTTGCGGATTACTGGGATCCTGGTCGCCGCCACCCGCTACCTGCCGTCCAGGTGTCGCTGTCACGACGCGGGGCGCGGTCGCTGTTGGCGACAGGCTAATTTTAAATCTTACAGCTGGATGTCATCTAGCTTTGCACGCGCCACGCTGAGTGTGAACATAGCTTGATCCAGTGATCTTCAATATATGAGTGTAAAGGTCCATATAATAGGTTTCTCCCGTGCCCGCGCTTCTCCAAGCAGTTCATGCCGCTCAACACGCCGATCATAGCGTGGTTAAAGGGTATGCGGCGAAGAAGGGCGCGACGTCATCGCAGATCACGTTAGGTGTTTAGTCCCGGCATTTGGTGGGTTGGATTGAGGATAAATCTGTCTG
>CAXTPE010000004.1:0-35959 GCA_964245925.1 uncultured Sphingomonadaceae bacterium
CGTCCGACCCTCAGATTCGTAGTCTGATGCTCTATCCAGCTGAGCTACGGGCGCGTGCGGCTCGGCTCTTAGAGGTGGGCGCCGCGCCGTGCAACCCCGCGCCGCGCCGCGAAAGAGCGCCGTTCCGTTCGCGCACGAAGCCGTCTACATCGCGCCGATGATCTCCTCCCGGCGCAACCGCGTCGCGCTCCCGACCTGCCTTGCCACGGCGCTCGCGCTCGCCGCCTGCGCGTCGCGCGATACCGGCATTCCCTCGCTCGCGCCGCGCCCGATCGAGAAGCTGAGCACTGCCGAGCCCGTCGCGCCCGCCACGGCGCCGGCCGCCGCGGACCCGGCGCTCGCCGCGCGCTATGCCGCGATAGTGGCCGATGCCGAGGCGGGGGACGAAGGGTTCCAGCAGGCGCTCGCCGCCGCCCGCCCCGCCGCCGCCCGCGCCAGGGGGAGCGCCGCCGGGAGCGATGCGTGGGTCGACGCCCAGCAGTCGCTCACACGCCTTGCCGCGCTGCGCGATCCCGTCGGCAAGGCGCTGGCCGCGCTCGATGCCGAGCGAACCTCGGGGGTGTTCGACGCGGCGCCGCTCGATGCCGCGGTCGCGCGGGTGGCGGCGATCGACGCCCGCGAGCGCGCCGCCGTCGATACGCTTGCCGCGGCACTGCCGGACGGCTGACCGCCTCGGGCCGCCTCAGCCCGCCGGCCGCTCCGCCGCATAGGTGATGTGGTGGCGCAGCGGCGATCCCTCGGCGAACAGCGGGTGATCGAAATCGAGATCGGCGCGCCGCACCATGCCGATCCGCTCCATCAGCCGCCAGCTCGGGACGTTCGCCGGCAGGGTGATCGCGACGATGCGTGGTGCCGTAAGGTTCGCCATGCCCCAGGCGAGGCTGGCGGCCGCCGCCTCGCGGGCATAGCCCCGCCCCCACGCATCCTCGCGCAGCCGCCAGCCGATCTCGACGTCGCCGGTGATCGGCGTGCCGGGGTCGGTCGAGACCTTGAGCCCGCAGAAGCCCAGGAACGCGCCATCCTCGCGCCGCTCCACCGCCCAGAAGCAATGGCCGCGCGCGGCCTGGCAGGCGCGGATGCGCGCGATCGAGGCGTCGATCGCCGCCGTCTCGGCGACGCCGCCGAGATGCTCCATCACCGCTGGCACGTTGCAATGGCGCAGGAACGGCTCGCGATCGGCGTCGCGCCATTCGCGCAAGCTCAGCCGAGCGGTCTCGATCACGGCGGTCATGCGCCGAGCAGGCGCGCCGCATGGAGCGCGTGATAGCTGAGCACGCCCGAGCAGCCGGCGCGCTTGAACGCGCCCAGCGTCTCCAGCACGATCGGATCGCGCTCCGCCGCGCCCGCCGCGACCGCCGCCTCGATCATCGCATATTCGCCGGACACCTGATAGGCGAACACCGGCACTTCGAAGCGCTCCTTCACGCGCCGCACGATGTCGAGATAGGGCAGGCCGGGCTTGACCATGACGCTGTCCGCGCCCTCGGCGAGATCGAGCGCGACCTCGCGCAGCGCTTCCTCGGCATTGGCATGGTCCATCTGATAGGCGCGCTTGTCGCCCTTGAGCAGTCCTCGGCTGCCGACCGCGTCACGGAACGGGCCGTAGAAGGCGGAGGCATATTTGGCGGCATAGGCCATGATCTGGACGTCGCGATGCCCTTCGCGCTCCAGCACGGCGCGGATCGCGCCGACGCGGCCGTCCATCATGTCGGAGGGCGCGACGATGTCGGCGCCCGCCGCCGCCTGCACCAGCGCCTGCTCGACCAGCACCGCGCTGGTCTCGTCGTTGAGGACATGGCCCGAGGCGTCGATCAGCCCGTCATGGCCGTGGCTGGTATAGGGATCGAGCGCGACATCGGTGAGCACGCCGATGCCCGGCACCGCATCCTTCACGGCGCGCACCGCGCGGCACATCAGATTGTCCGGGTTGAGCGCCTCGCGCCCGTCCGCGCTGCGCAGGCCCGGCGGCGTGTTGGGGAAGAGCGCGAGGCAGGGGATGCCCGCGGCCAGCGCCTCCCGCGCGCGCGCGACGATGCCGTCGACCGACCAGCGCGAGACGCCGGGCAGCGCCGCGATCGGCTCCTCCGCCCCCTGCCCCCCGGTCACGAACAGCGGCCAGATCAGGTCCGCCGGCGTCAGCACCGTCTCGGCGACGAGCGCGCGGCTCCAGCCGTGCCGGCGGCTGCGGCGCAGGCGGAGCGCCGGATAGGAGGCGTAGGTCATGCGCCGCAACCTAGCCGCGGCGGCGTCCCCACGCCAGCGACGCCGCGCATCCCGCGATCAGGCGCTCGGCTGGATGCGCCCGCCCGGCTCGCCGGCGGCCAGCGCGGCGTCCTGGGCGTCGGCCCGGCCGAGCGGCGCGACCCGCGGTTCCCGCCAGCCGCCCCAGCGATAATAGCAGAGCGCCAGCAGCAGCGAGGCCACCGATCCGATCGGGAAGCTGATCCAGAGCGCGTCGGTCCCGTAGCGCGGCAGCGCCCAGGCCGCGAAGCCGAGCCGTACCGGGAAGAGCGCGATGCCCATCACGATCAGCGGCGCGAACACGGCGCCGTTCGCGCGCACCGTCGCGAACAGCACGATCGTCACGCCGAACAGCGGGAAGGACCAGCTCACCAGCGTGTTGACATGCGCGGCGATGGCGAGCGCCGGGCTGGCGCGCGGCAGGAACAGCCCCAGCAGCGCGTGATCGACCAGCGCCAGCGCCACCACCACAACGCCCGTCAGCAGGATGTTCGCGCCGATGCCGGCCGCCGTGATCCGGCCGATGCGCTCCCACCTCCCCGCGCCGATGTTCTGCGCCACCATCGCGCTCACCGCCGCGCCGATCGCCAGCGCCGGCATCTGGATATAGGTCCATAATTGCTGGGCGATGCCATAGGCCGCCACCGTCACCGCGCCGACCCGGTTGACCAGCCCGATCATGGCGAGCGCGGAGAGCGACATCACCACCATCTGCAGCCCGATCGGCACGCCCTTGGCGAACATCATCCTGAGGATCGCCGGATCGGGCCACAGCATGCGGAATTCGGCGCCGCGCAGCCGGAGCGGCAGATCGCGCGCGTAGATCAGCGCCACCAGCGCCGCGCAGGTGACATAGCCGGCGATCGCGGTGGCGGTCGACGAGCCGGCGATGCCGAGCCGCGGCGCGCCGCCCAGGCCGAGGATGAACACCGGGTTCAGCCCCGCGTCGAGCGCCACGTTGAGGATCATCGCGATCAGCGGCGTCATCGAGTCGCCCACGCCGCGCAGCCCCATCGAGAGGATCACCACCAGGAAGGATGCCGGCATGCCGACGAAGATCAGCCGCAGATAGGCGTTCGCGAGCGCCTGCACCGCCGGCGGCGTGCCGAGCAGCCGCAGCAGCGCCGGCGTGCCGAGATAGCCCGCGATCGCGATCGCCACGGAGAGGATCGCGAAGAAGCCGAGCGTGGTCGCGAGCACGCGCCGCGCTTCCGCGATGTCGCGCCGGCCGAAGCTCTGGCCGATCAGGATCGTCGCGGCGAGCCCGAAGCCGAACAGCGCCGAGAACATCAGGAACATGATGAGATTGGCGTTGGAGGTCGCCGCCAGCGCGTTCTCGCCGAGGAAGCGCCCCACCCAGATCGCGTTGACCGAGCCGTTGAGCGACTGGAGGACGTTCGACCCGAGCGTCGGCAGCGCGAACAGCAGCAGCGTCCGCGCGATCGGCCCCTGGGTGAGGTCGCCGCGCTCGGGGGGTGCGGACGGCGGGGATGATGCGGGTGCGTCTGGCATGGCGGGTCTTTGACGCTCGGCGGAGCGGCTGGCAACCGGCCCCGCCCGCCATCGCCGCGGCGACGGCGGCCGGTCAGCCGAGCCGCGCCAGCGCGGCGCGCAGCCGCTCCACCTCGCCCGCCCGCTCGGCATGATCCGCCCGCGCCTTGGCGATCGCCTCGGGCTTCGCCTTGGCGAGGAAGGCTGCCGAAGCGAGGCGCGCGGCGAGCGCATCGCGCTCCTTCTCCGCCGATGCGCCTGCCTTCGCGATGCGGGCGCGCTCGGCCGTCGGGTCGATCACCTCGGCGACGTCGAGGAACAGCGTCGCTTCGTCGACGATCACCTGCAAGCCGTCGATCTGCGGCGCGGAGATGTTCGCGACGCCGCCGACGCGAGCCATCCGCCGCAATGTCCCATGATGCGCCCGCAACCTGCGCTCCGTCTCCGCGCTCGCGCCATATGCCCATGCGTCGATCGTGGCGCCGGGCGGCACGTTCGCCTCGCTCCGCGCCGCGCGCACCTCGCTCACGAAGCGGATCACCCACTCCACCTCCGCGCTCGCCTCCGCATCCAGGCCGCGCGCGTCCGCCATCGGCCAGCGCGCCACGATCAGCTCGTGATCCCGCTCGCCGAGCGCATGCCAGAGCTCCTCGGTCACGAACGGCATGAACGGGTGGAGCATGACGAGGATCTGGTCGAACACCCAGCCGGCGACCGCCTTCGTCTCCTCGCCGATCTCCGTCTTGATGAGCTCGAGATACCAGTCGCAGAAGCGATCCCACACGAAATGATAGATCGTGTTGGCCGCCTCGTCGAAGCGCGGGTCGGCGAGCGCGAGGTCGAGGGCCTGGATGGTCCGGACGGTCTCGCCGATGATCCAGCGGTTGACCGCGAGTGTCGCGGGCGGCGACTCGAGCGTCCGCGCGGCGCCGATGCCGTTCGCTCGGGCGAAGCGCGCGGCGTTCCAGAGCTTGGTGGCGAAGTTGCGATAGCCCTCGACGCGCTTCTCGTCGAGCTTGATGTCGCGCCCCTGGTTCTCCATCGCCGCGAGCGTGAAGCGCAGCGCATCGGCGCCGTAGCGATCGATCAGAACCAGCGGATCGATCGTGTTGCCCTTGGACTTGGACATCTTCTGCCCGGCCGCGTCCCGCACCAGTCCGTGCAGATACAGCGTCCTGAAGGGCACATCGCCCATGAACTCCAGGCCCTGCATAATCATCCTGGCATCCCAGAAGAACAGGATGTCGAACCCGGAGATGAGGATGTCGTTGGGATAGCGCCCGTGAAGCCGCGCCTGCCCCCTCTCCCCGGCGGGGAGAGGGTCGGGGTGAAGGGGAGCGGCGCGAGGCGACGCGTCTCCGCCATCGGCACCGGGTGCCCCTGCCCCGCCCTCTCCCTCAGGGGAGAGGGCTTCGGCATCCGGCCAGCCCAGCGTCGCGAACGGCCATAGCGCCGAGGAGAACCAGGTATCGAGCACGTCCTCGTCGCGGGTCAGCGGCACGCCGTCGCCGGCCTGGCGCCGGGCCTCCGCTTCATCCTCGGCGACATAGGCGGCCCCATCCGGCCCGTACCACGCCGGTATGCGGTGCCCCCACCAGAGCTGGCGCGAGACGCACCAAGGCTGGATGTTCTCCAGCCAGTTGTAATAGGTCTTCTCCCACGTCGCCGGCACGATCCTGATCCGCTTGCTCCGCACCGCCGCCAGCGCCGGCCCGGCCAGCGCCTTGGCATCGACATACCATTGGTCGGTCAGCCACGGCTCGATGACGACGCCGGAGCGGTCGCCGAACGGCGTCGGGATGGTCCGCGCCTCGACGCGATCGAGCGCGCCCGTCGTCTCCAGCATCGCGACGATCCGCCGCCGCGCCTCGAAGCGGTCCAGCCCGATCAGCTCGGCGGGCACCAGGCCATCGGCGGTCTGGGCGATGCAGGCCCGCGCATCGAGCATGTTGAGCATCGCCGCGGGCTTGACCCCGGCGCGGATCCCCACCTCGAAGTCGTTGAAATCATGCCCCGGCGTGATCTTGACCGCGCCCGATCCGAGCGCCGGATCGGCATGCGTGTCGGCGATGATCGGGATCAGCCGGCCGGTCAGCGGCAGCCGCACCTGGCGTCCGACCAGCGCTGTGTAGCGCCCGTCCTCCGGATGCACCGCCACCGCCATGTCGGCGAGCATCGTCTCGGGGCGCGTGGTCGCGACCCGGATCGTCCCGCTGCCGTCGGCGAGCGAATAGGAGAGGTGCCAGAAGCTGCCCTGCTCGTCGCGCGTTTCGACCTCGAGGTCCGAGATCGCGGTCTGGAAGCGCGGATCCCAGTTGACCAGCCGCTTGTCGCGATAAAGCAGCCCACGCCGGTGCAGCTCGACGAAGACGTGGGTGACCGCCTTCGAGAAGCCCTCGTCCATCGTGAAGCGCTCGTTCGCCCAGTCGCACGACGCGCCCAGCCGGCGGAGCTGGCGGGTGATCGCGCCGCCGCTCTCGGCTTTCCACGCCCATATCTTCCCGACGAACGCCTCGCGCCCCAGGGCCTGCCGGGTGATGCCCTGCGAGGCGAGGTTGCGCTCGACCACCATCTGCGTGGCGATGCCGGCGTGATCGGTGCCGACCACCCAGCGCGCATCCTTGCCCTTCAGCCGGGCGTGGCGGACGAGGATGTCCTGCAGCGCGTCGTCGAGCGCATGGCCGACGTGGAGCGCGCCGGTGACGTTCGGCGGCGGCATCACGATCGTGAACGGCTCGGCGCCGGGCCGCGCCGGCGCGAACAGCCCGCGCTCCTCCCAGTGCGGATACCAGCGCGCCTCGATCGCGGCGGGGTCGAAGGTCTTGGGCGGCTCGCTCATTGGGGGCGGTTAGCCGGGGGTGGCGCGGGTGCCAAGCCCGTGATCGCCCACTCTCCTCGACCGTTCATGCCGAGCGAAGTCGAGGCGGGGCCGGGGGCGCGCCGGTCCCTCGACCGCGCTCGGAACGAACGGAGGCCGGATCAGGTCGTCAGCGTCGGGCGGCCGTCCACGTCTTCATCCAGCCGAGCACCTCGCCATACCATTGCACGCTGTTGCGCGGCTTCAGCACCCAGTGGTTCTCGTCCGGGAAGACGAGCAGGCGGGAGGGCACGTCGCGGCGCTGGAGCGCGGTGAAGGCGGCGAGCCCCTGCGTCACCGGGATACGGAAATCCTGCTCGTTGGTGATGATGAGCGTCGGCGTGCGCCATGTGCCGACGAGATTGACCGGGTTCCACTTCTCATATTCGGCCGGCGCCTCGTAATAGGGATGGCCGCCGTGCTCCCATTCGTCGAACCACAGCTCCTCGGTCTCGTACGCCATGGCGCGCGCATCGAAGACGCCGTCGTGCGAGACGATGCACTTGAAGCGATCGGGCCAGTTCCCCTCGATCCAGTACATCATGTAGCCGCCGTAGGAGGCGCCGGCGGCGCAGACGTCGCCCGCGTCCAGCCATGCGAACTTCGCGGTCGCGGCGGCGAGGCCGAGCTTGAGGTCGGTCAGCGGCTTGCCGCCCCAGTCCTGGCGGATCGAATCGGTGAAGGCCTGGCCGTGCCCGGTCGAGCCGTGGAAGTCGACGGTGACGACGCCGAAGCCCGCGCCCGCGAACACCGCCGGGTTCCAGCGATAGCTCCACGAATCGTTGAAGCTCCCCTGCGGCCCGCCGTGGACGAGGAAGGCGACCGGCAGCTTCTTGCCCGGCGGCGTGCCGGCCGGCTGGTAGGCGATGCCGGTGACGGTGTCGCCGCCGGCGCCCTCGAAGCTGAAGCGCTGCTCGCTCGGCATGTCGACGCCGGCGAGCTTGTCGGCATCGACCGCGGTGAGCCGCGCGATCTGCTTCGAGGGCGCCACCCGCCACAGGTCGGCCGGCGCCAGCGCGCTGTCGAGCGCGACCACCGCCCCGCCGTCAGGGAGGGGCAGCGCGGCGCCGACGTTGCCGCGCCGCGTCAGCCGGTCGACCCCGCCGGTGGCGGCGTCGATCCGGAACAGCGGCGTGTCGAGCTCCTCCTCGGCGGTGACGAGCAGGCTGCGCCCGTCCGGCGCCCACGCGATCGTGGCAACGGAGCGGTCCCAGCCGGCGGTCAGCGCGCGGACCGTGCCGCTGGCGAGATCGCGAAGCATCAGCACCTGCCGGTCGGCCTCGTAGCCGGCGCGCGCCATCGCCACATAGGCGAGCGTCTTCCCGTCGGGCGAGACGGTCGGCAGCGTGTCGGTGCCCGGATTGCCGACGGTCAGGTTGACGGGCTGTCCCGACCCGTCAGCGGACTCGGCAAAGATGTCGAGGTTGGTCGAGAGCGGCTCGATCCGCCCGGCCTCGCGCAGCGCGAAATAGATGGTCCGGCCGTCGGCACTCCAGGAGACGGTCTCGCCGCCGCCGAACGGCTTGCCCGGCACGTCGCCCACCAGACCGCCCACCACCGAGACGCCGGCGCCGGGCGCGTGTCCATCGGCGAGCGGCAGCACGAACAGCGTGGTGCGCTGCCCGTCCGCCCATGCGTCCCAGTGGCGCACGAACATCCGGTCGTAGACGCGCGCGGTGCCCTCGTCCGGGCTTCTTGCCGGCATGACGTCGGCGAGCGATCTGGCGCCGGGCGGGCGATCGGCCCAGACGGCGATGCGGTCGCCCGACGGCGCGAGCTTGAAGCCGGCGAGATCCCACGCCGGATCGGTGACGCAGCTCGGCGCGCCGCCCGCCACCGCGACCCGCCAGACCGTGCCCCTGCCGCCGGTGTCCGACAGGAAATAGACGAAGCGGCCGTCGGGCGAGAAGGCCGGCGCCGTCTCGTTGGCGGCGGGATCGGCGGCGAGCCTGCGCGGCGGCGCGCCGGGCGTCGCGAGATCGAGCAGCCAGATGCCGTCGCGGCGCCGGTTGGCGGCCCAGTCGGTCTCGCGGAGCTGGTAGGCGGCCATCCGCCCGTCGGGCGACACGGCCGGATCGGTCAGGCGGCGGAGCGTCGCGAGGTCGCGCGCCGTGATCGGCCGCGCCGGGGCGGCCGCCAGCGGCGCGAGCAGCACCAGCGCCGCCAGCGCGGCGCGGCCCGCGAGGCGCGCCGCGCTCAGCCGGGCCGGCCGCTGATCCGGGCGATCTCCGCCGCGACCAGCCGCTCGACGATCGCCGGCAGCTCGGCATCCAGCCACTCGCGCAGCATCGGCCGGAGCATTTCGCGTACCAGCCCCTCGAGCGTGTTGTCGCCCTGCTCGGGCTTGACGACGAGCGCCGAGAGCGCTGCGAGCGCCTGGCGGCTGGCGTCGGCGGTCGCGCCCGACAGGAGCTGGGAACTGGCGGCGAGCTTGGCTTCGGGCATGTCGGGCTGGGACTCGATGGTTGTGGAAAGGCTGGCGGCGGTGCCTATCGCCGGGTCGTTCGCGACGACGACGGGCGCGGCGCCCGGCGGATCGAGCGGGCGGGTCAGTTCGAGTATGCCGTCCTCGGGCATCTGCGCCTCCTCGCCCTCCGGTAGATCGCCCCGTCCCGCCTGCGGCGGCTCGCCATCCTCGGCGATGATGCGCTTGATGGAGGCGAGGATGTCCTCCATCGACGGCTCATGGTTAACCTGCCCCATGGCGCGGTTATTCCTCAACTGCCCGGCGGTGTCACGCGCGAATCCGCCGGCGGCCCGATCACCGGCCCGATCATCGGCCCGATCATCGGCTTGGCGGGCGCGCTGGTCGCCTCGCCTAAGGTGCGCGAGGCCTGCGTCGCCGGCGCGGGATCGTCGCCGAAATCGGAGATGCGGCGGCTCACCCGCCGGTAGTTGACGGTGGGATCGTAGAGCGGGCCGCCGTCGAGCCCGAGGTCGCGCATCTCGGCCCGGCCCATCGCGTTCAGCAGCGCGAAGCCGGCGACATAGGCGTCCCGCCTCGCGCTCACCAGCGTCACCTGGCTGTTGAGCAGCTCCTGCTCGGCGTTGAGCACGTCCAGCACGGTGCGCGTGCCGACGCCGTTCTCGGCGCGCACGCCTTCCAGCGCCAGCGTGTTGGCGGAGACCGCCTGCTCGCTCGACCGCACCACGTCGAGCGAGGCCTGATAGGCGGCGAAGGTGGCGCGCGCGTTGGCGATCACCTGCCGCTCGACCGCGACGCCCTGCTCCATCGCCTGGGCTTGCAGCGCCTGCGCGCGGCGGACCTCGGCGCCGACCAGCCCGCCCTGATAGAGCGGGATGCTGAGCTGGAGCCCGCCGCTGCCCGAGAGCTGGTTGTCGTAGAGGCCGAGCGCCTGCTGCTCGCGGCCCAGCGCCTTGTTGTAGCCGCCGTTGCCGAACGCGCTCAACGTCGGCAGCCGCGCGCCCCGCGCCTGCCCGACATCGTAGCGCGCCGCCTTCACCTGCGCCGCGATCGAGAGCAGCTGCGGGTTGTTCTCGAGCGCGGCGGCGGCGGCCCGGTCGGCGGTGTCGGGGAGCGCCGGCAGCGGCGGTGGCGGATCGAGCCTGGCCGGCACCGCGCCGATGATGCGCAGGTAATTCTCGTCGCTGCCGGTGAGCTGGCTTTCCGCCGAGCTGAGCTGGCTCTGCGCGCCCGACAGCCGGGCCTGCGACTGCGCGACATCGGTGCGCGTCACGTCGCCGACCTGGAAGCGATCCCGCGTCGCCTGGAGGTTGGTCTCCAGCACCTTGACGTTGTTGCGGTTGAGCTCGACGATCGAGACATCGCGCATCACGTCCATATAGGCGCCCACCGCATCGGTGAACACATCGCCCTCGGTGGCGCGCAGGTCGGCGCGGCCGGCATCGACGCGCGCCTCCGCGGCGCGGGTGGCGTTGCGCACCCGGCCGCCCTGGTAGATCGGCAGGGCGAGATTGCCGCCGGTGGTGAGCTGGCGCCCGCTCGCGCGGAAGCCGTCGAGCTTCTCGTAATTCTCGGCGACCGATGCGTTGGCGCTCGCCTGCGGCCGCCCGCTCGCCCTGGCGATGCCGACCGTCTCGTCGGTGGCGCGCAGCCCGGCGCGCTCGGCGGTCAGCGTCGGATTGCCGGCATAGGTCGCGATCAGCGCCTCGCGCAGCGTCGTCGCGGGCGCCGGCATCGCCGCCGCGCCGAGCAGCGCCGCCGCCGCCAGTCGCCTGCCGCCCCGCACCCCCGCCCCCCGGTGGCTCAGAAGCGGAAGGCGGGCGGCCGGGCGAAGCCGGGCAGCGGCGCCACCGCCATGTCGGCGATCGTCGCGAGCCCGAAGCCGGCGCCGCCGCGCCGCCCGATCGCGAGCCGGGTGACGCCGCCATCGGCAAGCCCCGTCACCAGCCGGCCGGCCTCGCCGAGCTGCGCCACCAGCGCGTCCGGCACCTGCTCGATCGCGCCATCGACGAGGATGAGGTCATAGGGCGCGGCGGCCGCCCAGCCATCGGCGAGCGGGCCCCGCGCCGGAGTCACGCCGCTCACCGCGACAATGTCGCCCGCCAGCGCCGCCTCGTCCAGCGCCCGCACGATCAGGCCGATCTCGGCCAGCACGGCCGCGGCATAGCCCGTCGCCGCGCCGACCACGAGCGCGCGCTCCCCCGCGGCGGGCGCCGCCGCGGTGAGCAGCCGGCCGATGATCGCCGGCGGATTGAGGAAGCGCCCGCCGCCCAGCGGGATGGCGGTATCGGCATAGGCGAGCGCGCGCCGCGCGACCGGCACGAAGCGCTCGCGCGCCACCGCGCCCATCGCCGCCATCACGACGGGATCGTTGACGCCCGAGGTGCGGAGCTGGTTCGTCACCATCACGCGGCGCAGGCTGGCGAAGTTCTGCTCGGTCATACGTCCCCGATCGCATGGCTGTCTTAGGTATGCAATACACCAACGCGAGCGAGCCTCGCCCGGCAACCGCCTATCGCTTTCGCGGGCACGCGCAAGCCGGTTGCGGCGGCGGCGGGATCACGCGCGCGGCCCCGATGGTTGACAGCGCTCTCTCGCCCGCGCAACAGCCGCGCCCGCCGACGCATCGGGCCCGATGGCGGAGTGGTTACGCAGAGGACTGCAAATCCTTGCACGCCGGTTCGATTCCGGCTCGGGCCTCCATGCCGCGCCGCCTCGATCGGCGTTCCAGGAAGGGGGGGGGCCGGAGCCTCGGCGATAGCGCTCCCGCGCGGCGGCGCGCTTGACCGGGCGGCCGCGCGCGGCGATCAGGCGCGGGCTCAGGAGTGCCGCATGCGGGACAAGGCCGAGACATTGCTGCTCTTCGGCGCGACCGGCGATCTCTCGCGGCGCATGCTGCTGCCCTCGCTCTACGGCCTCGACGCGGACGGGCTGCTGCCCGCGGCGATCCGCATCATCGGCACCGCGCGCAGCCCGCTCGACGATGCGGGCTTCCGCGCCATGGCGGGAGACGCGCTGGCCGCCGCGATCGAGCCCGAGCGGCTGCCCGCCGCCGCCGTCGAGCGCTTCCTTAGCCGCTTGCGCTATGTCGCGGTCGATGCCTCCGACGCCGCGCAGTTCGCCGCGCTCGCGCAAGCCGCGGGGCCGGCCGACGGCCCGATCGCGATCTTCCTCTCGACCGCGCCGTCGCTGTTCGGCCCCACCATCGCCGGCCTCGCTGGCGCCGGCCTCGCCGGAAGCCGCGTGCGGCTCGCGCTGGAGAAGCCGCTCGGCCAGGATCTCGCCTCCTCGGGCGCGATCAACGATGCCGTCGCGGCGGTCTTCCCCGAGGAGCGCACCTTCCGGATCGATCATTATCTCGGCAAGGAGACGGTCCAGAACCTGCTCGCGCTGCGCTTCGGCAATGCGCTGTTCGAGCCGCTGTGGAACGCCGCGGGGATCGCGCATGTCCAGATCACCGTCGGCGAGACGGTCGGCCTCGAAGGGCGCGGCGGCTATTTCGACGGCATGGGTTCCTTGCGCGACATGGTGCAGAACCACATGCTGCAATTGCTCGCGCTGGTCGCGATGGAGCCGCCGGCGCAGTTCAACGCCGCCGCGATCCGCGACGAGAAGGTCAAGGCGCTCCGCTCGCTCCGCCGCATCGACGGCGAGACCGCGCACCGCGAGACCGTGATCGGCCAATATTGGCCCGGCGCGGTGGCCGGCAAGCCGGTCGACGGCTATGGCGAGGATCTCGGCCGCCCGTCCGCCACCGAGACCTTCGTCGCGATCAAGGCGCATGTCGACAACTGGCGCTGGAAGGGCGTGCCCTTCTATCTGCGCACCGGCAAGCGCATGCCCGAGCGCAAGTCCGAGATCTTCATCCAGTTCAAGGGCGTGCCCCACTCGATGTTCGCCAGCCGCGGCGCGGTCGTCCAGCCCAACAAGCTCGTCATCGGGCTGCAACCGGAAGAGAATATCCGCCTGCTGGTGATGGCGAAGCAGCCGGGGCTCGATCGCCAGGGCATCCGGCTGCGCGAGGTGCCGCTCGATCTCGGCATGGACAATGCGTTTGCGGACACGCGCCGCCGGATCGCGTACGAGCGGCTGCTGCTCGATCTCGTCGAGGGCGATCCCACGCTGTTCGTGCGGCGCGACGAGGTCGAGGCGCAATGGGAATGGATCGATGCGATCCGCGACGGCTGGGCCGCCAACGCCATGGAGCCCAAGCGCTATGCCGCCGGCACCTGGGGGCCTTCCGCCGCGATCGCGCTGACCGAACGCGATGGAGCGAGCTGGCATGATTGAAGCCGAATGGTGGGACTATGACGACCCGGCGGAGCTGGCCGACGCGGTGGCCGGAGACATCGGCTTCATCCTCGAGAGCGCGCTGGACGCGCGCGGCGAGGCGCTGATCGGGCTGTCCGGCGGCAAGACGCCGGTGCCGGCGTTCGAGAAGCTGGCAAGGGCGAAGCTCGACTGGAAGAAGGTCACGATCTTCCCGGTCGACGACCGGCTGGTGGCGGTCGACGATCCGGCCTCCAACGTCGGCATGCTCGCGCGCATCTTCCTGCCGAAGGGCGCGCGCGTCGTCCCGCTCGGCGCGGGCAATGCCGACTGGACAATGGCCGGCAGGGCGGCGGACGCCCGCCTCCAGGACTTGAAATGGCCGCCGGACCTGATCCAGCTCGGCGTCGGCGGCGACGGCCACACCGCCTCGATCTTTCCTTCCGCCGAGTATGAGGAGGCGCTGACCGCGCCGAAGACGCGCCGCGCGATCGGCGTCAGGCCCGATCCGATGCCGGCCGACGCCCCCTATCCGCGCGTGACGCTGACCCGCCCGGCGATCCTGTCGGCGCGCGCGCTGATGCTGGTGCTGAGCGGCAAGGACAAGCGCGGGATCGTCGAGAAGGCGCTGAAGGAGGGTGACGGATCGCGCTATCCGATCGGCCGGGTGCTGGCCGACGCCGAGCAGCCGATCGACATCCACTGGAGCAGCGCCGCATGAGCCTCCACCCGGCCGTGGCGGCCGTCACCGAGCGCGTGATCGCGCGCTCGGCGGCGTCGCGCGGCCGGTATCTCGATCTGATGGAGCGGGAGCGCGCGAGCGGCGCGCGCCGCGAGGCGCTGGCGTGCGGCAATCTCGCGCATGGCTTCGCGGCGGCGGGCGAGGACAAGGCGGTGATCCGCGCCGGCCGGGCGATGAACCTCGCGATCGTCACCGCCTATAACGAGATGCTCTCGGCGCATCAGCCTTATGGGAAATATCCCGATCAGATCAAGCTCTTCGCCCGCGAGGTCGGCGCGACGGCGCAGGTCGCCGGCGGCGTGCCGGCGATGTGCGACGGGGTGACGCAGGGCCAGCCGGGCATGGAGCTGTCGCTGCTCAGCCGCGACGTGATCGCGCTCTCCACCGCGATCGCGCTCAGCCATGCGATGTTCGAGGGCGCGGCGCTGCTCGGCATCTGCGACAAGATCGTCCCCGGGCTGCTGATCGGCGGCCTGCGCTTCGGTCACCTGCCGATGATCCTCGTGCCGGCGGGGCCGATGCCGTCCGGTCTCGCCAACCGGGAGAAGCAGCGCGTCCGCCAGCTCTTCGCGGAAGGCAAGGTCGGCCGCGAGGCGCTGCTCGAGAGCGAGGCCGCCTCCTATCACGGCGCCGGCACCTGCACCTTCTACGGCACCGCCAACTCCAACCAGATGATGATGGAGGTGATGGGTCTGCACGTCCCCGGCGCCGCCTTCGTCAATCCGGGAACGAAGCTGCGCCAGGAGCTTACCCGCGCCTGCGTCCATCGGCTCGCGGAGATCGGCGACGGCGGGAACGACTATCGACCCGTCGGCAGGGTCATCGACGAGAAGGCGATCGTCAACGCCGCCGTCGGCCTGCTCGCCACCGGCGGCTCGACCAACCACGCCATCCACATCCCCGCGATCGCGCGCGCCGCCGGCATCCTGATCGACTGGGAGGACATCGATCGGCTCTCCGCCGCCGTCCCGCTGGTGGCGCGCGTCTATCCCAACGGCGCGGGCGACGTGAACCACTTCCACGCCGCCGGCGGCATGGCGTTCGTGATCGGCACGCTGCTCGACGCCGGGCTGCTGCACGGCGACATCCTCACGATCTGGCCGGGCGGGCTCGCCGAATATGCCGGGGAGCCGGTGCTGGCGGAGCGGCTCGCCTGGCGGCCGGTCCCGGCAAGCCGCGACCCCTCGATGCTTCGCCCCGCCGCCGACCCCTTCGCCCCCGATGGCGGCATGCGGCTCGTCCAGGGCAATCTCGGCCGCGCGACGTTTAAGACCTCCGCGGTCGATCCCGCGCGCTGGACGATCGAGGCGCCCGCGCGCGTCTTCGCCGACCAGGACGACGTCCTGCGCGCGTTCAGGGCCGGCGAACTCGATGGCGACGTGATCGTCGTCGTCCGCTTCCAGGGCCCGCGCGCCAACGGCATGCCGGAGCTCCACAAGCTCACCCCCGCGCTGGGCGTGCTCCAGGATCGCGGCCACGGGGTGGCACTGGTGACCGACGGGCGCATGTCGGGCGCGTCCGGCAAGGTGCCCGCCGCGATCCACCTCTCGCCGGAAGCGCTCGCCGGCGGCGCGCTCGCGAAGCTGCGCGACGGCGATGTCGTCCGCCTCTGCGCCACCACCGGCACGCTCGACGCGCTGGTCGACCCCGGCGAATGGACCTTGCGCGAACAGGCGGCCGCCCCGCCGCCCGCGCTCGGCGCGGGGCGCGAGCTGTTCGCCTTCATGCGCCGCGACGCGCATGGCGCCGAGGAGGGCGGCTCGGCGATGCTGGCGGCGCTGGAGGAGATCGCATGACCAGTCCCGAAGCGGTGATGCGGCTCGCCCCGGTGATCCCGGTGCTGGTGATCGAGGACGTCGCGCATGCCCGGCCGATCGCCGAGGCGCTGGTCGCCGGCGGACTGCCGGCGCTCGAGGTGACGCTGCGCACGCCCGCCGCGCTGGAGGTCATCGCCGAGATGGCACGGGTGGAGGGCGCGATGGTCGGCGCCGGCACGGTGCTGAACCCGGCCCAGCTCGACCGGGCGCTGGCGGCCGGCGCGCGCTTCATCGTCTCGCCCGGCCTTACCGAGGCGCTCGCCCGCGCCGCGATCGCCAGCGGCACGCCCTATCTGCCGGGCATCGCGACCTCCGCCGACATCATGCGCGGCCTCGATCTCGGCCTCGACCATTTCAAGTTCTTTCCAGCCGAGGCCAGTGGCGGGCTCAAGGCGCTGAAGGCGCTCGCGGCGCCCTTCCCCATGGCGCGATTCTGCCCGACCGGCGGGATCACCGCCGAGACCGCGCCGCGGTGGCTCGCCGAGCCGGCAGTGCTCTGCGTCGGCGGAAGCTGGGTCGTGCCGAAGGGCGCGCCGGACGCCGCCGCGATCCGCGCCGCCGCATCGCGCGCGGCGGCGCTCTCCCGCTGAAGCCGTCCGCGGCGGCGGCGCTGCTGGCGCTCGCCGCATGCCACCCGCCCGGCCGCGCGCCACGGGGCACGCTGGTCCGGCTCGGCGACGACGAGGCCAAGAGCCTCGATCCGCAGGCGGTCTCCGATGTCACCTCGCTGCGCATCGCCGCCGATCAGTTCGAGGGGCTCACCCGCTTCGCCGGCGACGGCCGGATCGTCCCCGGCCTCGCGACCGGCTGGACGAAGTCCACAGACGGCCTCGTCTGGACCTTCCCGCTACGCGCCGGCCTCGCCTTCTCGGACGGCGTGCCGATCGCACCCGCGCTCTTCCCGGCGCTGCTCGCCCGGCTGCGCGCGCCCGCCACGGCTTCGCCGGACGCCGCGCTGTTCGAGGCGATCGCCGGCATGACGACGGCGGCGGGCGCGGTCGTCGTCCGCCTCCGCCACCCCTTTCCAGCGCTGCCCGAGCTGATGGCGCATCCCGCCATGGCGGCGCTCCCGCTTCACCGCATCGCCGCCGCCGGCGCGCGCTGGACCGCCGACCGGCCGCTCGTCACCTCCGGCCCCTATCGGCTGCTCGACTGGCGGCTCAACGACCATATGACGCTGGCCGCCAACCCGCGCTGGCACGATGGCCGCCCCGCCATGGCGCGGGTCGAGTGGCGCCCGGCCGGCGACCGGCTCACCGCGCTGCGCCAGATCGCCACCGGCACCGCCGACACCGCCAGCGACTTCCCGGTCACGCGCGCCGGCTGGATCGCGAGCCACCTGCCCGGCGCCGCGCACGTCGCCGCCTATCGCAGCGCCTATTATTACGTCTTCAACACCCGCCGCCCGCCATTCGACGACATCGACGTGCGCCGCGCGCTCACCATCGCGGTGGATCGCCGCTGGATCGCCGGCCCGCTGCTCGGCACCGGCGCGACGCCTGCCTGGGGGATCGTGCCGCCCGGGATCGGCGGCCTCGCCGCCTATTGCCCGCCGTGGGCAGACTGGCCGGCGGCGCGCCGGCTCGGCGTCGCCCGCGCGCTCCTCGCCCGCGCCGGCTACGGGCCGCGCCGCCGCCTTGCCTTCGACATCCGCTTCAACAGCGACGTCACCCACCGCCGCGTCGCGATCGCGCTCGCCGCGATGTGGGCGCCGCTCGGCGTCGAGGCGCGGCTGCTGAACAGCGAGGCGACGCTGCACTTCGCGAGCCTGCGCCGCGGCGATTTCGCGCTCGCCCGCTCCGGCTGGGTCGGCGATGTCTCCGCGCCGGAGAACTTCCTCGCCGTCCATCGCTCGGATGCCGGCGCGATCGACTATTCCGGCTATCGGAGCGCCCGCTTCGATGCCGCGCTCGACGCCGCGCTGGCGCAGGCCGATCCGCGCCGCCGCGCCATCGCGATGCGCGCCGCCGAGGCGCGGCTCGTCGCGGATGCGCCGGTGATCCCGATCGACTTCGAGGTCAGCCGCGCGCTCGTCGGGCCGCGCGTCATGGGCTGGCGCGACAATATCGCGAACGCGCATCCGAGCTATACGCTGTCGCTCCGATGACGCGCCGCCCCACCCTGTTCCTGCTCCTGCTCCTGCTCCTCGCCGTCACCGGCTGCGGCCGGCGCGCGGCCGATCGCCCGCTCGAGGTCAGCGCGATCGGCGTGCCGGCGGCGATCGTCGACCCGAGCCGCGGCCCGCCGGACGCACCCGCCGCGGCGCTGCTCGGCGCCACCGCGCAGGGGCTGGTCGCGTTCGACCAGTCGGGCCAGATCGAGCCCGCGCTCGCCGATCGCTGGATCGTCTCGGATCGAGGCCGCAGCTTCATCTTCCGCGTCGACGACCGGCGCTGGGCCGATGGCCGGCCGGTCGATGCGCGCGAGGTGGCGCGGGCGTTGCGCGCGATGGTCGCGCCGCGCAGCCGCAATCCGTTGAAGCCGCTGCTCGGCGCGATCCGGGACATCGCCGCGGTCACGCCGGAGGTGATCGAGATCGATCTCGGCTCGCCGCGGCCGAACCTGCTGCAGCTGCTCGCGCAACCGGAGGCGGCGCTGCTGCGCGGCAGTCTCGGCAGCGGCCCGATGCGCGCCACGCTGGCCGGCGGCGTGACGACGCTGCGCCCGATCCCGGCTCCCGATGCCGCCGATCCGCCGCCGCCGTCGGGCGCCATCCACCTCCATGGCGAACGTGCCGCCCGCGCCGTCACGCGCTTCATGGCGGGGCGGGCGGACGTCGTGCTGGGCGGCACCTTCGCCGATCTGGCGATCGCGCGCGCCGCCGCCCTTCCCGGTCAGCAGCCGCGGCTCGATCCGGTGCACGGCCTGTTCGGCTTCGCCTTCACCGCCCTCGGCACCGGCGGCCCGACCGCCGATCGTTCGGTGCGCGCGGCGCTCGCGATGGCGGTCGATCGGGACCGCATCGCCGCGACCTTCGCGGCGCCCGGATGGACGCCGCAGACCGCGCTCGTGCCGGCCGGCACCACCGAGCTGCGCGCGCCGGCCGAGCCCGGCTGGGCCGCCGACACGCTCGCCGGGCGGAGGGATGAGGCGCGCGCGGCGGTCGCGGCATGGGCGGCCGCGCATGGCCCGCCGCCGGTGCTGCGCGTCGCCCTGCCGGCGGGGCCGGGCGCGCGCATGCTGATGGCGCTGGTCGCGCGGGACTGGGCGGCGATCGGGATCACGGCGGTGCCGGTGCCGGCCGATGCGCCGGCCGAGCTGCGGCTGGTCGACCGGGTCGCGCCGAGCGACTCGTCGAGCTTCTATCTGCGTCGCTTCGCCTGCGCCGAGGACGTGCCCTGCACACCCGACGCCGAGGCCGCGCTCGACGCCGCGCGCTCCGCGCCGACGCTCGCCGCGCGCGCCGCGTTGCTGGCGCAAGCCGATCGCGCGCTGCTTGGCGTGACGCCGTTCATCGCGATCGCGCAACCGCTGCGCTGGTCGCTGGTCGGGCGCGCCGCCGCCGGCTGGCGCGACAGCCCGCGCGGCATCCACCCGCTCGCGACACTGCGCACGCCATCAAGCTAGGCCGTAGCGCGTCCGGGCACCGCCGTCCGTCACTCCTCGGCCCTCGGCACCTCGCCGTCCACGCGAGAGCTATGATCCGCCGTGCCCGACCCGCCAGTGGTTCAAGGGGAAACCCTGGTCCGGAACGATGGCGAGGCGAACGGGAAGGCATCGCACGAACCGCCGCAGACGCTGCGGAAGACAGGCGCATTCCGGCGGGCGACCGGCGGCGGCTGCGTACCGGGCGGATCGATTGAAGCGGGCCGGCGGCTCTGCTAGGCGCAGCGGCCGCCACCCAGGCCAGGACGACGAGACATGATCCCGCGCTATTCGCGGCCGGAGATGAGCGCGCTGTGGACGCCGCAGGCGCGCTTCCGCATCTGGTTCGAGATCGAGGCGCACGCGATGGACGCGATGGCCGAGCTCGGCGTCGTCCCGCGCGAGGCGGCCGCGAAGGTGTGGGCGAGCAACGAGGCCGCGTTCGACATCGCGCGGATCGACGCGATCGAGGCCGAGACGAAGCATGACGTGATCGCCTTCCTTACCCATGTCGCCGAACGGACCGGGCCGGAGGCGCGCTTCCTCCACCAGGGGATGACCTCGTCCGACGTGCTCGACACGGCCCTCGCGGTGCAGCTCGCGCGCGCGTCCGACATCCTGCTGGCGGACA
Source organism: uncultured Sphingomonadaceae bacterium (assembly GCA_964245925.1). GTDB lineage: Bacteria > Pseudomonadota > Alphaproteobacteria > Sphingomonadales > Sphingomonadaceae > Solisphingomonas. Next base: position 20,059 of record CAXTPE010000004.1, read on the forward strand.
TCGACGCGCTGCTGGCGGTGCTCAGGCGCCGCGCGTTCGAGCACAGGCTGACCCCGACGATCGGGCGCAGCCATGGCATCCATGCCGAGCCGGTGACCTTCGGGCTGAAGCTGGCGCAGGCCCATGCCGAGTTCGCGCGCAATCGCGCGCGGCTGGCGGCGGCGCGCGTCGATGTCGCGACCTGCGCGATCTCGGGCGCGGTGGGGACGTTCGCGAATATCGCTCCGGAGGTCGAGGCGCATGTCGCGGCCAGGCTGGGGCTGACGGTGGAGCCCGTGTCGACGCAGGTGATCCCGCGCGATCGCCACGCGATGTTCTTCGCGACGCTGGGGGTGATCGCCGCCTCGATCGAGCGGCTCGCCACCGAGGTGCGGCATCTCCAGCGCACCGAGGTGCTCGAGGCGGAGGAATATTTCGCGCCCGGGCAGAAGGGCTCGTCGGCGATGCCGCACAAGCGCAACCCGGTGCTGACCGAGAATCTGACCGGCCTGGCAAGGATGGTGCGCGGCTATGTGGCGCCGGCGCTGGAGAATGTCGCGCTGTGGCACGAGCGCGACATCTCGCACTCGTCGGTCGAGCGCTACATCGGGCCGGACGCGACGATCACGCTCGATTTCGCGCTGGCGCGGCTGACGTCGGTGATCGACCGGCTGCTGGTCTATCCGGAACGGATGCGGCGCAACCTCGACCGGATGGGCGGGCTGGTCCATTCGCAGCGCGTGCTGCTGGCGCTGACCCGGGCGGGCGCGAGCCGCGAGGACAGCTACCGGCTCGTCCAGCGCAACGCGATGCGGGTATGGAAATCGGATGGCGCGCTCAGCCTCGCCGAGCTGCTCAAGGCCGATCCCGAGGTGAGCGCCCTGCTGTCCGCCGACGAGATCGACGCCAACTTCGATCTCGGCTACCACTTCAAGCATGTCGATACCATCTTCGCCCGCGTGTTCGGCGAGTCCCACCCCTGAACCATGATGCGCGCACCGTGCTCCGCGCGGCGACGGGTGATGCCCATGAGCGGCTCGATGCGCTGTTCGCGGGCTTCGCCATCGCCTCGCGCGACGGCTATGCGCGCTTCCTCGCCGCGCACGCGATGGCGCTGCCGGCGCTGGAGCGGGCGCTCGATGCGCGCGGCTTCGCGGGCGAGCTGTCGGACTGGCCGCGCCGGCGGCGGAGCGACGCGCTCGCCGCCGATCTCGCCGCGCTGGGCGAGCCGCAACCCCCGGCCCTCGCCGCGCCAGCGCTCGGCGACAGGGCGGCCTGCTGGGGCGCGGCCTATGTGCTCGAAGGCTCGCGGCTGGGCGGCGCGATGCTGGCGCGCATGATCCCGCCGGGGGCACCCGACGCCTATCTCGCCGGACCGCGGCCGCCCGGCGCGTGGCGCGCGTTCCTGACGGCGCTGGAAACGGCGCTCGCCTCCGCCGACGCGCTCGCCTCGGCCGTGGCGGCGGCGAATGCCAGCTTCGCGCTGTTCGAGGCGGCGGGCGCGCGCATGGCCGGAGCGCCGGCGGCATGAGCGACACGAGCGCGGTTCCCTACCAGGTCGACCTCACCAACTGCGACCGCGAACCGATCCACATCCTCGGCGCGATCCAGCCGGCCGGCTTCCTGCTCGCGCTATCGTCCGACTGGCTGGTGGCGCGCGTCTCGGCCAATGTCGCCGCGTTCCTCGGGCGCGCGCCGGCCGACGTGATCGGCGTGCCGCTGCTCGACCTGTTCGCGAACGACGCGGTCCACACGCTGCGCAACCGCGTGACGATGCTGCGCGGCCCCGACGGCACCGAGCGGATGCCGGGGATCGACCTGCTCGGCGATGGCGGGCGCTTCGATGTCGCGGTGCACCTCTCCGGCGGCGCCATCGTCATCGAGGCCGAGCCCGCGCAGGACGACGCCGCCGACGCCACCGGCATGCTGCGCGCGATGATGAGCCGGCTCGACCGGACCGACGAGCTGCCGGCCTTCTTCCGCGAGGGCGCGCGGCAGGTGCGCGCGCTGACCGGCTTCGATCGGGTGATGGTCTATCGCTTCACGCCGGACGGATCCGGCGAGGTCGTCGCCGAGGCGGTGCGCGGCGGGCTCGGCAGCCTCATGGGGCTGCGCTATCCGCACACCGACATACCGGCGCAGGCGCGCGCGCTCTATGTGCGCAGCATCTTCCGCGTGATCGCCGATGTCGGCGCGGCCGCGGTGCCGATCGTGCCGCTCCTCGATGAGGGCGGCCGGCCGCTCGACCTCTCGCTGGCGGGGCTCCGCGCGGTCTCGCCGGTCCATATCGAGTATCTCGCCAACATGGGCGTCGCCGCCTCGCTCTCGATCTCGATCGTGATCGACGGCAGGCTCTGGGGGCTGTTCGCCTGCCATCACATGACGCCGCGTCTGCCGAGCCTCGCGCGGCGCGGCATGGCCGAGCTGTTCGGCCAGATGTTCGCGATGAAGCTGGAGAGCCGCGAACGCGCGGCGATCGCCGCCTATGTCGATCGCGCGCGCGGCGTGGCGGACCGGCTGCTCGCCTCGGTGGCGGGCGACGCGGCGCTGCTCGACGATCCCGAATGGCTCGCCGACACGCTGGGCGAGGTGATCCCGTCGGACGGCGTCGCCGTCTCGATCAACGGCCGCATCGCGCTGGCAGGCATGACGCCGCCGGAGGACGAGTTCATGGACCTCGTGCGAGCGCTCAACGGAACCGCCGCCGGACGGGTCTACGCCACCGAGCGCATCGCCCGCATCGTACCGGCCGCGAGCGCCTATGCTCAAGCGGCGGCCGGCCTGCTCGCGCTGCCGATCTCGCGATCCCCGCGCGACTATGTCGTGCTGTTCCGGCAGGAGATCGTGCGGACGGTGCGCTGGGCGGGCGATCCGCGTGACAAGCCGCTCGAGCATGGCCCCGACGGCCCGCGCCTCAGCCCGCGCAAGAGCTTCGAGAGCTGGTCCGAGCTGGTGCGCGGCACCTCGCAGCCGTTCACGGCGGCCGAGGTCGGCGTCGCCGAGACGCTGCGCGCGACACTGATCGAGGTGGTGCTGCGCCTCTCCGACGCCGCTCACATCGAGCGGCGCCAGGCGGCCGAGCGGCAGGAGCTGCTGATCGCCGAGCTGAACCATCGCGTCCGCAACATCCTCGCGCTGATCCGCGGCCTCGTCCACCAGACCCGCGGCGCTTCCGAGACGGCCGAGGATTATGTCCGCGAGCTGGAGGGCCGTATCCAGAGCCTCGCGCGCGCGCACAACCAGATCACCGCCGATCGCTGGGGGCCGGCGCCGCTCAAGGGGCTGATCGAGACGGAAGCCGCCGCCTATCTCGCCAGGCGATCGAACCGGGTGCGGACGAGCGGGCCGGACGTGCTGCTCGATCCGCAGGCGTTCGCGACGCTGGCGCTGGTGATCCACGAGCTGATGACCAACAGCGCCAAATATGGCGGCCTCTCGGACAGCGGCGGGGTCGTGGTCGACTGGAAGCTGGACGCGGACGGCGACCTGCTGATCCACTGGCGCGAGCAGGGCGGGCCGCCGGTGCAGGCGCCGACCCGCCAGGGCTTCGGCACCACCATCATCCAGCGCTCGATCCCGTTCGATCTCGGCGGCAAGGCGGCCGTCGACTACAAGGTCACCGGGCTGGAGGCGCAGTTCTGCGTGCCACGCCGCTTCGTGACGCGCGGCCATGCCGAGCCGCTGCGCGCGCTGGCGCCGGAGCCCGAGGCGCCGCCGGTGGCCGGCGCGGCCACGTCGCTGGCGGGCGAGACGGTGCTGCTGGTCGAGGACAGCCTCATCATCGCGATGGACGCCGAGGACATGCTGCTCCGCCTCGGCGCCGGCCGGGTGACGCCGGCGGCGACGATCCGCCAGGCGCTGGAGGCGATCGAGCGCGAACGCCCGAGCTTCGCGCTGCTCGACATCAATCTGGGCGACCAGACCAGCATGCCGATCGCGGAGAAGCTCCAGTCGCTCGGCATCCCCTTCCTGTTCGCGACCGGCTATGGCGAGCAGGCGGCGCTGCCGGTGGCGTTCGCGAGCGTGCCGGTGCTCCAGAAGCCCTATGGCGAGAGCGCGGTGGCGGCGGGGATCGCGGGGTTGCCGGGGCGAGCGAAGCGGGAGGGATAGCCGGGCGTTTCCGGCTGCCTATCGCTTCCTCGCAAACCAGAGCGTGTGCGCCGCTCCCTTGCCGTTGTCCCGCGCGCGCACCGCGACTTCCTCCACGGCGGCGCCGGTGGCTTTGAGCCTGCGGGCGAAGGCGGGATCCGGCGCGGCCGACCAGATGGCCAGAACGCCGCGCGGCCTGAGCGCGGCCATGGCGGCGCCGAGCCCGCCCGCCGAATAGAGGCCCGCGTTCGCCGCGCTGGTCAGCCCGTCCGGCCCGTTGTCGACATCGAGCAATATGGCATCGAAGGCCGATCGCGCGGCATCGATCGCTACCGCGACATCACCGTCGACGACATCGACGCGCGGATCGTCGAGGCACCCCGCCGTCAGCGCGCGCATCGGACCCCGTGCCCAGGCGATGACCTCCGGCACCAGCTCCACGACGGTGAGCCGGGCGCCCGCGTCCAGCGCCTTGAGCGCCGCCCGCGCGGTGAAGCCCATGCCATAGCCGCCGACAAGGACATGCGCGCCGCGGGTATCGAGCCGTTGGCACGCCATCGTGGCGAGCGCCGCTTCCGATCCGCTCATCCGGCTGTTCATCAGCTCGTTGCGATCGAGCACGATCATGAAGTCCGCGCCGCGCCGGAACAGCCGGAGCATCCCGCCCCCCGGGATGTCGGCCGTGCCGATCAGCTCGCGGGCGATCATGGCACGATCCGGCCGCCGGCTTCAGCCCTTCCGGCTCTTCCGGGCGGCATAGCGTGCATCGCGGTCCGCCTTCAGCTCGGCTTCGCTTTTCGCGGGTCGCGCGGGCGCCCGCGCCAGCCTGGCGGCCTCGGCGGCCTCGGCGGCCTCGGCGGCTTCCGCCCGCTTCGCGTCCTTCGCCTGCTGCTCGGCGGCCCGCCTGGCGAGACGCTTCTCATTGGCGGCGGCCTCGCGCGCCTGCCGCGCCGCCTGGCGCGCCGCCACCAGCGCCTCGTCCGGCGCCGGCCGCGTGCGCAGTTGATCGAGCGCCTTGCGCTTGGCGGCGTCGGCCAGCGCGACGCGCTCCTTGAAATCGGGTGCCTTGTAGGTCGCCATCTCGTGCATCCATTGCATCCAGGCACCCACGGCGGGCGATGGACGCTTTCCCTTTAGCCATTGCCGCGGCGATGTCTCGCAAAAGCGAGGGCGTGGCGCGTCGCTGCCCGTCGCACTATGTCGCGCGTCATGCTGCGCATCTCCGAACTGAAGCTGCCGCTCGGCCATGCGCCCGAGGCGCTGCCGGCGGCGATCCACGCGCGGCTCGGGATCGCGCCGGCCGATCTGGTCGATCATGCCATCGCGCGGCGCGCCAACGACGCGCGGCGCAGGTCGGCGATCCTGATGGTCTATTCGGTCGACGTCACCGTGAAGCAGGAGGCCTGCGTCCTCGCGCGGTTCGCGGACGATCCGCACGTCCGGCGCTCCCCCGATACCGGCTACCGCTTCCCGGAGGTCGGGCCGGCGGACCGCGCGCGCCCGCGCCCGGTGGTGATCGGCGCCGGCCCGTGCGGATTGTTCGCCGGGCTGATCCTGGCGCGGATGGGGTTGCGCCCGATCATCCTCGATCGCGGCAAGATCGTGCGGGAGCGCACCCGGGACACCTGGGGACTGTGGCGCCGGGGCGTGCTGGATCCCGAATCCAACGTCCAGTTCGGCGAGGGCGGCGCCGGCACCTTCTCGGACGGCAAGCTCTGGAGCCAGATCAAGGATCCGCGCCACCTCGGCCGCAAGGTGCTGACCGAGTTCGTGCGCGCCGGCGCGCCGCCCGCGATCCTGACGGAAGCGCATCCGCACATCGGCACCTTCCGGCTCGTGACGATGGTCGAGCGCATGCGCGCGACGATCGAGGGCCTGGGCGGCGAATATCGCTTCGGCCATCGCGTCGACGACATCGACATCGCGGCGGGCCCCGGTGGCGCGCGCGGCCTGCGCGGCCTGCGGATCAACGGCGGCGAGACGATCGGGGCCGAGCATGTCGTGCTCGCGGTGGGACACAGCGCGCGCGACACCTTCGCCATGCTGCACGCGCGCGGCGTCCACATCGAGGCCAAGCCCTTCTCGATCGGCGTGCGCATCGAGCATCCGCAATCCTGGATCGACCGCGCGCGGTTCGGCGCCTGCGCCGGCCATCCCGATCTCGGTGCCGCCGCCTACAGCCTGTCGCATCACTGCGCGAACGGCCGCACCGTCTACAGCTTCTGCATGTGCCCGGGCGGGCGGGTGGTGGCGGCGACGTCGGAGCCCGGCCGCGTCGTCACCAACGGCATGAGCCAATATTCGCGCGCCGAGTTCAACGCCAATTCGGGCCTCGTCGTCGGCATCGATCCGGCGCGCGACTATCCCGGCCATCCGCTCGCCGGCATCGATCTCCAGCGCGATCTCGAAGCGCGCGCCTATGTGGCGGGCGGCTCCAGCTATGCCGCGCCGGGCCAGAAGGTCGGCGATCTGCTCGGCCGGCGCGCCTCGACCGCGCTCGGCGAGGTGAAGCCCTCCTACCAGCCCGGCGTCCGCCTCGCCGACCTGGCCGAATGTCTGCCCGGCTTCGTGATCGACGCCTTCCGCGAGGCGCTGCCCGTGTTCGGCCGGCAGATCCCCGGCTACGACCATCCCGACGCGCTGCTGACCGGCGTCGAGACCCGCACCTCCTCGCCGGTGCGGATCACCCGCGGCGCGGATTACCAGAGCCTCAACACGGCCGGGCTCTATCCCGCCGGCGAGGGTGCCGGCTATGCCGGCGGCATCCTGTCGGCGGCGATCGACGGCATCAAGGTCGCCGAGGCGGTGGCGATGCGCATGGCGGCGCGCTGACGATCGCGGGTCTCGGCGCGGCGGTCCCGGCGGGGGCTATGCAAACCCTATGGCGGGAGCGCCCGATCGATCTCGAAAGCCTATGCCGGCGAGCATAGTTGCAGCCCGGATATGGCCACACATGCCGGTAACGACGCTCCTGCCTTCCGCCTCCTTTCGCGCCTGAACACGGGGAAGCGATGACAAGGCGTGATCTGGCGTGGCGGCTCGCGGGCATGGCGCTGCTGGGGGGTGCGGGCGGCACCAGCCTCGTCCACCGCCATGTCCTGGCGGCGGCGGCGAACCGGCCGGCCTCGGCGATCGAGATCGGGCTCGGCCTGGCGAGCTTCATCCTGGCCAGCTTCGGCATGCTGCTCATCATCAACGGCCCGCACCTGCGCGACGAATGGCGCGCGCGGCGGATCGGTGCGCGCCAGCACGGCGCGGGGCAACCGGAAGACACCCGCGCGGCGCCCGCGCGGCGCCCGCGCGACGGCCGGCGGCCATGCCGATCGATCCGTCCGGTTCCGGCTCCGCGCCACCCCCGGACGTAGCGCCGCCGCGCCGGGCCATCCGTCATCGCATCTCTGCAAGGACATCCTTCGTGACCGAACCCACTCTGCCTTTCGGCATTCCGACCTATCGCCTGCGCGACGTCGGCGAGACCGTCGAGGCCTATGACGAGAATTTCGCGCGCAGCGGCCAGACCGCGCCGCTGGTCGTGTTCGACGACTCCTCGCTCGCCAACCACGACAAATATTTCGGCTCGCTCGAGGAGACCAGGACCACCAACGAGCTCTGGTACGTCGGCCCCGCCGAGAAGGAGCAGTTCGTCACCTACATCTGCAAGCGGCTGCGCGACCGCAAGCTCGACGTACTCGTCCGCAACCTCTTCCGGCCGAGCTATGGCGGCAATCGCAACTTCACGCTCATGTACACGCTCGGCGACCTCATGGTCAGCGCCGACGACGACATGCGCCCCTATGCGCTGATCGAGGACAGCCCGGAGGCGCTCGCCGAGAACGAGGTCAGCCGCGGCAAGCTGATCCCGCGCGGCGCCAACGGCCATACCGCCAAGTCCTACGACATCCTCGAATCCTTCCGCGACATCCTCGGCAAGACGGTGGCCGACGCGCCCGCCAACTACGACCAGGGCGAGCTGCTCGTCGACAGCGCGATGGATCTGGAGTCCAACACCTCGCTCGGCTTCGCGCGCGAGAATTCGCTGGCGCTGCGCGAGGGCCGGCTGCCGCGCACCGCGGTGGTCAAGATGGCGCAGACCTTCCGCACCGGCACCAACGACATCGACGCGGTCGACTTCGTCGACATGTTCCTGGACGATCACAGCGAGGTCGATGCCGAGCGGCTCAACGATACCTACGTGCTCGTCAACTTTCGCCCCTGCCTCACCAACGCCAATTGGCGGATGGATTGCGGCGTCGCCGGCTACGACAACCGCACCGGCCTGCCGCCGTTCTTCCCGACGCGGCTGCGCTTCGAGGATTATATCTACCGGCTGTGGATCCAGCAGCCGAACATGGTCGCCGCCCATGTCGATTCGGCGCAGACCCACATCAAGAACAGCTATATGCGCAATCCGCTCGCCTCGGAGGTGTTCAACGAGGCGATCTGCGGCCTGCTCAAGCGCAAGATCCGGACGAGCCTGCGGAAGACCGACGAGCTGTCGATCGCGTTCGACTATGACGGCGCCGTCTCGCTCCAGGACAGCGAGGAGATCCTCGACAGCGCTCGCGCCCTCCATGGGCGCGTGCTGGGCGCGATGGGCCATGCCGCCTCCGCCGAGCGGCGCGATGCACTGGGGCTGTTCGCGGCCGGCCTGTCGCGCACCTTCTACGATTTCGAGCCCGACTTCTTCCAGCAGAACGTCAGCCGCATCGTCGACGACGAGGTCGGCCTCATCAAGTCGTCGCTGGAAATCTGGCCGACGCTGCTCGAGATCGTCTATTTCAAGCGCCACTGCCGCAGCCTGCCGATGCGCCGCGTGCGGAACAAGCAGCGCTCGTCGCGATCGCAGCCGCTCCGCCCCGTGGCGGCCTGAGCGTCAGCCGCCGCAGGCACCGCGCGCGGCGAACGGCCGGTCACGAGGCAATCACACCATGACGGACGCCGCATCCCGCCACTGCCGCAGCACCAGATACCGCCCGTGCAGCGCGCCCCGGTCGCAGGTGCCGAAGCTCAGCATCGTCCCGTCATGTCCTTCCGCCGCGGGGAGCCACTTGACCTGCTCGAGACCGTCCCGAACGCCCCGACGGGTGAACTCGGGGGCGCGCGCCAGCCCCTCGCCGATCAGCGTTCCCATGTCGTGGCCGAATGCGGCGCCGATCGGGAAAGGGGCGCCGGGCGGCAGCCGCTCCCGCAGCCCGGCCAGCACGCGATTGTCGTCGGCGATCATGTCGACATAGGTCCAGCCGTCGATCATCCGCGCGAAATCGGGCTGGTAGCCGCGCAGGCCGGCGGTGTTCATGATCCCCGGCAGATCGAGACCGGCGTCGCGCAGCGCGGTCGTGACCGCCGGCAAGGCCAGGCCCAGCCCGAGATACACCAGGGCATCGATCGACGCCGACCCGAGCGCGGCTGCTGCCTTCGTCGCGTCCGCCGGTTCGGGCGCGATCGCCATCGCCGTCGCCACCTCGATCCCCAGCACGTCGCATTCGGCCTGAAGGAAGTTGAAGTAGCGCCGGCCGATGGGCGATCGGTCGTGGATCACGCCGATGCGATCGCTCCCGAGCCGCCGCAGGTGGCGGGCGATGACGACCGGCTCGTCCTCGTGCGATCCGACCTGCAGGTGGAACATCCAGTCGCCGCGCGCCCGCTCGGTTCCCGCATAGTTGATGGTCGGCACCCGGTGCCGGTCCGCCAGCGGCGTCGCCACCAGCGCGTTGTCGCCGATCGCCGGGCCGATGATCGCCAGCACGCCCTGCGCCTCGAGGCCGGCGAACGCGCGCTCGACCGCATGCGCCGTTCCGCGCGGAAGGCCGAGGCCATGGCCATGGACGAACCGGACCTCCCGATCGATCCGGCCGGCGGCGACGATCGGATCAAGCGCCATCCGGATGAAGCTCTCGAACATCGCCGTCGCGCCGTCGGCGGACGCCGATGCCGACATGTCGGACAATATCCCCAGGAGCAACGGTTCAGCCATCGATGCCTTCCAGCGCGGGTGCGGGATCGAGGCCGCACGTTAATCCGGCCAGCGCCCGACCCACAATCCGTTCGACGGCCCAAGCCATCGTGGCGGCGATCCTCGATGCCTTTGTTTCGACGCTGCGGGGTGGCAGAGCGGGTCCACGAACAGCGGCGACGAAGCGGAGAAGCGCATGGCCACGAACAGTCTGATACCCGAGCACGTCGATCCCGGCCTCGTCCGGCACTTCGACTTCTACAACGACCAGCGCTACGCGCAGGCGGGCGGTGTCTACGAGGGTATCGACAGGCTGCGCGCCGAGGGCGCGCCGGGCATCTTCTACACGCCGGAATATGGCGGCCACTGGGTGATCCACGACCATGAGCTCGTGTTCCAGGCCGCCCGCGCGACCGACGTCTTCACCAGCCGCCTGATGGGCATCCCGGCGCCGCCGGGCGCCGAGGAGCAGTTCGCGCCCCCGATCACCATCGATCCGCCGATGCACGACATGTACCGCAAGCCGATCGTGCAGGCGTTCACGCCCAAGCTCATGCAGGCGCTCGAAGCCGAGATCAAGGCGCTGGCCATCCGCCTTGTCGACGACTTCGCCAAGGCCGGCCGTTGCGACTTCGTCGCCGCCATCGCCGAGCCGATGCCGGTCATGATCTTCATGAAGATGATGGGCATGCCGCTCGAGCGGCTGCACGAGTTCCGCGCGCTGGTGCCGCTCTGCCTGCTCAACCATGACGAGGAATCGCGCATGGCCGCGATGGGGCAGGTCGCCGCCGAGATGTGGGCGCTGATCGAGCAGCGCAAGATCAAGCGCGAGGACGACCTCATCAGCATGCTGGTCGACATCCAGATCGACGGCCGGCCGGTCACCGACGAGGAGTGCATCGCCTATGCGACGATGATCTTCTTCGCTGGGCTCGACACGGTCACCAACGCGATGTCGTTCGGCGTACTCCGGCTTGCCAAGGATCAGGCGTTGCAGGCGCATCTGCGCGACAATCCGAAGGACATCGTCGCGGCGTCCGAGGAGCTGCTGCGCTGCCATGCGCCGGCGCAGCCGACGCGCGGCGTGACCCGCGACATCGAGTGGAACGGCGTCCGCTTCGCCAAGCGCGATCGCGTGCTGCTGTTCCTCGCCGCCGCCAACCGCGATCCCAAGGCGTTCGAGCGGCCGACCGAGGTGGACCTGCAGCGCAAGACCCCGCACATGGCGTTCAACGCCGGGCCGCATCGCTGCCTGGGATCGCATCTCGCCCGCCTGGAGATGCAGATCATGTATGGCGAGCTGCTGAAGCGCGTGCCCCAGTTCCGCCTCGATCCGGACCATCCGCCGCGCTACCACGGCGGTATCGTCATCGGCATGGATTCGCTGCCGATCGTCTGGGATGTCGACTAGATCCGGCCGACATCGGCTCGACCTGCCTTCCGTCATTCCCACGCCAGACGTTCAGCCCGGCGCGTGATGCTTCGCCCGAGCGATCAGCGGAGCACCCGCAGGGCCGTCACCTCGGCGTCCATGCCGCGGGTCCGCACGTCGAACCCGATGGTCCGGCCGGCCCGCACCCCCCGGAGGAGCGCCGGCGGCGTGGCCTTGAACGTCATGGTCATCGCCGGCCAGCCGACCGCCGGGATCGGGCCGTGCCTGATGGTGAGCGTGCCGGCCCTGGCATCGATCGCGGTGACGACGCCGGTGCCTTGTCCCGTCTTCGCGGCGGCGGCGTGGTCCATGCCGGGCCTGTTCGCCATCGGCCGCGCGACGGCGGCCCCGGCGGCGAGGACGGAGGCGGCAACCAACAGGGTAGGCAATGCTCTCATGATGAACTCCTTTGCCGGGAGGCGTGGGTGATCTCGGACGTGCCGCGCCGCGTGCGCAGCAGCAGATAGGCGGCGGGCAGGACGAACATCGACAAAAGCGGCGCGGTGAGCATCCCGCCGATCATCGGCGCGGCGATCCGGCTCATCACCTCGGAGCCGGCACCTGACCCAAGCAGGATCGGCAGCAGGCCGGCGAGGATCACCGCCACCGTCATCGCCTTGGGCCGGACGCGGAGCAGCGCGCCTTCGCGCACCGCCGCCCCGACCTCGACGGCATCCGGATCGGCGCCGCGCTCCTCAAGCGCGTGCTTGAGATAGATCAGCATCACCACGCCGAATTCGGCCGACACGCCCGCAAGCGCGATGAACCCGACCCCCGTCGCGACCGACTGGTTGAAGCCGAGCAGCCAGAGCGTCCAGATGCCGCCGGTCAGCGCGAACGGCAGCGTCCCCATGATGAGCGCGGCCTCGTCGAACCGGCCGAAGATCAGGTAGAGCAGCACGAAGATGATGAGCAGCGTCGCGGGGACGACCAGCTTGAGCTTCGCCACCGCCCATTCGAGATATTCGAACTGGCCCGAATAGGCGATGCTCACGCCTGGCGAGAGCTTCACCTGCCTGGCGACCGCGCGTTGCAGGTCGCCGACCACCGAGGCGAGGTCGCGCCCGCGCACATCGACATAGACCCAGGTCGAGGGCCGGGCATTCTCGGTCTTGAGCATCGGCGGCCCCTCGGCGATCGTGACGGTCGCCACCGTGCCGAGCGTGATCTGCTGGCCCGAGGGGGTGAGGATCGGCAGCGTCCGCAGCCCTTCGAGGCTGTCGCGCAGCGCGCGCGGATAGCGCACGCTGATCGGATAGCGGGCGAGCCCCTCGACCGTCTCGCCGATCGTCTCGCCGCCGATCGCGCCGGAGACGATCTGCTGCACGTCGGCGATGTTGAGCCCGAACCGCGCGGCGGCGGCGCGGTCGATGTCGACGTCGACATAGCGCCCGCCGGCCAGCCGCTCGGCCAGCGCCGAGCTGATCCCCGGCACGGTCTTCGCCACCGTCTCGACATCATGCGCGATGCGATCGAGCTGGGCGAGATCGGCGCCCGACACCTTGACCCCGATCGGGCTCTTGATGCCGGTCGCGAGCATGTCGATGCGGTTGCGGATCGGCGGCACCCAGACATTGGCGAGCCCGGGCAGCTTCACCGTGTGATCGAGCTCGTCGACGAGCTTCTCGGGCGTCATGCCGGGACGCCACTGGTCGCGGGGCTTGAACTGGATGGTCGTCTCGAACATCTCCATCGGCGCCGGATCGGTCGCGGTCTCGGCGCGGCCCGCCTTGCCGAACACGCTTTCGACCTCGGGCACGGTCCTGATGAGCCGGTCGGTCTGCTGGAGCAGCGCGGATGCCTTGGCGGCCGAGAGCCCCGGCAGTGCCGAGGGCATGTAGAGCAGGTCGCCCTCGTCCATGTTCGGCATGAACTCGGCCCCGAGCCGCGCGAGCGGCCACGCCGTCGTCGCGAACAGCAGCAGCGCGATCGCCAGCACCGTCTTCGGGCGCCGGAGCGTCCAGTCGATCGCGGGGCGATAGAGCGCGGTGAGCCAGCGATTGACCGGATTGGCCTGTTCGGCCGGAATACGGCCCCGGATCAACCAGCCCATCAGCACCGGAACCAGGGTCACCGACAGGATCGCGGCGGCGGCCATCGCATAGGTCTTGGTGAAGGCGAGCGGCGCGAACAGCCGGCCTTCCTGGCCTTCGAGCGTGAACACCGGCACGAACGACAGCGTGACGATCAGCAGGCTGAAGAACAGCGCCGGCCCCACCTCGGCGGCGGCATCGGTGATGACCGTCCAGCGCGTGTCCCCGGCCAGCGTCTCGTCCGGATGGTCGTGCTCCCAGCGCTCGATCCGCTTGTGCGCGTTCTCGATCATCACCACGGCGGCATCGATCATCGCGCCGATCGCGATCGCGATGCCGCCCAGCGACATGATGTTGGCGTTCACCCCCTGGAACCGCATGACGAGGAACGCCGCCAGCACGCCGAGCGGCAGCGTCAGGATCGCGACCAGCGCCGAGCGGAGGTGCCAGAGGAACAGCGCGCAGACGATTCCGACGACGATGAACTCCTCGATGAGCTTGTGGGTGAGGTTGTCGACCGCGCGGTCGATGAGCCGCGAGCGATCATAGGTGGTCACGATCTCGACCCCGGGCGGCAGGCTCGCCTTCAGCGTGGCGAGCCTGTCCTTGACCGCCGCGATCGTCTCCCGCGCGTTCTTGCCCGAGCGCAGGATGACGACCCCGCCCGCCACTTCGCCCTCGCCGTTCAGCTCGGCGAGGCCGCGCCGCATCTCGGGGCCGGTCTGGATCGTGGCGACGTCGCCCAGCGTCACCGGCACGCCGCCCGTGGCGGTGCGCAGCGGGACGGCGCGGAAGTCGTCGAGCGCCTTCAGATAGCCCGAGGCGCGGACCATGTATTCGGCCTCGCCCATCTCCAGCACCGAGCCGCCGGCTTCCTGATTGGCTTGTCTGATGGCGTCGACCGCCTGGGCGTGGGTGATGCCGTAGGCGGCGAGCCTCGCCGGATCGAGCATGACCTGATACTGCTTCACCATGCCGCCGATGCTGGCGACCTCGGCGACGCCGGGAACGGTCTTCAGCTCATAGCGCAGGAACCAGTCCTGCAACGAGCGGAGCTGCGAAAGGTCGTGCCGCCCGGTCCGGTCGACCAGCGCATATTCATAGACCCAGCCGACCCCGGTCGCGTCCGGCCCGAGCGCGGCGGTGGCGCCCCGCGGCAGCCGGGCCTGCACCTGGGCGAGATATTCGAGCACGCGCGAGCGCGCCCAGTAGAGGTCGGTGCCGTCCTCGAAGATGACATAGACGAAGCTGTCGCCGAAGAAGGAATAGCCGCGCACCGTCCTGGCGCCCGGCACCGAGAGCATGGTGGTGGTGAGCGGATAGGTGACCTGGTTCTCGACGATCCGGGGCGCCTGGCCGGGCCAGCTCGTGCGGATGATGACCTGCGTGTCGGAGAGGTCGGGCAGCGCGTCGATCGCGGTCGAGCGCAGCGCGACCAGGCCGGCGGCCAGCAGCGCGAGCGCGCCGAGGATCACGAACAGCCGGTTGGCGACCGACCAGCGGATGAGCCGCGCGATCATCGCCCCGCCCCGGGCGACGCATCGCCGATCGGCCGCGCCGCCACGCCCGACAGGCTGGCCTCGGAGTCGATCAGGAACTGGCCCGAGGCGACGATCCTCTCGCCTTCGGCCAGGCCGGCGAGGATTTCGGTGTCGCCGCCCGCCTCGCGGCCGATCCGCACCTCGGCGGGCCGGTAGCGCCCCTTGTCGAGCGCGAGCATCACCAAATTGCGCGCGCCGGTGCGGATCAGCGCCTCGGACGGGACGAGCAGCGCCGGCGTCGCGCCGCCGTCGAACGCGACGGTCGCGAACATGCCCGGCTTGAGCCGGCCGCCGCGACTGGGCAGTTCGATCCGCACCGCGAGGGTGCGGCTTTCCGCCTGCACGTCGGGCAGGATCGCGGCGACCCGTCCCGTGAAGGTCTCGCCCGGATAGGCGGCGAGCATGGCGCGCGCGCTCTGTCCCGGCCGCAACTGTCCGGCGACCGCTTCGGGCACGGCGGCGTTGAGCCAGACGGTGCCGAGGCCGTCGACCTCGGCGAGCGTCTGGCCGGCCGCCACGGTCATGCCCGAGCGCACGCCGAGCGTCCTGATGACGCCGCCGGTCGGCGTGGAGACGGTGACGACATTGCGGGGACGCCCGCTGCGCTCGACCGCGGCGATCGTGCCGGCGGGCATGCCGAGCAGCGCCAGCCGCTGGCGCGCGGCCCGCGCGAGCGCCGTGTCGCCGGTGCGGCGCACGGCGAGATATTCGGCCTGCGCGCCTGCCCACTCGGGCACGAGCAGGTCGACGAGCGGCGCGCCCGCGCCGATCAGGTCGCCCGGCGCGCGGGCATGGACCCGCTGCACGAAGCCGGCGGCGCGCGCCTGCACGATGGCGACGTCGCGCTGGTTGAAGTCGATCGTGCCGGTGGCGG
>CAXTPE010000005.1:0-33381 GCA_964245925.1 uncultured Sphingomonadaceae bacterium
GCGTCGGTGCGCTTCGCCGCGGCACGCGACGCCGCGATCGCCCGCGGCTTCGCGCCGCACCATGTCTAGGCGTATCGCGACGGACATCGGCCCGCTTCGGCGCCACGGCGGCAGACGCGGAACGCTCTGTGGAAGCGATTGAACCCGCTGCCCGGCGTCGCCGGATCGGCGCGCATCCCGGATCGCGCGATCGTCACCTCTCCACGCGTGACGTGACGATCCGCGCCGCGGCGGAATAACGGGCGGCCTCGGCGCGGGGCCGCCTGAAACGGAGGATGCGCTTGATGACGGTCGAGGAACAACGAACCAACCTGCCGCTGATCGCGGCAATCGTCGGCGTGGCGACGATCGGCGGGTTCATGTTCGGCTATGACAGCGGCGTCATCAACGGCACGCAGGCGGGGCTGAAGACGACCTTCGGGCTGAGCGAAGCCGGGCTGGGCGTGACGGTCGCGGCGCTGCTGCCCGGTTGCGCGCTGGGTGCGTTCGGCGCCGGTCGGCTGGCGGACGTGTGGGGCAGGCGCAACGTCATGATGGCGGCGGCGCTGCTGTTCATCGCCAGCGCCTTT
Organism: uncultured Sphingomonadaceae bacterium; assembly: GCA_964245925.1. Lineage (GTDB taxonomy): Bacteria > Pseudomonadota > Alphaproteobacteria > Sphingomonadales > Sphingomonadaceae > Solisphingomonas. The sequence continues at coordinate 570 of CAXTPE010000005.1, forward strand.
CTGTCCGGCGCATCGAGCAGTGCCGCGATGATGATCGTCGCGCGCCTCGCCGCCGGTATCGGCGTCGGCGCGGCAAGCGTGTTGTCGCCGGCCTATATCAGCGAAGTCACGCCCGCCGCGATGCGCGGCCGCTTGTCGAGCCTGCAACAGGTCATGATAATCGCCGGGCTGACCGGCGCGTTCCTGTCCAACTATTATCTCGCGCAGGCGGCGGGCGTTTCGACCAACATCTTCTGGCTGGGCTATCCGGCCTGGCGCTGGATGTTCTGGGCGCAGTTGATCCCGGCCGGCATCTTTCTGGCGACGTTGCTGGCGATACCCGAAAGCCCGCGGTTCCTGGTCGCCAGGGGGCGGCTGCCCGACGCCGAGGCGGTGCTGACCCGGCTGTTCGGGAGCGAGGCGGCCGCCGTGAAGGTCGTCGAGATCCGCGCTTCGCTCGCCGTCGACCATCAGCCCAGGCTGTCCGATCTGGTCGACCGGGCGAGCGGCAGGCTGCGGCCGATCGTCTGGATCGGCATCGGCCTCGCCGTGTTCCAGCAGCTCGTGGGGATCAACGTCGTGTTCTATTACGGCGCGGTATTGTGGCAGGCGGTGGGCTTCAGCGAGGCCGATGCGCTCAAGATCAACATCGCGAGCGGCATGCTGTCGATCGCGGCGTGCGTCGCCGCGATCTTCCTGATCGATCGGATCGGCCGCAAGCCGCTGCTGCTGATCGGATCAACCGGAATGGCGATCACGCTGAGCGTGCTGACGGCCGCCTTCGCGTCGGGCGCGCTCGTCGACGGCAAGCTCCATCTGGCGGGCAATTTCGGCCAGGCCGCCCTCGTCGCCGCCAATCTCTACGTCATGTTCTTCAACTTCAGCTGGGGCCCGGTGATGTGGGTGATGCTCGGCGAGATGTTTCCGAACCAGATTCGCGGTTCGGGCCTGGCGGTCGCCGGCGCGGCGCAATGGATCACCAATTTCCTCGTCAGCGTCAGCTTCCCGTGGTGCGCAAAGGTGATCGGGCTGCCGACAACCTATGGTTTCTTCGCCACATGCGCCTTCCTGTCGATCCTGTTCGCCGCGCGCGTGGTCCGCGAGACGCGTGGCACGGAACTGGAAGACATGGTCGGCTAGTTCGGGGCCACGCCAACGGCGTCACCGGGCTCGCGCCGCCGCGCTCTCGCGGATCGCCGCCATGGCGGAGACATCGTCAGTCGGACGGCGGGCTCTTCAGCGCCAGGGGCAGGCCCGCGGTCATCAGGATCACGCTGTCCGCGGCGGCGGCCACCGCCTGGTTCAGCTCGCCCGTGACATCCCGGAACCGGCGCGCGAGCGCATTGTCCGGGACGATGCCGAGCCCGACCTCGTTCGACACGAGGATGATCGGGCAGGCGAGCCCGGCCAGCGCACCGATCAGCCCCGCCGTCGCGGAGCGCGGATCCCGATCCGCGAGGATCAGGTTCGAGGCCCAGAGCGTCAGGCAGTCGACCATGACGATCCGCCGGGGCGCGGCCTCGCGCACGATGGCCGCGGCGAGCGCCAGCGGCTCCTCCACCGTCCGCCAGCGGGCGCCGCGATCGTCGCGGTGGCGAGCGATGCGATCCGCCATCTCGTCGTCGAAGGCCTGCGCCGTCGCGACATAGACGAGCTCGCCGGGCAGCGCCTCGGCGGACGCCTGCGCGAAACGGCTCTTGCCCGATCGCGCGCCGCCAAGGACGAGCAGACTGCGGCCTCTCCAGGTCATCATGCTTTCCTAGGGCATCATCGTCGTGCAGGCCATGTCCGGGAACGATGGCGCCGCGGCGGGGCGCGACGGAGCGATGATTGAGCGACTGGGCGATACATGGCGGGCGGATCGACCGGGCGCGGGTGGTCTATCCCGAGGCGCCTCGCCCGTGGCTCGATCTCTCGACGGGCATCAATCCGGTCGCCTGGACCGGACTGGATCCCGCCTCGGTCGATCTGCGGAGGCTGCCCGACGTCTCCGCGCTGGCCGAGCTCGAGGCGGCGGCGGGAGCGATGTTCGGGACGGACGGCGCCTCCGTGGCGGCGGTGCCCGGCAGCGAGATCGGGCTGCGCATGCTCGATTCGATCGGCCTGCCCGCGCCATGCCATGTCGTGACGCCCGGCTACGGCACGCACCGGGCCGCGTTGACGGATGCCCGGCCGATCCCGTTCGATCGGATCGGCGCGGCGGCGCGGGCCGGCGGTACGCTGCTGCTCGCCAACCCCAATAATCCCGACGGGCGCGTCATGGCCGCGGACGCGGTGATCGAGCTCGGCGAGCGCGTCGCGCGGCGCGGCGGCTGGCTGGTCGTCGACGAGGCGTTCGCGGATGCCGTCCCGGCCGCGAGCGTGGTGCCCGTCCTGCGCGCGCGCGACAATATCCTGGTGATCCGATCGTTCGGCAAGTTCTTCGGGCTGGCGGGGCTGCGCCTCGGCTTCGTGGTCGGGCCGGCGCCGATGGTCGAGCGGATCCGGCGGCGCTCGGGAAGCTGGCCGGTGTCGAGCCTGGCGATCGCGATCGGCGTTCCGGCCTATCGCGACCGCAAGTGGATCGACGATACGCGATCGCGGCTCGTGCGGGCCGCCGCGGCGCTGGATCGCACGCTCGCCGCGCACGGGCTCAGCCCGGACGGACGATGCCCGCTGTTCCGGCTCGTCGACACGCCCGACGCGGCAAGGCTGTTCGAACGGCTGGCGCGGGCGGGCATCCTCACGCGGCCGTTCGATGACGCGCCCGGCTGGCTGCGGTTCGGGCTGCCGCCCGATCCAGCGGCGCTCGCCCGGCTGGACCAGGCGCTGGCCCATGGCTGAGCCGGTGGCGCTGGCCGCGTTGGCGATCGAGGCCGCGCTGGGTTGGCCCGCTGCCGTCTACCGGCGGATCGGCCATCCCGTCGGCGGCTTCGCGCGGGTCATCGGCTGGGGGGAGCGGCGCTGGAACGCCCCGTCCTCCTCGCCGCTGCGGCGCCGGCTGCTCGGCGTCGCGACGCTCTCGATCGTCGTCGCCTGCGCGGTCGCGGCGGGGATCGCGATCGAGGCGGTGGCGCGCGCGGCGTTCGGGCGCGTCGGCTGGCTCGTCGTCGCGGCGGCGGCGGCGCCGGGGCTCGCGCAGCGCAGCCTGCACGATCATGTCGCACCGATCGCGCGCGCGCTGGAGGCCGGCGACCTGCCGGGCGCGCGAGCCGGCGTGGGGAGGATCGTCGGCCGCGATACCGATCCGCTCGATGCGCCGGCGGTCGCGCGCGCCGCGATCGAGAGCCTCGCCGAGAGCTTCTGCGACGGGATCGCGGCGCCCTTGTTCTGGCTGCTGCTGCTGGGGTTGCCGGGGCTGTGGGCGTATAAGGCGGTCAACACCGCCGACAGCCTGATCGGCCATCGCGAGCCGCGCTGGCGCGCGTTCGGCTGGGCGGCGGCGCGGAGCGACGATCTCGCGAACCTCGCGCCGGCGCGGCTGGCGGGCGTGCTGATCTGTGTCGCCGGCGCGGGCGGATGGCGCGCGATGACGCGCGATGCCCGTCGCCATGCCTCGCCCAACGCCGGCTGGCCAGAAGCGGCGATGGCGGGCGCGCTCGGGCTGCGGCTGGCGGGGCCGATCGCCTATGACGGCGTCCTCCAGCCCAAGCCCTGGATCGGCGATGGCCGCGCCGGCGCCGGCGCCGCCGACGTGCGTCGGGCGCTGGTGCTCTACCGCCGCGCCTGCCTGCTGCTGTGGCTGATCGCGGGAGCTCTCGCATGGGCGCGCTGATGCTCCAGGGAACCGGCTCCGACGTGGGCAAGTCGGTGCTGGTCGCGGGGCTCTGCCGCGCGTTCGCCGATCGCGGTCTCGCGGTGCGCCCGTTCAAGCCGCAGAACATGTCGAACAACGCCGCCGTCACCGTCGACGGCGGCGAGATCGGGCGCGCGCAGGCGACGCAGGCGATCGCGGCCCGGGCGGAGCCGACCGTCGACATGAACCCGGTGCTGCTGAAGCCGCAGGGCGACCGCACCTCCCAGCTCATCGTGCATGGCCGGATGCGTGGCGTGCTCGGCGCCGGGAACTGGCGCGAGGGACGGCTGCCGCTGCTGCCGGATGTCCTGGCCAGCTACCGGCGGCTGCGCGGGCAGGCCGACATCGTCGTGGTCGAGGGCGCGGGATCGCCGGCCGAGATCAACCTGCGCGCCGGCGACATCGCCAACATGGGCTTCGCGCGCGCCGCCGGCGTGCCGGTGGTCCTGATCGGCGATATCGATCGCGGCGGGGTGATCGCGTCGCTGGTCGGCACCCGCGCGGTGATCGATCCGGCGGACGCGGCGATGATCCACGGCTTCCTCATCAACAAGTTCCGCGGCGATCCGGCGCTGTTCGACGACGGCTATCGGATGATCGAGGCGCGCTCGGGCTGGCGCGGCTTCGGCGTGGTGCCGTGGCTGCCGGACGTCGCGCGGCTGCCGAGCGAGGATGCGGTCGTGCTGGAGCGCGCCCGCGCGGGGACGCGGGGCCGGGCGCGGATCGCCTGCCCGATCACGGCGCGCATCGCCAACTTCGACGATCTCGATCCGCTGAAGCTCGAGCCGGGGATCGAGCTGGTGATGGTGCCGCCGGGCACGCCGATCCCGGGCGACGCGGCGCTGATCGTGCTCGCCGGCTCCAAGGCGACGATCGCCGATCTCGCCTTCGTGCGCGCGCAGGGCTGGGACATCGACATCCTCGCGCATCACCGGCGCGGACGGCCGGTGCTCGGCCTGTGCGGCGGCTACCAGATGCTGGGGCGCAGCATCGCCGATCCCGGCGGCATCGAGGGGCCGGCGGGTGCGGTGGACGGCCTCGGGCTGCTCGACGTCGTGACGGTGCTGACGGACGACAAGGCGCTGCGCCGCGTGGCGGGCGAGGCGCTCGGCGCGCGGTTCGATGGCTATGAGATGCATGTCGGCGAGACGACGGGCCCCGACACGGCGCGCGCCATGGCCAGGCTGGACGATGGCCGCGGCGACGGCGCGACGAGCGCGGACGGCCTCGTCGCGGGCTGCTACATCCACGGGCTGTTCGGCATCGCGCCGCAGCGCCATGCCTGGCTCTCGCGCATCGGCGTGGAAGGACGAGGGGGCGATCACGCCGCGTCGATCGACGCCGCGCTGGACGCGCTCGCCGCGCACCTCGAGCGCCATGTCGCGATCGACGATCTGCTCGCGCTGTCAGCGCGCGCGGGCGATCAGTGAAGCGAGCAGCAGGCCGGTCTCGACCAGCTCGATGCCGGCGCCGTGGCAATCGCCGGTGATCCCGCCCAGCCGCCGCCGGAGCCACCGGCCGTAAGCGAACGCGAGCGGCGGCAGCGCGAGCAGCGCCGGGCTCGCCACCGCCGCCGCGGCCAGCAGCAGCCCCCAGCCGGCGATGTCGCGGATGCGCGCGGCGCCGGCGATGCGCGCGCCCAGACCGGCGCGCAGCGGCGGCAGCCAGCGCGCCCAGGCCAGCGGAGCGATGCGGGCGGCGAAGGGCACGACGACGAGCGGCCACCAGCCGCCCACGGCGAGGCCGTGCAGCAGCACGAGCTTCGCGGCGAGCTGGAGGACCAGCGCGACCACGCCGAAGCTGCCGACATGCGGATCGGCCATGACGGCGAGCAGCCGCGCGCGATCCCGGTGCGCGGCGCCGCAGCCATCGGCCAGATCGGCGAGACCATCGAGATGCAGCGCGCCCGTCACGACGACCCAGGCGACCAGCGCGGCCAGCGCGCCGATCCAGGGATCGAGCCGTCCGCCGGCCCATCCCGCGCCCGCCACGACGGCGCCGACGACGAGGCCGGCCAGCGGATAGCAGCGGATCGCCGCGGCGAACGCGGCGCCGTCCGCCGCGACGCGCGGCACCGGCAGCCGGGTCAGGAAGCCGAGCGCGACGAAGAGCGGGGTCAGGCGCCCGGTCATGGCCGCAGCCCGACGACCTGCGCCGAGCGCGGCGGCCCTGGCCGGACGCTCAGCGTCAGCAGCGCGGCGCAAGGGAGATCGAACGACCAGAGCTGGCGCTGCCCGAACCCGCAGAGCAGCGCCAGTGCCGCGCGCATCGCGCCGCCATGCGTCACGACGAGCGTCGGCCCCGAGGCCATGTCGCCCAACGCGGCATCGATCCGCGCCACGAGGCCGGACCAGCGCTCGCCGGCGGGCGGCGGGCAGGCGTCCGGATCGTTCCAGAACCGTCCGAGCGCCTCGCCGTCGAGCTCGGCCGGCGCGCGCCCGTCCCAATCGCCGAAGTCGAGCTCGCGCCATCTCGGATCGCCGCGCGGCGCGATCCGGTGCGACGCGCCGATGGCGGCCGCGCACGCCGCCGCCCGCGACAGATCGGAGGTGACGAGTGCTGCGATCTCGAGATCCGCCGCCTGGGCGACGCAGGCGGCCATGCCCGCCGCCGTCGCGGGACTGTCCGTCCGCCCCAGCATCCTCCCGGTCAGCACCGGGGCACCGTGGCGCAGGAGGTGCAGGATCCGCGCCTCGCTCACGCCTCCGAGACGCCCGCCTCGGCGAAGGTCGCCATGCCGGCATGCGCCGCCAGCGCGGCGCGGATGACGCCCGCCGCCACCGCCGCGCCGCTGCCCTCGCCCAGCCGCATGTCGAGCCGCAGCAGCGGCACCAGCTTCAGCCGGTCGAGCAGACGGGCATGGCCGGGCTCGGCCGAGCAGTGCCCGGCCAGGCAATGGTCGACGATCTCCGGCACGGCCGCCGCCAGCGGCGCGAGCGCGGCGCAGCCGATGAAGCCGTCCAGCACCACGGGGACATGCGCCAGCCGCGCCGCGAGGGCGGCGCCGGCGATCGCCGCGATCTCGCGGCCGCCGACGCGCCGCAGCGTCTCGAACGGTGTCGGCGGCGCGCCGGCATGGGTGGCGAGCGCGGCCGCCACGGCATCGATCTTGCGCGCGATGCCGGCGGCGTCGACCCCGGTGCCGGGGCCGACCCAGTCCGCCGGCGCGCCGCCGAAGCTGCGCGCGCACAGCGCCGCGGCGGCGGTCGAGTTGCCGATGCCCATCTCGCCGAGCACCAGCAGATCGAGGCCGGGCGAGACGACGGCCGCGCCGGCGTTCAGCGCGGCGAGGCACGCCGCCTCGTCCATCGCCGGCGCGAGCGTGAAGTCGGCGGTCGGCCGATCGAGGTCGAGCGGCACGACGACGAGCTCGAGCCCCGCCACCCCAGCCAGGGCGTTGATCGCCGCGCCGCCGGCCTCGAAGTTGCGCACCATCTCGGCGGTGACGGCGGCGGGATAGGCGCTGACGCCCCGCGCGGCGACGCCGTGGTTGCCGGCGAACACCACGGCGCGCGCGCGGTCCAGCCGCGGCCGCTCGCGGGCCTGCCAGCCGGCCAGGAAGATCGCGATCTCCTCGAGCCGGCCGAGCGAGCCCGGCGGCTTGGTCAGCCCCGCCTGGCGCCCGGCGGCGGCGCGCTCGGCTGCGCGATCCGGGCCGGGCAGCGCCGTCAGCGCGGCCTCGAACGCCGCGACCGAGGCGAAGCGGCTCATTCGACGACGAACCCCGGCGGCGGCGTGCGGGTGATGAAATGCCCCTTCACCCCCTGCGGCCACTCCCGGAACGGCACCTGCCCCAGCTCGCTCGCCGCATAGGCGACCGCATAATCGAGGATCGCGCGCGCCGCCGCCTCGTCCGCGGCGAAGCGGCCGAGGACATAGCCGACCTTGCCGGGCGCGCGCAGGTGGACCGCGCAGAACGCCTGGCACGCGAACAGGCACGGCATCTCCTGCACGGCGACGCCGGCATAGCGGGGATCGGCGTCCCTCGCCGCCCGCAGCGTTCGCGCGAGCGCGGCGCCACCGCGCGCGCCGTCGGCGTCCTCGCGGGCCTCCGTCGAGTGGCGGCAGGTGTTGCAGACCACGACGGCGGGGCCGTCCGCCACGGGTTTCAGCATCTTCCGCTATCCATCAATATTCGATCCCCGCCTGCGCCTTCACGCCCTGCTCGCGGAAGGGATGCTTGACCATCGTCATGTCGGTGACGAGATCGGCCGCCGCGATCAGCGCGGCAGGCGCGTTGCGGCCGGTGACGATGACATGCTTCATCGCGTCGCGGCCGGCGAGCGCGGCGAGCACCTCGTCGAGCGGCAGATAATCGTAGCGCAGCACGATGTTGAGCTCGTCGGCGAGCACCATCGCATAGGAGGGATCGGCGATCATCCGCCTGACCTCGTCCCACGCGGCGCGCGCGGCGGCGATGTCGCGGGCGCGGTCCTGCGTGTCCCAGGTGAAGCCCTCGCCCATCGGCTTGAACTCGACGATGCCGGGGAAGGCGTCGAACACCAGCTTCTCGCCCGTCGTCATGGCGCCCTTCACGAACTGGACGACGCCGACCTTCATGCCATGGCCGATCGCGCGCACGACCATGCCGAGCGCCGCGCTGGTCTTGCCCTTGCCATTGCCGGTGTGGACGATCAGCAGCCCCTTCTCGCGCGTCCTGGACGCGACGATGCGGTGCTGCGCGGCCTGCCGGTTGCGCATCTTCTCGGCGTGGCGCGCTTCATCCGTCTGCATCCTGGCCCTCCCGGCGCATGAGGTAGATGTCCATGATCCAGCCGTGGCGCTGGCGGAGCCCGGCGCGGCGTTCGACGATCGCGCCGCCGACATCGGCGAGCGCGCCGTGGATCAGCGCCTCGTGCGGCAGTCCGAGATAGGCGCCCCACCAGATCGCGATCCCTTCCGGCGCCAGCGTCTCGAACGCGCGGCCGGCGTCGAGCATCACGACCAGCGTGCCGAAGCCGGCGGGCCAGCCGGTCTCGCGCAATCGCCGCCCGGTGGTAATGACGACGGGCGCGGCGAGCATGTTGAGCGGGATGGCGTGCGCGGCGGTGAGCGCCTGGATGCTGGTGATGCCCGGCACCACGCGCACCGCGATCGTCATGCCCTTGGCCCGCAGGCGATCGGCGATGCGCAGGCTGCTGTCGTACAGCGAGGGATCGCCCCAGACGAGCATCGCCACCGCGCCGCCGTCGGGCAGATGCGCGGCGATCGCGCGCATCCAGACGGCGGCGATGGCGTCGTGCCACGCATCGACGGCGCCGAGATAGTCCGGTGTCGCGGCGCGCCGCGGGAGATCGAACTCGATCACCCGCGTGGCGCCGGTCAGGGCTTCGGCGCAGATCATGCGGCGCAGGTCGATCAGGTCGGCGGTCCGCTCGCCCTTGCGCGGCAGCAGGATCAGATCGGCCGCCGCCATCGCCCGCGTGGCGGCGCGCGTCAGGTGATCGGGATTGCCGGTGCCGATGCCGATGAGCGCGAGACGGATCATCCGGCGTCCGCCAGCGGGCCGTAGAGGATCGTCGCCGGCGCCGCCGACGGCACCGCCGCCACCATCTCCGCCAGCGTCGCGATCGTCGCGCGGGTCAGCCGCTGCTCCGGGTGGCCGATGCTCTCGGCGAGCAGCGCGGGGGTGTCCGGGGGGAGGCCGTGCGCGATCAGCCGCCCGGCGAGCGCGGCGAAGGTGCGCCTGGGCATGAACACCACGGTGGTCGCCGCCGGATCGGCGAGCGCCGCCATGTTGAGCCCCTCGGGCAGCGTGCCGGTGATGTCGTGGCCGGTGACGAACTGGACACGGCGCGCGGTCAGGCGGCGGGTCAGCGGGATCGCGGCGGCCGCGGCGGCGGCGCTCGCGGCGGTGACGCCGGGGACGATCTCGAAGGCGATGCCGGCGGCCCGCAGCGCCGTCGTCTCCTCCTCCAGCCGGCCGAAGATGCCGGCATCGCCCGATTTCAGGCGGACGACGCGCGCGCCGGTCGCCGCATAGTCGACCAGCAGCCGGCTGACGTCGCTCTGGCGCGGCGAGGGCCGCCCGGCGCGCTTGCCGACCGCGACCAGATCGGCGCCGGCGCGGACGTGCGCGAGGATCGGGCCGGACGACAGATCGTCGAACAGCACCGCGTCCGCCGCCCTGAGCCGCGCGACCGCCTTGAGGGTCAGCAGCTCGGGATCGCCGGGGCCCGAACCGACAAAGGCGACGCGAACGCTCATGCCTCCGGCGCGATCAGGTGGAAGAAGGTGCCGGTGACGGCGCCGCGCCGCGATCCGGTCTCCGCCACCGCCGCGCCATCCGCGTCGGTGACGGCGGCGAGCGGCGCGTCGGGCTGGTCGAGGATGGTCGAATAGTGGAACTCGTGCCCGCGCAGGCGGGCGCCCGCGGCGAAGCCCGCCATCGGCGCGAGCAGCGTCGCCCGCCGGTAGCCGAGATGCATCCGCCGGGTCGCGTAGCTGGTGACGAGCCCGAGCAGCCCGGCCATCGCGTGACGCGCGCCGTCCTTGTCGATCAGGCCTTCGCCCATCGCCATATAGCCGCCGCACTCGCCATGCACCGGCCGCGTCCCGGCATGACGCCGGAGCGCGGCGCGGAACGTCGCGGCGGCGGCGAGGCGGCCGGCGTGGAGCTCGGGATAGCCGCCGGGCAGCCAGACCAGGTCCGCGTCCGGATCGGGAGCCTCGTCGGCGAGCGGCGAGAAGGGCAGGATCTGCGCGCCCGCGCGCCGCCACCCCTCGATCAGGTGCGGATAGGTGAAGGAGAAGGCGGCGTCCCGCGCGAGCGCGATCCGCCGCGCCGGCGGCGGCGGGAGCGCGGCATCGCCCATCGGCCGTCCGTTCGCCGCGCCGGCCCGCCGGATCGCGGGCAGATCGGCGTGCGCGCGCAGGAAGGCCGCATAATCGCCGATCGCGCGATCGAGATCGGGGTGCTCGGCCGCCTGGACCAGCCCGAGATGGCGTTCGGGCAGCGTCAGGTCGCCGCGCCGGGGCAGCGCGCCGAGCACGCGGATGCCCGCCGACTCCATGCCGCGCCGGATCAGCCGCTCGTGGCGCGGGCTGGCGACGCGGTTGAGGATCACGCCGGCGAACCGCAGGCCGGCACCGTAGCGGACGAACCCCGTCGCGGTGGCGGCGGCCGATTGCGCCTGCCCCGAGACGTCGATCACCAGCACGATCGGCCAGCCCATGCGCCGCGCGATGTCGGCGCTCGCGCCGTTGCCGCTGGCGCCGGGCAGCGCGACGCCATCGTAGAGCCCCATCGATCCCTCGGCGAGGACGATGTCCGCGCCGGCCGCCTCGGCGGCGATCCGGTCGAGCAGCCCGCCGGTCATCGCCCAGCTGTCGAGGTTGAACGACGGCCGGCCGCAGGCGGCGCGATGGAAGGCGGGATCGATATAGTCGGGCCCGCTCTTGAACGGCTGGACGACGAGCCCGTCCTCGGCGAGCGCGCGCAGCAGGCCCAGCATCACCGTGGTCTTGCCGGTGCCGGAAGCCGGGGCGGCGATCATCAGTCCCGGCGCGATCATGGCGCGGACCCCGGGCGGAAGCGGCGATCATAATCGGCGGCGTAGAGGCGGCTGTCGGCGAAGCCCTCGCCGCCGAGCACGCGCCCGACCAGGATCAGCGCGGTGCGCTCCATGCTGCCCGCGATCGCGGCTTGCGCCGTCGCCAGCGTGGCGCGGACGATCCGCTGCTCGGGCCAGCTCGCGCGCCAGACGATCGCGACCGGGCAATCCGCGCCACAGGCCGGCGTCAGCTCGGCGACCACGCCGTCGAGATTGTGGATCGACAGATGGATCGCCAGCGTCGCGCCGGTGGCGGCAAAGGCGGCCAGGCGCTCGCCTGCCGGCATGGCGCTGGCGCGGCCCGGCGTGCGGGTGAGGACAACCGACTGCGCCCGCCCCGGCAGCGTCAGCTCGGCGTCGAGCGCGGCGGCGGCGGCGGCGAAGGCGGGCACGCCCGGCGTGACGGTGAACGGCACGCCCATCGCGCGCAGCCGCCGGAGCTGCTCGCCCATCGCCGACCACAGCGACAGATCGCCCGAGTGCAGCCGCGCGACGTCCTGGCCGGCGTCGCGCGCGGCGGCGATCTCGGCCATGATCCCGTCGAGCGAGAGCGGCGCGGTGTCGACGATGCGGGCGCCGGGCGGGCAATGATCGAGCACCGCGCGCGGCACCAGCGAGCCGGCGTAGAGGCAGACCGGGCAGCGCGCGATCAGGTCGCGGCCGCGCAGCGTGAGCAGGTCCGGCGCGCCGGGGCCGGCGCCGATGAAGTGGACGGTCATCGCGGCGGCCCTGTCGCGATCGCGCAGGTCGCCAGCCGGTCGGGGGAGACATGGCGTGCGGCGAGCAGGCGCGCGCCGGCACCCATGGCGGCGAGCGCGCAGGCCTCCGAGACGCTGCCCGTGCCGCGCGCGGCGAGGCTCGCGGCCGATCGGGTGACGGTCTCGGCATCCGGCAGCGATGCCGGCGGGATCGCGATCACCGGCAGGCCGAGCCGCAGCCCGAGCGCGTGGAGCAGCGGCATCCGGTCCGCCGGCGCGGCGAGCGCGTCGATCGGCGGATGATCGCCGCGCGCCGCCGTCAGCGCCGCCTCGAGCGAGGACAGCCGCGCCGCCGCGCGCCAGCCGAAGCCCGCGACGATCATAACGTAACGCTCCACTGCACCAGCGGATAGGCGACGCGCCAGCCGCGCCGTCTGCCGAGCGGCGCGGCCTCGGCCAGCTCCACGCGCAGCAGCGCACCGCCGTTCGCCGCATGCCGGCAAGCGAGCAGCGCCTCGGATTCGAGCGTCACCGCGTTCGCCACCAGCCGCGTGCCCGGCCGCAACCGCGTCCAGAGCGCATCGAGCAGCGCCTCCGACAGGCCGCCGCCGACGAACACCGCATCGGGCGCCGGGCGGCCCGCGAGGATCCCGGGCGCGCGCCCCTCGATCACCGCCAGCCGATCCACCCCCAGCGCCGCCGCGTTGGCGCGCGCGCGCGCGGCGCGCGCGGGATCGGCCTCGAACGCCGAGGCCGCGTTGTCGGGGTGGGCGAGCAGCCACTCGATACCGATCGATCCCGATCCCGCGCCGATGTCCCACAGCGTCTCGCCGGGACGCGGCGCGAGCGCCGACAGGGTCAGCGCGCGGATCGGGCGCTTGGTGAGCTGCCCGTCGTGATCGAACGCGCCATCGGGCAGGCCCGCGCAGCGCGGGAGGGCGGCGCCGTCGCCGGCCACCTCGATCCCCAGCGCGACCGGATCGACGATGTCGGTGAACGCGAGGCTTGCCGCCGTCGCGCGGCGGACGCGCTCGCGCGGGCCGCCCAGCGCTTCGAGGACATGCAACAGCGATGCGCCGAAGCCGCGATCGGCGAGATATGTGGCGAACTCGGCCACCGCCACGCCGTCGCGCACCAGCACCAGCAGGCGGCGGCCGGGAGCGAGATGGGGCCGCAGCCGCGCCGGCGGCGCGGCGTGCAGGCCGAGGCAGGGGGTCCGCTCGAGCGCCCAGCCCAGCCGCGCCGCCGCGAGCGCGAAGGTGGCGGGCGCCGGACAGGCGACCCATTCGGCGCGATCGAGCGCGCGCGTCACCACGCTGCCCGCTCCGAACCAGAACGGATCGCCCGAGGCGAGCATCACCACGCGCCGTCCGCGTTGCGCCAGCAAGGGCGCGATGCCGTCCGCGAACGGCACCGGCCATGGCATCGCCTCGCAGGCGAGCCCGGGCAGCAGCGCGAGCTGCCGCGCCGATCCTATCATCAATTCGGCGCGGGCGATCGCGTCGCGGCTCGCGGGGGATAGTCCCGCGATGCCGTCCTCGCCTATGCCGACGATCGTCAGCCATGGTGCGGGAGCCTCAGCCATGCCGAACATCCTCGTGCTCGGCGGAACGACCGAGGCGAGCGCGCTCGCGGCGGCGCTCGCCGAGCGGGGCGCGCGCGCGACGCTGAGCTATGCCGGCCGCGTCGCGAACCCCAGGGCGCAGCCGGTGCCGGTCCGCGTCGGCGGGTTCGGCGGGATCGACGGCCTCGCCCGGCATCTGCGCGAGGAGAGCGTGACGCACCTCGTCGACGCGACCCATCCCTTCGCCGCGACGATGAGCGCCAACGCGGTGGCCGCCGCGAAGCTCGCGGGCGTCGCGCATATCGCGTTCACCCGGCCGGCATGGCGGCCGGTCGCGGGCGATCGCTGGCGGAGCGTGGCCGATGTGGGCGAGGCGATCGCGGTGCTCGCCGGGCCGCCGCGCCGGATCATGCTGGCGCTGGGGCGGATGCATGTCGATGCTTTCGGCGCGCGGCCGCAGCATCATTACCTGCTGCGGTTCGTCGATCCGCCGGAGCGCCCGCCCCGCTTGCCGCACCACGCCATCGTGGTCGATCGCGGGCCATTCGGCGTCGCGCGCGACGCCGCGCTGATGCGGGCGCACGCGATCGAGCTGGTCGTCTGCAAGAACGCGGGCGGCGGCGGCGCGGCGGCCAAGCTGGGCGCGGCGCGCGGTCTGGGGCTGCCCGTCGTCATGATCGCGCGGCCGGCCATGCCCGCGCGGGACGAGGCCGGCAGCGTCGCGGAGGTGCTGCGCTGGCTGGATCATGGCGCCGAGCGCGGCGTGTAGAGCAGCACCCCCGCCGGCCGGTCGATGCGGCGCGTGCGGCTCGAGCCGACGATCACCAGCGTGCGCATGTCCGCCATCTCGGGCCGCGCCTCGCGGAGCGTGACGATGCGCAGCGTCTCCTCGGGCGTCGCGACCGCGCGCGCGAACAGGATCGGGCGCGCATCGCCGCACGCCTCGCGCAGCACGTCGAGGACGCGGGCGAAGCCGTCGGGACGGGCGGCGGAGCGCGGGTTGTAGCAGGCGATCGCGAAGTCCGCCTCGGCGGCGAGCCGCAGCCGCCGTTCGATGACCGGCCAGGGCTTGAGGTTGTCCGACAGGTTGATCGCGCAGAAATCATGCCCCAGCGGCGCGCCGGCGCGCGCGCTCGCCGCCAGCATCGCGGTGATGCCCGGCAGCACCCGGATGTCGAGATCGCGCCACGCATCGATGCCGGCCTCGAGCGCCTCGAACACCGCGGCCGCCATCGCGAAGACGCCGGGATCGCCCGACGACACCGCCACCACGCGCCGCCCCGCCGCCGCCAGCGTCAGCGCGTGCGCGGCGCGCGCGAGCTCGACGCGATTGTCCGAGGCGTGGCGCGCGAGCCCCGCCCGCGCCGCGACCCGCGCGACATAGGGGGCGTAGCCGACGATGTCGGTCGCCCGTGCCAGCGCGTCGGTCACCTCGGGCGTGACCAGCGCGTCCGCGCCCGGCCCGATGCCGGCGATGGCGAGCCAGCCGGTCACGGCCGCCGGCCCCGGCCGTGGACCAGCACGATCGAGAAATAGGGCACGACGCGCTCCGCCTCGCACAGCCGGACGACGCGCTGCTCGGGCATCTCGGCATGCTCGACCAGCCACGCCGCCTCGGCGCGGCCCGCGCTCGCCAGCGCGCGGCGCAGCTTGGCGAGGTGGCGCCCGATCTTCATCACCACCAGCGCATCGGCATCGCGGATGCGGCGGACGAGCTCCTCCTCCGGCAGCGTCGCCATCAGCACGGTCAGCACGTCGTCGCCCCAGGTGATGGGGACGCCGCTCGCTGTCCAGGCGCCCGCCATGCCGGTGATGCCGGGCACGACCGCGACCGGCACCACGCCATGCAGCCGCGCATGGAGATGCATGAACGAGCCATAGAAGAAGGGATCGCCCTCGCACAGCACGACGACATCCTCGCCGGCCAGCGCGAGCGCGCGCAGACGGCGGGTACAGTCGGCATAGAAGCCCGCCAGCACGGCACTATAGTCCGGATCGGCGAGCGGGATCTCGGTGGTGACCGGATATTCCATCGCATGTTCGATCGCGTCGGCGCGCAGCATGCCCTCGACGATGCGGCGCGCCTGTCCCGGCCGCCCCGCCTTGCGGAAATAGGCGACATGGCGGGCGCCCCGCACCAGCCGGTCGGCGCGGACGCTGAGCAGGTCCGCCGCACCCGGGCCGAGACCGACGCCATGGATGGTGCCGGCCGTCATTCGGCGCGGCTCGCGAGCGCGTTGACGGCCGCGACGGTGATCGCGCTGCCGCCCATCCGCCCCTCGACGATGCAGCAGGGAGAGGGCCGCTCCGCCCACAGCGCCGCCTTCGATTCGACCGCGCCGACGAACCCCACCGGGCAGCCGACGATCGCCGCCGGCCGCGGGCAGGCCGGATCCTCCAGCATCGCCAGCAGATGGAACAGCGCGGTCGGCGCATTGCCGATCGCCACCAGCGCGCCGGCGAGATGCGGCCGCCAGAGCTCGACCGCCGCCGCCGAGCGAGTGGTGGCCAGCTCCCGCGCCATGTTCGCGACATCGGGCGCGTGCAGCGTGCAGAGCACGGGGTTGACGGCGGGCAGGCGCGATCGCGTGACGCCTTCGCTCACCATCCGCGCATCGCACAGGATCGGCGCGCCGCGCTCGAGCGCGCCGCGCGCCGCCGCCACGAAGCCGGGCGAGAAGCGGATGTCCGCCGCCAGCCCCACCAGCCCGGCGGCATGGATCATGCGCACCGCGACCTGCTCCTCCTCGGACGGGAAACGCGCGAGATCGGCCTCCGCGCGGATGATCGCAAAGGATCGGCGGTAGATCGCCGCGCCGTCGGTCTCGTAGGCGCGCGGCATCACGCGGCCGCGAAATGGGCAAGAAGCTGGGCGGCGCTCATCCCGGACCGGACCGGCGGATCGCCGGCGCGCGCGTCGAGCGCCAGATCGAACAGCCCGTCGCGGCCGGTCAGCACGACGTCGGCGGCGCGGCCGCGCGCGCAGCCCTTGGCGCACCCCGAGACGTGCAGCCGTCCGTTCACGGCTGGCGCGAGCCGGCGCGCGAGCCGGCGGGTCTCGACGCTCGCCTGCGGGCAGGCCGGCGCGCCGGGGCAGGCATCGACGCGCATCGCCGGCGCGTCCGGATCGAGCAGGAAACCCTCGGCCTCGCGCGGCGCCTCGCCTTCGACGATGACGATCCGCCACGGCGTGATCCGCAACGCGGTGGCCGACCCGGCGTCGATGAGATCGGCGAGCGCGCGCGCGTCGATCCGGCCGAACGGCAGGCCGTAGGCGGCACCAAGCGAGTGCGCTCCGGGCGCGGTTGGCGTGCCCGGCGGGGCGGGGCTCCGATCGCCCCGCGCCCAGTCCGGCAGCGGCGCGGCGTGACGTGCCATCCGCCCCGCGCCGCCGCTCGCCACGAACCAGTGCGCCAGCGCGATCAGCGCATCCGCCTCGTCCCCCGGCGCGACGGCGGCGCCGGTCGCGCGGCCGTCGGCGCGCAGCAGGAGCCGGCCGTCACCGCCGCGCTCGATGCGGAAGTCGCCGGGCACGTCGCGCAACAGCGGCGCCGGCCCGGCATCGACGACGAAGCCGGCCTTGGCGGGAAGCTCGGGCAGTGCGTCCAGCCGGACGGCGAGCGTCGTCGCGATCCGCGCGCCGTCGTCGCCCGCCGACCAGCCGGGCGTGACGAGGATGGCGCGGCGGGCCTCGCGCGCCGGATCGGGATCGACGAGGCCGAGCGCCACCAGCCGCGCGATCAGGACCGGCCAGCCGGCCTCGCCGACCCCGCGAAGCTGGAGGTTGCCGCGCCGCGTCGCATCGATCTGGCCGTTGCCATGGGCAAGCGCGGCCTCGCACAGCCCCAGCACCTGCGCGCGATCGAGCCGGCCGAGGCGCGGACGCACCCGCACCAGCAGCCCGTCGCCCGATCGCATCGGCCGCCACGCGCCGGGACACCAGCCCCTGACCGCGAACGCGTTCATGCCGCGTCCAATCCGGCGAGGATCGAGTTGCGCCGCGTCCGCCAGAGCCCCGCCTCGCGCAGCGCCGCGAACCTCGCGCGCATCGCGGCGAGCGCGCCCGGGTTCTCGCGCGCGAGGAAGGCGCGCACCTCGTCCCGGCCCAGCGTCGCGTCATGATAGAGGTCGATCAGCCGCGAGGGCACGGCATCCGCCAGATGCGCGAACGCGCCGAGATGATCGAGCGTCGCCGACAGCTCGGCGCCGCCGCGCAAACCGTGGCGCATCATGCCGGCGACCCAGCCCGGATGCGCCGCCCGCGCGCGCACCACCCGCGCGACCTCCTCGCCCAGCGTGCGCGCCGCCAACGCCGCCGGGTTGCGCGCATCGAGATGATACAGCGCCGCGCGACCGCCGGTCACCGATTGCGCGGCGGCGAACCCGGCCTCGTGCGCGGCATAGTCGGCGGAGAGCAGCAGATCGGTCTCGGGCAGATCCTGGAGGTGCACGAAGGCGTCCGCCGCCGCGACCCGCCGCCGCAGACCCGCGGGGTCGGAGACGTCGCCGCCGCCATCGAACGCATGGCTGGAGCCCGCCAGCCACGCCTCGCCCGCCGCCCGCCGCGCGTCGGCGGCATAGGTCTCGGCGGCGTCGCCGAGCGCCAGCCCATAGCGGCCCGGTCGCGGCCCGTAGACGCGCGGCGACGGCGCGGTGCCGGCGAACGGATTGCGCTCGCCCGGCTCGTCGCGCGCGCACAAGGCGCGGACCGCCTGCCCGAAAAGCGCCGGCAGCGTGGGGAAGGCATCGCGGAACAGCCCGGAGACGCGCAGCGTGACGTCGATGCGCGGGCGATCGAACAGCGCGAGCGGCAGGATCTCGACCCCGGTCACCCGCTCGGACCCGGTGTCCCATACCGGCGCGGCGCCGAGCAGGTGCAGCGCCATCGCGAACTCCTCGCCCGCGGTGCGCATCGTCGCCGAACCCCACAGATCGACCACCAGCCCGCGCGGATAGTCGCCATGATCCTGGAGGTGGCGGCGGATCAGCTCGTCGGCCAGCCTGATCCCCTGCTCGTGCGCCGAGCGCGACGGCACCGCGCGGGGATCGATCGCATAGAGGTTGCGGCCGGTCGGCAGCACGTCCGCGCGGCCCCGGAACGGCGAACCCGACGGCCCCGCCGGCACGCGCCGCCCGTCGAGCGCGGCGAGCAGCCCGGCGCGCTCGGCCGCGCCATGCTCGCCGCGCCCGTAGACGTGCAGCCCGTCGCCGAACTGGCTCTCCTTCACGTCGCAGACGAAGCGGTCGATCCGCGTGATCGCCTCGGCCGGCGACATCGCGCCGCCCAGGCCGAGCTCCGCTTCCAGCCCAGACGAGCGCGCCTCGTCGCGGATGTCCGCCTGGAGCCGGCGCCGCCGCGCCGGATCGAGCCCTTCGGCATTGGAGAATTCGTCGAGCAGCGCCTCGAGCCGGGCAAGACCGGCGCCGCTTCGCGCGACCGTCATCGGTGGCGGCAGGTGGCCCAGCGTGACCGCGCCGATCCGGCGCTTCGCCTGCGCCGCCTCGCCGGGATCGTTGACGATGAAGGGATAGACGACCGGGAGCGGGCCGGCCAGCGCCTCGGGCCAGCAGGCATCCGACAGCGCCACCGCCTTGCCCGGCAGCCATTCGAGCGTGCCGTGCGCGCCGATATGCACCAGCGCGTCGATCCCCGCCGACCGCAGCCAGAGATAGAAGGCGACATAGCCGTGGCGCGGGCAGCGCGCGAGATCGTGATAGTCGTCGCCGCGCGTCGCCGGCTCGCCGCGTTCGGGCTGGAGCGCGATGACGACGTTGCCGGCGCGGACCGCCGCGAACGCGAACGCCCCGTCCGCGACGGCCGGATCGTCTTCGGGCGATCCCCAAGCCCGCGCGAGCTGGTCCCGCAGCGCCTCCGGCAACGTCGCCGATGCGGCGCGGTAGGCCGCCAGCGGCCAGCACAGCCGCTCGGTCCGGAGCGCGGCCGTCAGGTCCGTGCCGAGGACGGTGGCATATCCCGCGCCGGCCAGATCGGCGAGGATCGCATCGGCGGAGGCGAGCGCGTCGAGCCCCACCGCATGCGCCATGCGGTGCGCCTTGCCGGGATAGGTCGAGAGGACGAGCGCCACCCGGCGGCGGGCGGCGGGCGTCCGGCCGAGCTTCACCCAGCCCGCGATCCGCGCGGCGATCGCGGCGATGCGGGCCGGTTCGGCGCGATGCTCGACGCGCGCGAACTGAAGATCGGCATCGCGCGACGCCGTCTGCTTGAAGCTGGCGACGCCGGCGAACAGCCGCCCGTCGACCTCGGGCAGCACGACATGCATGGCGAGATCGGCCGGCGACAGGCCGCGCGCCGCCCCCTCCCACGCCGCGCGATCCGAGGTCGCCAGCGCGATCTGGAAGACCGGCGCGTCCGCCCCGTCGAGCGGGCTCGTGCCGTCCTCGCCCCGCGCGGAAAAGGCGGTGGCGTTGACGATCGCCGCCGGCGCCAGCGCCCGCGCCCAGCGCGCCAGCCATTCGCGCGCGCCGGGCGCCTTGAGCGAGGGCAGGAACAGGCCGAGCACGTCGAAGCCCGCCGCCGTCAACGCGGCGTGCAGCGCTTCGAGCGGATCGGTGTCGGCGGCCGACAGATAGGCGCGGTAGAAGACCAGCAGGATGCGCGGCCTCGGCGACGCGAGCGCGAAGGCAGCCGGGCAGACGGCGCCGTCGCGCGGCCGCCACCCGCCGACCTCGGCGATCGCGCGCGCGCCCCGCACCGGCCCGGCGTACAGCCCCGCCGCGAGCGCGAGCTGCGCGAGCGCGGCCTGCGCCGCGACCGCGCCGCCGGCGTCGCACAGCCCGGCGAGCTGGTGGAGCGTCGAGACCGGCAGCGTCGATGCGGCATCGAGGCGCGGATCGCCGCGGCCATCGGCGGGCACGACCGCGAGCGCGATGCCGCGCGCGCGGGCAAGCATCTCGATCTGCTGGAGGCCATAGCTCCAATAGGCCCGCCCGCCGATCAGCCGGATCAATATGCCCCTGGCGCCGGCGAGCGTGTTCTCGACA
This sequence comes from uncultured Sphingomonadaceae bacterium, assembly GCA_964245925.1. Taxonomy (GTDB): domain Bacteria; phylum Pseudomonadota; class Alphaproteobacteria; order Sphingomonadales; family Sphingomonadaceae; genus Solisphingomonas. The sequence goes on from CAXTPE010000005.1 coordinate 21,141, forward strand.
TAGGTGTCGACCGACAGCGGGTGCGCCAGCGCGACGAGATTTGCGAGCCGCAGCGCGGGCAGCGGCGTGCCCGCCTGCCGCGCGCGATGCCACCCGGCCGCGAACGCACCGAGATCGCTGTCGGAAAAGGACAGCACCACCAGCTCCGCGGGCGCCTGCCCGAGATCGCGCGGCGTGGCCGTCTCCTCCAGGCCGTGGCTCTCGCGGAAGACGACGTGCATCGCGGATCAGGCCTCGAGCACGGCCCGGATCGCCGCCGCGTCGATGTCGCCGCGCTCGGCGATCACCACCAGCCGGGTCGCGCGCCGCTCGCCATCGCGCCACGGCCGGTCGTACTGGCTGCGCACCCGCGCGCCGACCGCCTGGACCAGCAGCCGCATCGGCTTGCCCGCGACCGAGACATGGCCCTTCACGCGCAGGATGCCGTGCTCGCGCGCCAGCGTCTCGATCCGGCCGGCAAGGTCGGCCGGATCGCCGATCTCGCCGATCTCGATCACGGTGCTGTCGAAATCGTCATGCTCGTGATCGGCGTCGCCGTCGTGATGCGAGGGGCGGGCGGCGATGTCGTCCTCGGCGGCGGCGCCCAGCCCCAGGATCACGCGCGGATCGATCATCCCCTCGAGCAGCTCGATCACCGGGAGCGGACGCGGCGCCCCGGCCGCGATCAGCGCGCGCGCGGCGGCGACGCCATCGGGGCCGGCCAGATCGGTCTTGGTCAGCAGCACCAGGTCGGCGCAGGCGAGCTGGTCCCCGAACACCTCGGACAGCGGCGTCTCATGGTCGATGCTCGGATCGGCGGCGCGCTGCGCGTCCAGCGCCGCGACGTTCGGCGCGAACCGGCCATCGGCCACCGCCTCCGCATCGGCGAGGGCGATGACCCCGTCGACGGTGATGCGCGAGCGGATCGCCGGCCAGTCGAACGCCTTGAGCAGCGGCTTGGGCAGCGCCAGCCCCGATGTCTCGATCAGGATATGGTCGGGGCGCGGGATCAGGGCGAGCAGCGCCTCGACGGTCGGCACGAAATCATCGGCCACGGTGCAGCAGATGCAACCGTTGGCGAGCTCGACGATGTTCTCCGCCGGGCAATCCGGGATCGCGCAGGATTTGAGGATGTCGCCGTCGACGCCCAGCGTGCCGAACTCGTTGACGACGATCGCCAGCCGGCGGCCGCCGGCGTTGCGGATGAGATGGCTGATGAGCGTCGTCTTCCCAGCACCCAGGAATCCGGTCACGATCGTGACCGGCACCTTGCAGAGATCGGGGCCGAGATCGGAGCCGCGATCGGGGCGCGGATCGGGTGCGGTGGCGGAAACAGGCGCGGCAATGCTCATGGGTCGGCCTCGCGCGTCGGGCGACGATGGGCGAGGGCCTCCGCGCGAGCGGTCGATGCGCATGGCCGGCGGACGCGGGCGCCCGCCATGCGAACCGATGCGGCCCTCGCCGCGGGTTCGTCGCTCAGACGGAGGAACCGTGCCGCGGCCATCCCCTGGACCAAGGCAAGAGCGACCGTTGCGCCGGCAGGTCTCCTGGCTCGCGGGTCTGGGCTTGATGCACGGTCTTCCCAGATCGGCCGCGGGGCGTTTCCAGTGACTGCCTCCTGGGTTCGATCCCGGGGGCCGAGTGCATCGCGCTCGCCGCTTACAGTTGCAGGGACAGCTACGGGGCTGGAACCAGCCGCTTCGGCCGGCTCCCGCACCGCTTCCCGTTTAAGCCCCTCACGGGGCACCGACGCGATCTCGGGCCGGACACATCGCGCCCGGCCCGAGCAGGACCATAGCGGCCCCGCGCCGAGACGCCAACGCTTCATTGCCGTCCGCGCGTCCGTAACCGGCGGGACCGGCTGGACCGGCAAGCCAGGGGATCACGGCGCGACGATCCGCCAGGGAATGACGAAGCGCTCGCCGTCGCGCGCGCCGTGATGCCCCGACACGTCGTACAGCCGTTCGATCGAACCGGCGGCGAGCACGTCGAGCGGCGCGCCGTCGGCCGCGAGCCTGCCGTCGCGCAACACGATCAGGCGGTCGCAGAAGCGGCTGGCCAGCGCCAGATCGTGCAGCACGGCGATCACCAGCCGGCCGCGCGCCGCCTCGTCCTTCAGCAACTGCATGATCGCCAGCCCATGTCGCGGATCGAGCGCGCCCACGGGTTCGTCGGCGAGCAGGATCGGTGCCTCGACCGCCAATGCCCGCGCGAGCAACGCGCGCGCGCGTTCGCCGCCCGACAGCGTGGTGACGTCGCGTCGGGCGAGGCCCGCGATGCCGGTGCGCGCGATCGCCCGGTCGATCGCCATGCCGTCGGCGTCGCCGATCCGTGACAGCGGCCCGGCATGCGGCGCGCGGCCGAGGCTTACCACCATGCGCACCGACAATGGCCAGTGTACCGCGTCTCCCTGCGCGAGGTAGGCGATGGCGCGCCCGATCGCGCGCCGCGACAATGCCGCGAGCCTCGCGCCGTCGATCCGGATCGAGCCGGTCGCCGGCAGGATGTTCGCGAGTGCCCTGAGCAGGGTCGATTTGCCGGCGCCGTTGGGCCCGACCAGGCCGATGAACGCGCCGCCGCCCGCCGCGAACGAGATGTCGTGCAGCACCGGGCGTCGCGCGAGCTTCACCGACACGCCGTCGACGTCGAGCGCGCTCATCGGAGCTGCCGCTGGAGGTGCAGCACCAGATAGAGGAAGAAGGGGGTGCCGACGAGCGAGGTGACGACACCGAGCTGCAATTCGGGGCCGACCGCGATCAGGCGGACGAGAATATCCGCCGCCAGCACCAGCGCCGCCCCGCCGATGATGCTCGGCAGCACCAGCCTGCTCGGCACATGGCCGACGAGCGGCCGGATCAGATGGGGCATCATCAGCCCGACGAACCCGACCGATCCGGTGACCGCGACGCCCGCGCCCACCGCGAGGCTGGTGCCGATGATCGCCAGCGCCCGCGTCCGCGCGAGATCGACGCCGAGCGTGCGGGCGGTGTCGTCGCCCAGCGACAGCGCGTCCAGGCCGGGGGCGGCGATCATCAGCGCGGCCAGGCCCAAGCCGACGAACGGCGCCGCGAGCCGCACATCGTCGAACGTGTGGTCCTTGACCGATCCGAGCAGCCACATCGCGATCTCGCTGACCGCATAGGCGTTCGGCGAGAGGTTCATCGCGAGCGAGGTCAACGCGATCGAGACGCCGCCGATCCCGACGCCGGTCAGGATGAGCGTCAGCGTCGACGCGCCGGTCCTCGCGACCAGCAGCAGGACCAGCGTCGCCGCCGCCGCGCCCGTCATGGCGCAGATCGGCAGCGAGAGCGGAAACGCGGCCGCGAGACCGAAATATAACGCGGTGACGGCGCCGAGGCTCGCGGCGCCGCTGATCCCCAGCGTGCCCGGCTCGGCGAGCGGATTGTGCAGCAGGCCCTGCAGCACCGCGCCGGCGCCGCCGAGCGCCGCGCCGATCAGGACCGCGAGCAGCATGCGCGGCATCCGGAGCTGCTGGACGATGATCCGCGTCCGCTCGTCGCCGATCCCGAACGCCGCGGAGACCAGCCGGCCCGGCGGGATCCGGACATAGCCGATCGCGAGCGAGCCGATCATCAGCGCAAGCAGGACGACGGTCAGCGATGCGCAGAGCAGCGACAGGCGCGAGGGACGCGCGGTCACGGCGCGCGCCGCGCGTGCCGGTAGCGGGCGCTGGCCCGCGCGAGCGCCGCCACCGCGTCGACCAGCAGCGGGCTGCCGCAATTCCAGTACCTGCCGGGCACGTCGATGACCGGGCGGCGGCGCGCCGCGCCCCAGAGCACCGGATTGCGCCGCAGCACCGCAAGGCCGTTCCGGTTGGTGTCGAAATAGCTGACCGCGAAGACGTCGGGCGGGCGCATGACGGTGCGCTCGACCGGCATGCCGCTCCAGCCCGCGGGGCCGTCCTCCGCCTGGAGATTGCGCAGCCCGGCCGCCGCGAGGCTGGCGTCGACGAACGTGCCGCGTCCCGCGCCGCCGCCGTCGGGCCGGTAATAGACGACGGTCGGCCAGGTCGATCGCGGCGTGCGCGGGCGCAATATCGCAAGCCGCCGCCGCATGTCGGCGATCACCGCGCGCCCCCTGCCGGGCTCGCCGATCGCCGCCGCGACGGTTCGCGTCATGGTCTCGATGTCCGGCCAGTCGTCGGCGGGCGGCACATCGACGACCCTGACGCCGAATTTCGCGAGCGCGGCGGCGCTCTGCCTGTCGAGCGGGCTGCTGGTGACCAGGACCGTGGCCCCCGATGCCAGCACGTCCTCGGCCCCGCCGCGATTGGTCGGCAGGCCACGCGCGCGATCGGCGAACACCGAGAGCGGACCGGCGGCATCGGCCGACACCGACGCGATGCGATCGCGCCGCGCCATCAGCAGGACCATCTGGTCGGCGCATATTCCAAAGGACGCGACCCGCGGCGGCGCGGCGGGGGGCGCCGCGCCGACCGCCCGCGACAGGCAGGCCGCCGCCAGCATCGCGCCGGCGGCTCTCAATGGCCGAACCCCTTGCCCGACGTGTCGCGCCCGTCCGGTCCGACGCCGGCATAGGTGGCGAGCACATGCCGCCAGAGCGACAGGCGCGACCAGTCCGGCCGATCGGCCAGACCGTCCTCGTCCGTCAGGAACGGATTGGGGAAGTAGATGCTCAACGTCGATTCGCCACGGCCGTTCTTCGCCTCGATCGACCAGGTGACGGGATCGCCGGCGCGGTCCAGCCCGCGCACGAGGGCCACCGCGCCGGGGCGCCGGTGGGCGATCAGCTCCGGCGGATTGGGATTGGCGGCCGGGCCGCGGGTTTCGCCGATGCACAGATGGAAGTGCCCGCCCCTGCCCCAATGCACGGTCAGATAGCCATCGTCGACCGCCAGCCGCGCCGGCTTGCCGGGCGCGCGCAGCTCATAGGCGCCCCCCTCGATCATCGGCCCGAAGGTCAGCCCGGACCAGTGATTCTCGAACAGGTCGCGGAACAGGGTCTCCAGCCAGGCCTCGTCGAGCGGCAGGGGCCAGGTCTCGGCGACGATCCGCCCGTCGGCGCCGCGCCGAGGCGCCATGGCGATGGTTCGGGTCATGTGCTTCTCCGCGAAAGGCGCTCAGAACGAGACCCGGACGCCGCCATAAGCGCTCAGCCCCAGCGTGTTGACGCCATAGGTCACCTGATATTGCTTATCGAACAGGTTCACCACGCGGCCGTAGACCTCGATCCCGCCGGTGATGCCATAGGAACCGAGCAGATCGGCGACGGCATAGCGCCGCGTCGCCCCGCCATGGCCGGAGGCGTCGCCGTCGCGGTAGCGGACCCGCGCCGTCAGCGACGCCCGCCTCGCCGGCGTGATCGTGACCGTGGTGGTTCCCGAATATTTCGGCCGCCCGCTCGCGACATAGCCGCCGAGCATGGCATCATCGACCTTGTGATCGATGTAGGTGAAGCTCTGGTTCAGGCCGAGCCAGGGCAAGGGCCGCGCCACGATGCCGACCTCCGCGCCCCGCGCCCGCGTCCGGCCGAACTGCCCGTAACCGCCAAAGGGGGGCCTGCTGGCGTCGAAGTTGATCTCGTGCTTCTTCCTGTTGAAGAAACAGGTCAACTGGGCCGCGAGCTGCGCGCCCAAGGCAAGGTCGATGCCGACATCGCCGCCGCTGCCGGTTTCCGCCTTGAGGTCCGGGTTGCCGTAGGTCGGGTCGAAGAGCTGGTAGAGGCCCGGTGACTTGGCGCCCGTGCCATAGCTCGCGCGGAGTTTCGCCGGCCCGAAGGCATAGGCGATCGTTCCGCGATACGTATCGAATTCGCCGAACCTGCTGTTGTCGTCGATCCGGCCCGCGCCGGTGATCGTCACGCCCGCGACCGGCCGCACCGCGACCTCGGCATAGCCCGACCTGCTGTTCGTCGATGCGAGGAAATTGCCCGAGAAGCTGGTGTTCTGGGTCGTGTGCTCCTGCTCGTAATCGCCGCCGGCGGCAACGCTGATCGGGCCGTTCGCGCCATAGGAAAGCGCCAGCGAGAGCGCGTCCTTGATGCCGCGATACAGATCGCCGTCCGGCCTGTCGTACACGCCGAAATACAGGCGGCGCGCGACATAATGGCTGCCCGTCAGATCCGCCTTGAACTTGCCCTCGCCGCTTTTGTAGCTGCCCTGGACGGCGGCCGAATATTCGATCTTCCTGACGGTGTCGTCGCTGTCCGAGGTGGTGTCGTCGAGGTCGGAGAAGCTGTCGAGCCAGGATCCGAGCGCCTGGAACGACAGGTTCGCGGACGCCCGCGCGCCCACGCGTCCGCTGACGCCGTAGCGCCAATATCCGTCGCTTTCCGTCACCGGGCCGGTGGCGGTGGCCGGGTCGGTCAGCGACGGCCCGGTCTGGCGGTAGCCGGTCCCGGTCAGGCGGAAGTCGATCGCGCCCGATTTCCCCAGCAGGGAAGCGCCGCCGTCGAGGGTGCCATGGGAGCCGGCCTCGGCCTCGGCATCGACCTTGAGGCCCGCCTCGGTCGCGCGCTGGGTGATGATGTTGACGACGCCCCCGATCGCATCGGATCCATAGAGCGAGCTCTGGTTGCCGCGCAACACCTCGATCCGCGAGATGTCCCGGGTGATGAGGTGATCGGCCTGGAACTGGGTGCTGGTCGAGCTGGGATCGCCCAGCGCGATACCGTCGATCAGCCACAGGACTTCGTCGTTGTTGGACCCCCGGATGCTGACGTTCGTGTAGTCCCCGGGCCGATCGGTGGAAACCTGCACGCCGGGCAGATCCTGGAGGATGTCCTTGACGAAGACGATCTGGTTCTTCGCGATGTCCGCGTCGGTCACGATGGACACGGCGCTGCCGATCTCTCGTGCCGTTGTCGTGACGCGCGACGCGGTGACGACGATGTCCCGATCCTGATCGGTATCGCCCGGCGTGGTCCGCGCGGGCGTGGGCGTGGGCGTGGCGGCGACGAGCGCCAGCAACGAGCCGATGATGGTCTTCATGATAGTCCCCCCGCGTCGAACGGACGACGCGGCGGGGGCCGTTCTCGCATGCGCGAGCGCCGGCGCCGGCGGGACGAACGGACGCGATGCCCGGCCTGCCCAGCGCCGTTGCGGCCCCAGCCGCACGGTTCGGACATCCAGCAAAGCCATGCCTTGCTGGATGTCCGTTCGTCGCTCGAACGGACTCGTTCCGTGCCCCGGCCATCCCCTGGACCAAAGCATGAGCGACAGCGCCGGCAGGTCTCCTGGCTCGCGGGTCAAGGCTCGATGCACGCCTTCCCAGGTCTCGCGACCCAGTGGCTGCCCGGCTCGATGACCGGACGTGTGCATCTCGCTCGCCGCTTACAGTTGCAGGGACAGCCGCGGATTCGGGAGGCGAGCCTCCCTCACCGCATTCCGCATTCAAGCCCCTCTCGGGGCACCGGCGCGATCTGTGAAGCAGGGCTCGCGCCCCGCTTCGGCGCGGCCATTAGCCGAAAGGACGCCGCGCGCCAATCCCATCCGCCCGGCGCGGACCGGGGCGCCGAACTTGCCTGCCCATCGGCGCCGACCTATTCGTCCCCGTGGCATCTCGTGCCGGGCCGTGGACCGGATCATATGGAATGAGGACGACAGGGCAGCGTTGCCGGCCGATGCGGCCGATGCTGGCGGCGATCGCCGCGCTCGCGGCCGCCGCGCCGGCCCGCTGCCAGGTGATCGAGATCGGCGACGACGGCGCCACCCGCGTCTTCAGCGGACCGACCCGCTTCGTCGACGGCGCGGATCCGCGGGCCGTGGCGGCACCCGCCGCCGCCGCCGACCCGTTCGATCGCGCCGGCCGCGCCGAGGCCGTCGACGCGACGCTGCTGCGCGCCGTGGCGTGGGCCGAATCGCGCGGCGCGACGGCGGCCGTCAGCCCGAAGGGTGCGCTCGGCATCATGCAGCTCATGCCCGCGACCGCCGCAGCGCTCGGCGTCGATCCGCGCGACCGCGACGCGAACATCGGCGGCGGCGCGCGCTATCTCGCGCGCATGATCGCGCGCTTCCGGAGCGTGCCGCTGGCGCTCGCGGCCTATAACGCCGGTCCGGGCGCGGTGCTGCGCTGGGGCGGGATCCCGCCCTATGCGGAGACCCGCGCCTATGTCGCGTCGGTCCTGTCGCGCTGGCGGGGAGCGCTCGTTCCTGTGGCCCGCGAGGCGGTTATGATACCACCGGCGGCCGACGTTGATTCGATGCTCATCGAGGTGCCCTGACCCGTGAAACGACGCCCGCCACTCGCGCTGCCGGCCCTGCTCGGCGCAGGCCCCGCCACCGCCCAATATGCCGCGCCCGACCCCGCCGGATCGGGGCCGATCATCGGCGCGGTCGATTGGCTGCAGGGCACGCTGCTCGGCAATGTCGCGACCGCCGTCGCGGTCATCGCGGTCGCCGCGGTCGGGTTCATGATGCTGACCGGGCGGATCAACTGGAGATATGGCGCGACCGTCGTGCTCGGCCTGTTCATCCTGTTCGGCGCGGCCTCGATCGTCGGCGGCATCCGTTCGGTCGCCGGCTGATGGCCGATCCGCTGTTCCGCGCGCTCGCCCGCCCGCAGCTGGTGGCGGGCGTGACCTACCCCTTCTTCGTGCTGAACGGCATCCTCGCGGCCGAGCTCTTCATCGTCTTCAAGACGCCGCTCGCGCTCCTGCCGCCGCTCCTCGTCCACGGCATCGGCTATGCCGCGCATCTGCGCGATCCGCACGTCATGGCATTGTGGATGACGCGGCTGCGCCGCACGCCGCGCGTCGCCAACCACCGGCTGCGAGGCGCGAATGTCTACTGCCCGTAGCGCCGCCGCGCGCGCCGAGGCCGCCGCCGGTATCCATCTCCCCTATCTGGTCCAGCAGGACGATCACACGCTGCTGACGCGCAACGGCCTGCTGATGCAGGTCGTCAGGCTCGACGGGCTGCCGTTCGAGACGATCGGCCGCGCCGATCTCGACGGCCGGCTGGCGATGCGCGACGCGATGCTCCGGTCGATCGCGTCCTCGCGCTTCGCGCTCGTCCATCATGTCGTCCGCCGCCCGGTCGAGCCGCGCTTCGAGGGCCGGTTCGGCGACGCGTTCAGCACCGGGCTGGATGCGGCGTGGCGCTCCCGCCTCGCGTCGCGGCGGCTGTTCGTCAACGATCTCTATCTGACGCTGATCGTCCGGCCGCCGCGCGGGCGCGCCGGCTGGGCGGAACGGCTGCTCGGCGCGGTGGGAGCGGGCGCGGGGGGAGCGGGCGCGCCGCCGGCGGGCGAGCGCGGCGCCGATCTGCGCCTGCTCGATCAGGCGCGCGAGCAGCTGATGGCGGCGCTCGCGCCCTATGGCCCCGCGCTGCTGACCGCCTATGAGGCGCCGCGCGGGCTCGCCTCGCAGCCGCTCGAACTGCTGGCCGAGCTGTTCAACGGCGTGGCGACGCCGATGCTGCTGCCGACCGGCGATCTCGGCCATGCCGTGGCGCGCCGCACGATCGCCTTCGGAGCGGACATGATCGAGCTCGGCGCGGTCGATGGCGAGCCGGCCGAGTTCGCCGCGATCCTGTCGGCCAAGGATTATCCGGGCGTCACCTCGGCGGGCATGCTCGACGACATCTACCGGCTCCCCTTCGCGATGCAGGTGACGCAGAGCTTCGCCTTCGTCGATCGCGGCCCGGCGCTGGACCGGATGGACCTGGCGCTCCGCCGGATGCGCTCGGCCGACGATGCCGCGGTGTCGCTCCGCGCCGAGCTCGCGGCGGCGAAGGACGATGTCGCGGCGGGGCGGGCCGGCTTCGGCGAGCATCATCTCTCGATCCTGATCCGCGCCGCCGACCCCCGGGCGCTGGATGTCGCGACCGGCGAGGTGCAGGCGGCGCTCGCCGAGACCGGCTTCGCCGTCGTCCGCGAGGAGCTCGGGCTCGAGGCGGCGTTCTGGGCGCAGTTCCCGGGCAATTTCGACTATGTCGCCAGGCGGGCGCTGGTGTCGACCGCCAATTTCGCGGGCTTCGCGAGCGCGCACAACTTCCCCGTCGGCCGCGCCGAGGGCAATCACTGGGGCGACGCCGTCACATTGTTCGAGACCACCGCGGCGGGCCCCTATTTCTTCAACTTCCACCGTGGCGACCTCGGCAATTTCACGATCATCGGCCCGTCCGGATCGGGCAAGACGGTGGTGCTGTCGTTCCTGCTGGCGCAGGCGCGGCGGTTCGATCCGCGCATCGTCTTCTTCGACAAGGATCGCGGCGCGGAGATCTTCCTGCGCGCGATCGGCGGCACCTACGAGGCGCTGCGCCCCGGCGAGCCGACGCGGATGAACCCGCTCGCGCTGCCGGACACGCCGGTCAACCGCCGCTTCCTCGGCGAATGGCTCGGCCGGCTCGCGGCCGCCGACGGAGCGCCGCTCGGCGCCGAGGAGAGCGGCTGGATCGCGGATGCGATCGACACCGCGATGCGAGGGCCCCGCGAGCTGCGCCGGCTGCGCCATGTCGCCGAGCTGTTCCGCGGGCGCGGGCGCGCCTCGGCCGGCGACATCGCCGCGCGGCTCGCGCCATGGCATTCGGCGGGCGAGTTCGCCTGGCTGTTCGACAACGCGGTCGACGAGCTGGACCTGTCGACCGCGACGCTCGGCTTCGACATGACCGCGATCCTCGACCAGCCGGCGCTGCGCGCGCCGACGATGCTCTACCTGTTCCACCGGGTCGAGGAGCGGCTCGACGGGACGCCGACGATCATCGTCGTCGACGAGGGCTGGAAGGCGCTCGACGACGACGTGTTCGTGGCGCGCATCCGCGACTGGGAGAAGACCATCCGCAAGCGCGGCGGGATCGTCGGCTTCGCCACCCAGTCCGCGTCCGACGCGCTCCAGAGCCGGATCGCGAGCGCGATCATCGAGCAGGCCGGCACGCAGATCTTCATGGCCAATGCGAGCGCTCAGGCCCGGGACTATGTCGGCGGCTTCGGGCTGACGGAGCAGGAATATGACATCGTCCGCGCGATGCCGGAGACCGCGCGCGCCTTCCTCGTCAAGCACGGCGCCGACAGCGTCGTCGTGCGCCTCAACCTGGCGTCGGAGCCCGATCTGCTGACCGTGCTGTCGGGGCGCGAATCGACGATCCGGCTGCTCGACCGCATCCGCGAGGAGGTCGGCGACGCACCCGCGCGCTGGCTGCCCCGCCTGCTGGCCGCCGCATGAACCCGGACCTCTGCGGCGCGACCCCCGCGACGGGCCTCGTCGCCAGCCTGCTCGCGACCACCGACTGCCAGGCCTCGGGCCTCGTCGAGCGCGGCTATGCGGCGCTGGCGGACCCGGGCGGGGCGGCCACGGCGATGCTGACGTCGCTGATGGTGATCGCGGTCGCGCTCTATGGCTACCGGCTGCTGCTGGGGCGGGGGCTGGCGCTCGGCGAGGTCGTCGGGCTCGCGGTCCGGCTGGGCGTGGTGCTGCTGCTCGCGGCCTCCTGGTCGTCGTTCCAGGCGGTCGCCTACGACGCCGTCGCGCGCGCGCCGGCGCGGATCGCCGGCGATCTCGTCGTCGCGATCGACGCGCCGCCGCCGCTCGCCGGCGTGCAGACGGCGCTCGACCGGATCGAGCAATTGAGCGTCGGCTGGCGGACGCGCGCCGGCATCGCATCCCCGCTGGTCGGCGGCGCGCCGACCGCGGCGATGACGCTCAACGTCTCGTCGTTCCTGCTGATGGTCTCGACGCTCGGCCTGCTGGTCGTCTCGCGCGTCCTGCTGGCGCTGCTGCTGGCGATCACTCCGCTGGTCGCGGGCTTCCTGCTGTTCGACGCGACGCGGGGCCTGCTGGAAGGCTGGCTGCGCGCGCTGACGGCGGCGGCGGTGCTGCCGCTGTTCGTGCTGATCCTCGCCGCGATCGAGCTCGCGATCCTCTCGCCGCTGCTCGATACCATGATCGGCCAGCAGGCGGACGGCCGGTTCGAGTTCGACGATGTGACCCCGATCGGGCTGGTGGTGCTGGTGTTCAGCCTCGCGGCCCTCGCCTCGGTCCGCGTCGCCGCGACCATCGCGGGCGGCATCCGGCTTGGCCGCCTCGCCCGGCCGTCCGGCCGTCCGGCCGAGCCACGGCCGCGGAGCGTCGTCGCCGGTGATGTGCCGGTGCCGGTGCCGGTCGCCGGAGCGGCGATGGCGGCCTCGCCCGTCGTCCGGGCGCTCGCGGCGGCGGCGCGGCGCGATGGCGACGGCGGCGAGATGCGCGCCGTGGCGGCGGCGCTCGGCATGTCCCGTGCGCCGGGCGACGGCGCCATCGACCGGCGCGCCGGCGGCGGCATGTCGTCGCCGCCCGCGGCCGGCGC
>CAXTPE010000006.1:0-33204 GCA_964245925.1 uncultured Sphingomonadaceae bacterium
GCTCGGACTGCCATCTGTCGGCGAAGGACGACAACAACGCGATCATGGCGCAGCTCCTGCTGCAGGGCACCAACTTCGTGAACTTCGTGGGGCTGCACGTCTACACGGGCCTGGCGAACGCCATCGAGGCGGTGCGCGTCACCGAATGGGACGAGCCGCAGGCGGTGTTCGGCTCCTATCTCCAGCGCTACGCCTATCCCGACTATTACCGGCTGCACGTCGAGCGGAACAAGCGCGAGCTGATCGACTGGGTGCGCGGCAAGCGTTTCGACGCCAAGGGCTCCGGCGAGACCCACCCGCTCGAGGACATCCGCAACATCGTCCACGGCACCGGCGGCGCCGCGCGTTGCGTCCAGCTTCGCGGCGAATATCTCTATGTCGCGGAAGGGCGTGGCGGCTTCCGCGCCTATGACGTCGCCTCGGTCGCCAACAAGGGTTTTTCGGACAAGATCATCGGCGCGCCCTTCTCGCCGCTCGCCGACAACACCCATGTCGCGACCGCCGACGCCACCTGCATGGCGCTGCCCACCGATCAGCCGATCAATCCCAACCGCAACACCGCCAGGCTCCGCGCGATGAACCAGGAGCAGCCGTTCCATCCGATCTACAGCTATGCCGTGGTCACCGACGCGGCCGAGGGCCTGATCCTCGTCGACATCGACAGCCTCGTCGACGGCGATCCGCGCAACAACAGCCTGAAGCGCGCGCTCGCCTGGAACCCCGATCACGCGCTCGACGGCGCGCGCCACATCACCCTCGCCGGCCACATCGCCTATATCGCCGCGCGGGCCGGCCTGGTCGTGGTCGATCTCGACGATCCGCTCCACCCGCGCATCACCGCGACGCTCCCGGTGCGCGACGCGCGCGCCTCCGCGCTCCAGTTTCGCTACCTGTGGGTGACGAGCGCCGACGGCGTGCGGCTGTTCGACGCCACCGACATGCTGCACCCGGTCGCTCTGCCGCGGTCCACCTTCCCGCTGGCCGACGCGCGGCGCATCTATGTGGCGCGCACCTATGCCTATGTCGCCGCCAAGCAGGACGGGCTGGTCATCCTCGACGTGAAGAATCCGGCGGCGCCCAGGCTCTACCAGAAGGTCACCTTCGACGGGCAGTTGAACGATGCCGAGGACGTGATCGTCGGCTCCACCAACGCCTCGCTGTTCGCCTATGTCGCGGACGGGAAGAACGGCGTGAAGGTGATCCAGCTCACCTCGCCGGCGAGCCAGCCCAATTTCTACGGCTTCTCGCCCGCGCCCAGGCCCGAGCTGATCGCCTGGGCGCGCACCCCCTCGCCCGCGCTCGCGCTCTCCAAGGGGCTCGACCGCGATCGCGCGGTCGACGAGGAGGGCGGGCAGATCGCGGTGTTCGGACGCGTCGGCTCGCGGCCGTTCACGCAGGGCGAGATGCGGCGCTTCTTCCTGAACCGGCGCGGCATCCCCTGGAAGGTGGTCGACACCCCGTCGTTCGACGACTGGCTGCCGGCACCGGGGCCGATCGCGAGCCGCTGAAGCGGCCGCGCTAGGCTCACCACGACCTAGCCCGCCTGCTGCAACGACAGCCCCATCGCCTTCAGCAGCTTCCGGTAGGTCACCGCGGTCAGGTCGGCCGCGAAATGGGCCTCGTCGCCGAGCTCGAGCGGCAGATCCTCGGGATGCTGCGCCTCGACGATCCGCCGATCCTCGTCGAAGATCTGCGCGTTGAAGGCATAGACCTCGTCGAGCGACCCGGTGCGATCGAAGTTGCGGAGCAGCGGCACGAACAGCCGGGTCTGCCGCGCCGACACCGGGCTCGCGGCGTTCATGATGTGCAGCCGGTCCGCGCCCGGGAAGTGGACGGTCAGCGTGGCGGTGAACGGCGGATAGACGTCGAACACGCGCAGCCATTCGAACCCCGGCGGCTCGAGATGCTGGAGCGCCTTGGGGAAGTTGCTCACGCTGCTGCGATATTCGGTATGCACGCGGTTGCCGGCCGTCCGCGTCTTGTAGAGCGGCACGATCGGGTTCTCGCGATCGGCGAACGCCTCATGATGCACCCACGCGAAATGGGCGACGTCGACGAAGCCCTCGACCTGGCGCCCGGGCGCCGCGGCGATGTCGACGGGGGGCGGGACGATCCGCTGATAGCCGGCATCGTCCCAGTGATCGAACGGCGCGATGGCATCGGCCTCCCGCCCGGGATCGAGGCTGGTCCAGACGAGCCCGTAGCGCTCGATCGCCGGCAGCATCGTCATCGCGAAGATCGCGGAAGGACGGACATTGGGCTGGGCGGGGATCTTCCGGCAGCGGCCGTCGGGGCCGTAGCGCAGGCCGTGATAGGCGCAGACGATCTCGTCGCCCTCGATCCAGCCCATGCTGAGCGGCACGCCACGGTGCGGGCAGAGATCGCGCGCGACATGCACGCCCGCCGGCGTCCGGTAGACGACGAGCGGCACATCGAGCAGCCTGGCGGCGACCGGCCTGGCGGCGAGGTCGGCGATCCGCGCGATCGGGAACCAGTGTCGCGACAGGATCGCCCAGTCGGCGGCCGCGAAGGTGCAGCCGCGCGGCATCGGCACGCGGGCCGTCGGCGCGCGGGCCACGTCCGCCTTCGCTTCGGTCGAGCTCTGCATCCGATCCCCATGTCCGTCGCCGGCAGCGGTGGCGGTGCTATGGTCGGCACCGGGGGTTGCTGCCATGTGCAATTGTCGCCTCATCCGTTCTGAAATTGAGGACGCCCGCTCACCTGCCGGCCGCGCACCCACACCGCCGCGATGTCGCTCCGGCGCGTCGCCCGCACGATCGTCTCGAAGCGTTCGGCGGGGCTGTCGCGCGGCGCGATCCGCAGCTCGCCGCCGGGTGCGCGGCCGTCGATCAGCATGGCGTCGAACTCATGCCCCGCCACGAAGGCGCCGATCGGCAGCCCGAGCGCCTCGCCGCCGCCGGCGGTCGCGAGCCAGAACGCCTCGGGCACGGTGACGGCGGCGCCGGCCACGCCACGCGCGTGCGCCGGCAGGGCGGCATCGACGCCGCTCGCCCGCAGGCGCGCGACCGTCATCGCCATGCGCGCGTTATCGAGCAGCGAGGCCGAGCTGCCGCCGGCGATGTCGCTGCCGAGGCCGAGATGCAGCCCCTCGTCGAGCGCCTCGCGCAGCGGCAGCGCGGCGCCCGCGAAATAGGCGTTGGAGAGCGGGCAGTGCGCGATCGCGGCGCCGCGCGCCTTCAGGATCGCGCGATCGGCCGCCGTCGCGAAATTGCCGTGCGCCAGCACCGCGCGGGTCGACAGCAGGCCGAAGCGATCGAGCGTCTCGGTATCGCCGCACCCGAAGCGCGCGGCGCCATGCGCCACCTCCCAGTCGCTCTCGGAACAGTGGGTCTGGACATGGCAGCCGGTCGCGCGGGCGAGATCGCCGAGGCCCTGGAGCAGCGCGTCGGTGCAGCTCGGCAGGAAGCGCGGCGTGATCGCCGGCAGCACCAGCGGCCGCTCCTCGCCGGCGCCGAGCGCGCGGATGCGATCGATCGTCTCGCCGGTGGCGGCGAGCGCGTCGGCGGCGTCGCGATCCCGATAATAGTCCGGGCATTGCCCGGGGTGGTCCATCGCGACCCGGCCGACGAGCGCGCGCTGGCCGCGCGCGAGGCAGATCCCGGCCAGCGCCACCGTCGCCTCGACATGCGTGGTCGCGAAATAGACCGCGGTGGTGGTGCCGTTGGCGAGCAGCGTCGCGACGAGGTCGGCATAGACCTCGCGCGCATAGCCGGTGTCGGCGAAGCGCGCCTCGAGCGGGAAGGTATGGCGCCGCAGCCAGTCCTCGAGCGGCAGGTCGAGCGCCTTGCCGAGCTGCGGCCATTGCGGCGCGTGGACATGGAGGTCGATCAGCCCCGGCAGCAGCCAGCGATCCGGGCCGAGCGCGAGGAGCGCGCCGGCGCCCGCCAGCCGCGCCTCATGCGCGGGATCGCCGGCCGGCGTGACGCGCGCGATCCGCCCGTCGCCGGCGATCTCGATGAGGCAATCCGGCAGCGCTTCCAGCCGGCCCCGCGTCGGCGTGTGGAAGGCGTCCCCGCGGATCGCGAAGCCGCCGCTCACCCCGCGCCGCCGATCGCGCTCTCGTGCCAGTGGCGGAGCACCAGCCGGGTCAGCCGGCTCAGCAGCGCGTAGAGCAGGATGCCGGTGAGCGAGATGAGGAACAGCGCGGCGAACATCCGCGCCATGTCGAGCCGGTAGCCGGACTCGACGATCACGAAGGCGAGCCCGGAGCGCGTGCCGCCGGTGCCGGCGACGAACTCGGCGACCACCGCGCCGATCAGCGACAGCCCGCCGGCGATGCGCAGCCCGGCGAGATAATAGGGCATGGCGGCGGGCAGCCGCAGCCAGGCCATGCTCTGCGCGCGCGAGGCGCCGTAGAGCCGGAACAGGCTGACGAGATTGGCGTCGGTGCCGCGCAGGCCGGCGGTGGCGTTGGCGACGACCGGGAAGAAGGCGACCAGCCAGGCGCAGATCAGCAGCGAGAGCCGCGTGTCGCGCACCCAGATGATGATGAGCGGCGCGATCGCCACCACCGGCGTCACCTGGAACACCACCGCGAGCGGATAGAGCATCCGCTCCATCCAGCGCGAGCTCGCCATCAGCATCGCGAGCAGCAGCCCGAGGATCGCGGCGCCGAGGAACGCCGTCACCGTCACGCCGACGGTGAAGACGAGCGCGGGGAAGAGCAGCGGGAAGTCGCTCGCGAGCGCGCGGCCGATCGCGATCGGTCCGGGCAGGATGAATTCGGCCACGCCGCCCGCGCGCACGCCGGCCTCCCACAGCAGGAGCAGGCCGGCGATGAAGAGCAGCGGCGCGATCGCCTCGATCGCCCGTCCGGCCGTCTCGCGCGTCATCGGCCGGTCTCCCCGTCGTCGCTGGTGGCGCGGCGCAGCTCGGCCGAGATCGCGCGGCAATGATCGTTGTAGGCCGCCGAGGTACGGAAGGCCTCGCCGCGCGGATAGGGCGCCGCGATCGGCAGATCGGAGACGATCCGCCCGGGACCGGCCGCCATGGTGACGATCCGGTCGGACAGATAGACGGATTCGAACACGCTGTGCGTGACGAACACGACGGTCGTGCGCGCCTGCCGCCAGAGCGCGAGCAGGTCGTCGTTGAGCTTGAGCCGGGTGATCTCGTCGAGCGCCGCGAACGGCTCGTCCATCAGCAGCACCTGCGGCCTGAGCGCCAGCGCGCGCGCGATCGAGACGCGCATCCGCATGCCGCCCGAGAGCTCGCGCGGATAGGCGCGCGCGAACGCCTCGAGATGCACCATCGCGAGCGCGGCCATGATCCGCTCGCGCACCGCGCGGCGGGGCTGCCGCGCGATCCGGAACGGCAGGTAGACGTTCTCGAACACCGTCGCCCAGGGCATCAGCGTCGGCTCCTGGAAGACGAAGCCGACGCTCCGCCTGGGCTCGCCGGCGGCGTCGTGGACGGCGGTCGGCCAGTCGATCGCGCCTTCGCTCGCGCGCTCCAGCCCGGCGATGATCCGCAGCAGCGTGCTCTTGCCGCAGCCCGAGGGGCCGAGCAGGCTCACGAACTGCGGCGTCGACGGGATCGAGAGCGTGATGCCGTCCAGCGCGCGAAGCCCGTTGGGATAGGTCTTGCCGACGCCTTCGAGGGTGACGAGCGGGCGTGTCGTCACGGCATCACCCGATCGTCGGGCCCGAGGAACTCGAGCGTGAAGGCGCGGCGATAGTCGAGCGTCGCCGGGTAGAGCCCGGCCGCCACCATCGTCCCGAAGAAGTGCTTCCACCGCGCATCGGTCATCGCGCCCACGCCGAGCGTGGCCGCGTCGCCGCCGGTGACCATGCCGAGCTCGCGCATCTTGCGCTGCTTGAAATAGTAGAGCGGCACGCCATGCTCGGGGTTGCGCTCCAGCACCGCCCGCATCGCGGTGCGGGCGTCGCCGAGCGTGCAGTCGCGATAGCCCTGGGCGGTGGCGCGGACGAAGCGGCGCACCGCTTGCCGGTGGGCATCGATCCAGGGGCGCATCCCGAAGACCGTCTGGCTGTAATTGTCGAAGCCATGGTCGGCGAGCAGGAAGCTCACCATCGGCTCCTTCATGCGGCTGCCGAACAGCATCCCGTCCTGCGTCGCATAGCCCTGCGCGATCGCGGCCGGATCGGCGAGGAAGGCGGAAGGGTTGCTGTCATAGGCGCGGAGCTGATCGTCGGTGAAGCCGTAGCGGCTCTTGAGGAACTGCCAGAACTCCTGCCGCGCGAACTTGCCGACCATGATCGGCCGGTGGCGCAGGTCGTCCAGCGTCGCGATGCCCTGCCCGCCGTGCGCGACCAGCGTCTGCGGATCCTTCTGGAAATAGGCCGCGATCGTCTCGGCGTCGATGCCCTGGCCGATCATGTTGAGCGTGGTGAAGCTCGTGCCGAGCGCAAGATCGAGCCGGCCGGAGCCGACCAGCAGCGGCAGGTTGACGTCGGGGCCGCCGGAGACGATCTCCACGTCGAGCCCGGCCTTCCGGTAGAGGCCCGCCGCCTCCGCCTGGAAGAAGCCGCAATGCTCGGTCTCCGGCACCCAGTTGAGCCCCACCCGGATGCGCCCGGCGCCGCCGCCGCCCTCCGGCCGGAACAGCATCGCCGCCGCGACGAGGAACAGGATGGCGATGCCGCCGTGGAAGCCGATGTCGAGCGCCAGGCGGACGGTTCGCCACGGGTCGGCGGCCCGGCTCATGCCGCCGCCGGCAGCGGGAAGACGCCGCTGGCGGCGACGAAGCCGGGGATGCGCCGCACCCGATCGGTCCAGCGGCGGACCGCGGGATAGTCCATCCGCTCGATGCCGCCCTCCTCGCAGAGGATGGCGTGGACGAACAGCGCGAGGTCGGCGATCGTCGGGTCGCCGCCGGGCAGCAGCCAGCCGTCGCCGGCGCGCTCGCCGAACCACAGATGCCGCTCGACATGGCGCAGCAGCCGATGCGCCTCGGCCCGGCAGCGGCCGATGTCGGCCGCGAGCCCGATCATGTCGTGGAGCCGCGCGATGCCGGCGCTGTTGCCGAGCGCGCGGGCGATCGCGAGCCACTCCTGCACCGCGGCGAGCCGGTCCACGTCGCCCGCCGGCAGCCACCGCCCGGTCGGATCATGCGCGCCGGCCAGATGGACCAGGATCGCCTGCCAGTCGCGCAGCAGCATGTCGCCGGTATCGAGCACCGGCAGCGTGGCGAGCGGGTTGACCGCCAGGAACGCGTCCTCCTCATGCTCGCGCCCCGGATAGACGTCGATCGCGCGGATCGTGAGCGGCACGCCGAGCAGCGCGCCGAGCAGCCGCGCGGCATAGCCTTCGGCGAGCGGCGCATAATCGTAGAGGAGCACCGTCAGGCCGCCTCCAGCGCGCGCCGCAGCCGCTCGAGCGCGGCGTCATGCAGGGCGAGCGGGCGGCCGTCGTCCGCCACGCCCCGGATCACCGACCGCCCCGCCGCGACCGGCTGGACGAACAGCCGCGCGCCCGCCGGCGGCGCCGCCGCGATCGCCGCCGCGACCGCCGCGGCCGGACGGTTCACGGGCATCGCGCGCAGCACCGGACCGGCGGAATCGGCGGCGGGCGGCTCGCCCTCCCCGTCGCCGCCGCTCCGCGTCCAGATCAGCCCGTCGCGCTCGGCGGCCGGGAACGCGGTCGCGCGGATCGCGGCGGCGGGTCTGCGCTCGGGGTGCGCGGGGATGAAGGTGCAGGCGCCGCTGCCGCTCGCGAAGCGCCAGGCGTGATATTGGCAGCGCAGCTCGTCCCCGAGCGCCGTGCCGATCGAGAAGCGCACGCCGCGATGCGGGCAGCGATCCTCCCAGACGTTCACCCGCCCGTCGCCTGCGCGCCAGACCGCGAGCGGCAGGTCGTCGAGGCGCGTCTGGTAGACATGCCCCGGCGGCACGTCGTCGGACGCGGCGATCGGGTGCCAGCCGGTCGCGACGGTCACGCCGTCTCTTCCCGCGCCGACGCGCCGCCCGTTCCGCCCACCGTCCCGTAGCTTACGCCGAGCTCCGCCAGCCAGCGCCGGTAGGCGACCGACGCGCGATCGGCCGGCATCGGCATTTCCATGCGCGGGCCGATCGGCAGCCGCTTGGGGAACTGGTTCTCCAGGATCGGCCGGTCCTGGAGGAAGATGAGCTGCTGGAAGGCGCGCAGGTCGCCGGGCTGGATGCCGTCGTCGACGAAGATCTCGAGCGCGTGCGCCACCGCATGCTCCTCGTCGACCGGCTGGGCGAACAGATAGATCACGTCGCAGCGATGCGGCTGGTGGAAATTGCTCTTGTAGAGGCAGGCGGTGAACGGCCGTTCCACCTTGAAGCTGTAATCGACCACGAAGCCCTCGCGCGCGGTCGGCGAGGCGACCGGCTGGAAGACCTTGCAGCCGGTCGCGTGCACGCCGCCGCCGGGCAGCGGCGCGACCGCATAGGGCGGAATCGCGGTCTCCGGCTCCTCGCCCAGATAGCCGGCGTGGACATAGCCGAGATGGCCGAGATCGAGGAAGTTCTCGATCACCCGCCCGGCCGAGGCATGCACCCCGATCGCGCCGCCGGTGACGATGCAGCGGCCCGCCTCGGCCAGCTCCGGGATCGCCAGGATCGGCCGGGCCGGCACGCCCAGGCAGGCCCAGACGAAGCCGTGGCGAACGTCGGCGAGGGGCGATCCGCCGTCGCCGCGCGTCACCGCGACGCCGTCGTCCGCCGCGCGCGCGATCTTCAGCGCGACGCCGAGCAGCGCGGTGCGGACCGGCCGGTCCCGGCGCAGCGCGGTCGCGTCGGCGACGACGTGCCAGTCGTTCCACAGGACCGGATCCGGCATCGCCTCGCTCACGCGGCCATGTCTTCCCGAACCGGGCGTCCGCCGCCAGCGCAGATTTGCAGCCCGGCCGTTCTCATAAATGAGACGCTATCCCACCCCGCTGTCGCTCGCCGCGCGCATCGACGCCGCGACGTGCTGGACCAGCAGCGAGGCCGGCACCGACATGGTGCGGCCGCCGCCGGTGATGAGTGAGAGCACCGAGAGCGGCACGTTCTGCTCCGAGAGCGGCAGGAAGACGAGGTCGCCAGCCTCGACCTCGCCGGCGACGTCGATCTCGGTCAGCATGCCGATGCCGGCGCCCCGGCGCACCAGCGCCTTGAGCAGCGCGATGCTGCTCGCGCTGATCGGCCCGCGCACGCGGCCGCCGATGGTGCGCGCCCAGATCGTGTCGAGCACCGCGCGCAGCGAGATGCTCTCGTCCGGGATCACGAGGCCGTATTCGACGCACTCCGCGAAGCTCACGTCCGCGCGCGCCGCCAGCACATGCCCCGGCGGCACGACGGCGCCGAGCTGGTACACCATCGTGCGCTCGAGCCTGATCGTCTGCAGCTTGGGGGGATTGAACGTCAGCCCGAGCTCCGCCTGCCCGTCGACGATCAGGTCGACCACGCCCTGCGCGCCGGCCACCCGGAGCCGGTGGTCGATGCCCGGATATTGCGCGCGGAACTCGACCAGCGCGCCGGCGAGGAACTCGGCGCAGCCCTCGACCAGCGCGATCGTCACCTCGCCGCGCCGCAGGCCGCGCAGGTCGTCGATCTGCGCCCGGGCATGGCGCAGCTCGCGCCGCCAGCGCCGGACATGCGTGACCAGCACCTCGCCGGCGGCGGTCAGCCGCAGCCCCTGCGGCAGCCGCTCGAACAGCTGCACGCCGAGCTTCTCCTCCATCAGCAGGATGTGCCGGTCGATCGCCGAGGCCGAGATGTTGAGCCGCTCGGCGGCGCGGCGGATCGAGCCGCTGCGGACGACCTCGTCGAAATAGAGGGTGAAGCGGGAAAACATCGGATCCGGGCTCCTCGGCGGCGGCGCCAGTCTAGCGTGCGGACAATTCGAACGGCAATGCCGCAAAACTCTGCTCGATGCGCACGTCGGCCGGCGCTACCTCCGGCACCGGGGATGTGGCGCTGCCGAAATCGACCCGAACGGGCGGGGGCAGGTGGGGAGTCGAGTCGGGGGATTGCCATGCCAGATCATATCGGCCCGCTCCGGCGGCATGCCGTGCTGCTGTGCGGCGCGGCGCTGCCGCTGCTGCTCGGCGCGCCCGCGCGGGCGCAGGGCGTCGGCGAGGCGGGCACGCGGAACGACGGGCAGCTCGGCGACATCGTCGTCACCGCGTCGAAGCGCGAGACCAACGTCCAGAAGACCCCGATCGCGATCACCGCGCTCGGCAACGCGGCGCTCGAGCAGACCCATGTCGTCGACGCCGTCGACCTGAACGGGCTGGCGCCCAGCCTCGTCGTCACCACGAGCGAGGGGTTCGAGCGGAACGTCGCGATCCGCGGCATCGGCTTCAACGTGCCGCAGAACGACAGCGCCCAGCCATCCGTCTCCTACCATGTCGACGGCATCTACATCGCCAATCCGGTGGCGCTGAACACCGGCTTCCTCGACGTCGATCGCGTCGAGGTGGTGCGCGGCCCGCAGGGCACCGTCTATGGCCAGAACTCGACCGGCGGCACGCTCAACCTCGTCACCAACCTGCCGACGCTCGGCGCGCTGACCGGCACCGGCAAGCTCGACATCGGCAATTACGCGCTCCGGCAGTTCGAGGGCGCGGTGAACGTGCCGGTCGGCGCGACGCTGGCGGTGCGCGTCGCGGGCGAGGTGGTCCGCCACGACGGCTTCGCCAGGGCCACGAAGGTGCCCGGCACCGATGGCGACTACGGCCTCTCCAACGAGAACAGCTACCATATGCGCGCGACCGCGCTGTGGAAGCCGACCGACCGCTTCTCTCTGATGCTGCGCGCCGAATATGCCCATGCCGACAACCACAACACCGAAGGCAAGAGCATCTACGATCCGGATCCGGATCCCTATCGCCAGAGCTCGGACTTCCCCGGGCGGATCCATTATCGCAACGAGATCTACACGGGCACGGCGAGCTATGATCTCGGCTTCGCGACGCTGAAGGCGCTCGGCAGCCATCAGGTCGTGCGCCAGAACGGCTCGATCAACGAGGACGGGCTCGATCTGCCGCTGGCGATCGCCGCCTACGGCGTGCCCGGCTTCACCGCCGTTCACGACATCGAATATCTCTACCACAAGTCGACCTCGAACACCGGCGAGGTCGATCTCGCCTCGCCGAGCGGCCAGCGCCTCGAATGGATCGTCGGCGCCTTCTATCTCTCCTCCAGATATGACGTCGGCTACGACCAATATGCGGTCGACAGCTATCCGGTGACGGGCGATCCGACCTCGCTCGTCAACCAGCTCTTCCCGCCGGTCACCGATCCCGCCCAGCTCGGCTTCGCCGGCCCGAACGGCTTCTACTTCCCCTATTTCTATTCGATCTCGCGGCTCACCCGCGAATCCTACTCCTTCTACGGGCAGGGCACCTTCCATGTCAGCGACCGGCTGCGCCTGTCCGGCGGGCTGCGCTACACGCGCGACCACAACACCACCGACATCTGCGACTATGCGTGCGGCGCGCACACCTTCGTGAAGCAGACCAACACGGCGCTGACCGGCAAGGCCGGCGTCGAGTTCGACATCATGCCGAAGTCGATGCTCTACGCGACCTTCTCGACCGGCTTCAAGCCGGGCGGCGGCAACATCTCGCCGGCGCCGATCGTGCTCGGCTTCAACTTCAAGCCCGAGCGGATCAAGGCCTATGAGATCGGCCTCAAGTCGACCTTCCTGGACAGCCGCGTGCGGCTGAACCTCGCCGGCTTCTACTATGACTACAAGGATCTCCAATATGAGGCGGAGGATGCCGTCGCCTATCAGGGCGGGGTCGACAACATCCCCAGGCTCCACGTCTACGGCTTCGAGGCGGAGACCTCGGTGCTGCTGCCGGCGGACCTGCGCTTCGACGGCAATCTGACGCTCGAGGGCAGCAGGATCGCCTCGCACTACGACGTGCTCGACAATGTGCGCGGCTATGCGATCGACAAGCAGATCTTCGCGACCTACGGCCCCGGCAGCGTCTTCTTCGATCCCGGCCGCGCGGCCGACATCGCGGCGCGCGAGGCCGCCTTCTTCGACGTCCACGGCAACGGCGCGCCCAATCTGCCGAAGGTCTCGGCGACCGCGACGCTCAGCCACACGCTGAAGTTCGACAATGGCGCCGTGCTCACCTCCAGCGTCCAGGGCCAGTATCGGTCGAGCTACGTCAATGCCGTCTACGGCGACGTCGTCGTCGATGGCAGGCATGTCTACCGGACCCCCGGCATGACGCTGTTCAACCTGTACTTCGGCTATCGGTTCGCCGACAGCGGGCTCAGCCTCTCGCTGGTGGTCAAGAACCTCGCCGACCATGCCGCCGTGCTCGGCCAGTTCACCAACCAGTTCGGCGGCGAGGTGACGCGGCAATATGCGACGCCGCGCCAGGTGATCGGCTCGATCGGCTATAGATTCTGATCGCGCGCGTGCGCGAGCCGGCCGGCGACATAGGTCGCGCGCACGACGCGGTCGTCGCCGAGGATCTGGAGCGCGAACAGGCGTTCGGCGAGCGGCCGGCCGGCGGTGCGCCGCGCCAGCAGCGGGGTGGCGGCGGCGTCGAGCAGGACGAAATCGGCCTCCTGCCCCGGCTCCAGCGCGCCGATGCGATCCCGGAGCCCGAGCAGGCGCGCGCCGCCGGCGGTGCCGAGATGGAGCGCGCGGAACGGATCGAGGCTGAACCCGCGCAACTGGCAGACCTTGTAGGCCTCGCCCATCGTTTCGAGGATCGAGAAGCTGGTGCCCGCGCCGATGTCGGTGCCGATTCCGATCCGCGCGCCATGGCTCGCGACGCGCGCGAGATCGAACAGCCCGGAGCCCAGGAACAGGTTCGAGCTCGGGCAGAAGGCGATGCCGGCGCCGCATCCGGCCATCCGGCCGAGCGCGCGCTCGCCCAGATGGATGCCGTGCGCGAACACCGAGCGCGGGCCGACCAGCCCGAAGCGGTCATAGGCATCGAGATAGTCGGCGGCGGCGGGGAAGCGCGCGGCGACCCCGGCGAGCTCCAGCCGGTTCTCGGCGAGATGGGTGTGGAGCAGCACGTCCGGATGCGCGCGCAGCAGGTCGCCCGCGGCGCGGAGCTGCGCGTCGCTCGAGGTGAGCGCGAAGCGCGGCGTGACCGCGTAGCCGAGCCGCCCCCGCCCCCGCCAGCGCGCGATCAGCGCCTCGCTCTCGGCGCGGCCGCTTTCCGGCGTATCGCGCAATCCTTCCGGCCCCAGGTCCATCAGCACCTTGCCCGAGACGATCCGCATCGCGCGCGCCAGCGCCGCTGCGAACAGCGCGTCGACCGAGTGCGTGTGGACGGTGGCGAAGACGAGCGCGGTGGTGGTGCCGTGGCGCAGCAGCTCGTCGAGGAAGAATGCGGCGGTCGCGTCGGCATGCGCGCGGCCGGCGAAGGCGGCCTCGGCGGGGTAGATGTGCCGGTCGAGCCAGTCGAGCAGTTGATCGCCATGCGCGGCGATGCGATCCACCTGTGGATAATGGACATGGGCGTCGACGAAGCCGGGCACGAGCAGCCCGGGCAGCGCCTCGACGGCAAGACCGGGGAAGCGCGGCGCGAGCATGGCGAAACCGCCCCGCGCGACGACGAGGCCGTCCTCCACCACGAGCAGCCCGTCGTCGTGGTGGACCACCGCCGCCGTTCCCGCCACGGCGGGATCGTCGGGCACGGCGAGGAATTCGGCGCGAAAGCCCCGAAGCGCCACTCAGCTCCCCCGATAGGTCGAGTAGCCGAACGGCGAGACGAGCAGCGGGACGTGATAATGGGCGGACGCATCGGCGATGCCGAAGTCGATCGACACGCGATCGAGGAACGGCGGATCGGGCAGCGCCAGGCCCCGCCTCCGGAAATATTCCGCCACCGCGAAGCCGAGCCGGTACACGCCGGCGCCGAGCGCAAGCTCGCGCAAGGCGGGGCAGCGGCCATCGCGGTCGGTCGCGCCCTCGAACAGCACCGCCGGCCCGGCGGTCAGCGTGACCGCGACATCCGCCGCGGGGACGCCGTGCGCGGTATCGAGCACATGGGTGGAGAGCGTCACTCCGCCGCCACGGCGTCGCCGCCCCGATCCTGCCAGCGCGCGACGAACTCCGGCTCGGCATAGGCGATATACTCGGCCATGATCCGCTCGGCATCGTCGAGGAAGAGCTGGTCCGCCATGCCGCCGACGAGCTTGGGCAGGGCATGCGCGAGGCCCGACAGCGCCGAGGCGGACAGGCCGACGCTTACCAGGCCCGAATAGTTGAACGCGAACAGGCCGTGGAGCAGCGGCGCGTCGCCGGCGTCACGCGGCAGGAGCTGGAAGCCCGGCCCGAGATAGGGATGCGCATCGAGCACCGGATTGGCGATGTCCGCCGGGGCGCGGTAACGGTCGCTCCAGCGCGCGATCCGGTCCGCGACGAGGCCGAGTTCGGGGCGCAGCGCCGGATCGGTGACCAGCCCGGTCGAGAGCACCACGAAGTCGACCATGTGGACGCCACGCGGCGTCGTCACCGCCACGCCGTCGGGCGTCTCGGCGACGTCGAGCCACGGCGCGCCCAGGTGGAGCCGGAAGCCCGGCCAGGCCGCGGCGCGCTCGAAGGAGTCGTTGGTGGGCGGCTGGTTGCGCGCGAAGAAGCTCGCCATCGTCGCATATTTGTCGGCGTCGCCCAGCGCCGCGAAGCGCGGGATCAGCCCCGCCCCTTCCATGAACCGGATCGGATTGACGGTCGGCATCGTCGCGCGGCGGATGAAGACGTGCACCTGCCCGGCGCCGAGCCCGAGCGCATGCTGCGCATTGTCGAACGCCGACGCGCCGCCGCCGAGGATCGCGATGCGGCGGCCGGCCAGCGCGGCATAGTCGATCGCCTCGGAGGTGTGGGCGTAGCGGTGCTTCGGCAGCCTGTCCGCGATCATCGGCGGCGTGTGCCAGTGGCCGCCGCCCTGGATGCCGGTGGCCAGCACCACTTTTCGCGCGATCAGCGGCTCGCCCGCGGCGAGATGCAGCCGGAACAGCCCGGCGCCGATCGGCTCGACCAGCGTCAGCCTGGCATCGTTGCGCACCGGGAGATCGAGCACGCGACGATACCAGCGCAGATAGTCCATCCAGTCGCGGCGCGGGATCCGGTCGATCGCCGCCCAGCCCGCGGCGCCATGCTGCGCTTCCCACCAGGCGCGAAAGGTGAGCGAGGCCATGCCGTAATCGATCGAGGCGATGTGCTTGGGCGTGCGCAGCGTCATCATCCGCGCATAGGTATCCCACGGCCCCTCGTAGCCGGCGGGGTTCTCGTCGACGACGAGGATGTTCGAGATGCGCTCGCGCAGGCATCCGAAGGCGGCGCCGAGCCCGCTCTGCCCGCCGCCGACGATCACGACATCGTGGACGTGCCCCTGCG
This sequence comes from uncultured Sphingomonadaceae bacterium, assembly GCA_964245925.1. Classification (GTDB taxonomy): domain Bacteria; phylum Pseudomonadota; class Alphaproteobacteria; order Sphingomonadales; family Sphingomonadaceae; genus Solisphingomonas. The sequence continues at coordinate 15,313 of CAXTPE010000006.1, forward strand.
GGTGCGCGCGCGGGCGCGTCCAGTCCGGCGCGCCATGGCCGAGGCAGGCGAGATCATGCGCGACGCGCGCCGCCAGGTCGGCCAGGCTCATCGGCTGTTCCTCATGCCGTCGGATCCTCCAGCCGCAGCCGCGCGATCGCGCCGATCTCTTCCAGCGCGACCGCGATCTCGGCGGCGCGATCATTGCGGAGGCGCCGCTCCATCGCGGCGAGGATGCCGGCCTTGTCGGTCAGCCGCACGCAGATGATGAAGGGGAAGCCGAAGCGCGCGGCATAGGCGGCGTTGAGCGCGCGGAAGCGCGCATGTTCGTCCGGCGTCAGCCGATCGAGCCCGGCCGACGCCTGCTCGGCGGCCGAGGCCCGGGTGAGCGCGCCGTCGATCGCCGCCTTGCCGGCCAGCTCCGGATGGGCGCGGAGGAGCGCGAGCTGCTCGTCCGGCGTCGCGTCGCGGACCACCGCCATCAGGTCGGCGTGGCGATCGCCGCGCGATGGCAGCGCGGCGGCGCGCGCCTCCACCCACGGCGAATGCTCGAACAGCGCCGTCATGCCGGGTGCACCTCGCGCCAGTGCCGCGCGATGTCGATTCGGCGCGCGATCCACGCCTCGCCGCTGGCGATGACATGATCGAGGAAGCGCGCCACCGCCGCCGCGCGCGCCGGCCGCCCGGCGATGCGGCCGTGGAGGCCGACCGACATCATCCGCCCGCCCTCGGCGCGAAGCTGGTCGAAGGTGTCGCGCAGATAGCGGAAGAACTGCTCGCCGTCGGTGAAGCCGTTCAGCGCCACCATCTTCATGTCGTTGGCGTCGAGGCTGTAGGGCACGACGAGCTGCGCGCGGCCGTGGCGCCGGTCCCAATAGGGCAGGTCGTCGGCATAGCTGTCGGCATCGTACAGGAACCCCCCCTCCTGCGCGACGAGCCGCGCGGTATTGGGCGAGGTGCGGCCCTGATACCAGCCGAGCGGGCGCGCGCCGGTCAGCCGCTCGTGCAGCGCGATCGCCTCGGCGATATGGGCGCGCTCGATGTCCTCGGGAACCTGCTGATAGTCGATCCAGCGCAGGCCGTGGCTGGCGATCTCCCAGTCCGCCGCCAGCATCGCGGCCACGGCCTGGGGGTTCAGCTCCATCGCCCTGGCGACACCGAAGACGGTGACGGGCACGCCGCGCCCGGTGAAGATCCGGTGCAGCCGCCAGAAGCCGGCGCGGCCGCCATATTCGTAGAGGCTTTCCATCGCCATCGCGCGCGCCGGCTGGCTGGTCGCGCCGACCATCTCGGACAGGAACGCCTCGGAGCCCGCGTCGCCGTTGAGGACGCTGTTCTCCGCGCCCTCCTCATAGTTGATGACGCACTGCACGGCGACCCTGGCGCCCTCCGGCCAGCGCGGATCGGGCGGGCGCGCGCCATGGCCGACGAGATCGCGGCTCACGCGGCCCGCCAGGCCGAGAGCGCGGCATCGACGCCGGCGCCCGGCGGCGCCGCGAAGCCCTCGGCCCGCAGCGCCGCCTCCAGCGCGCCGAGCGTCAGCAGTACCTTGTGCTTGCGCGCATTGTACCCCATCGCGCCGATCCGCCAGACCTTGCCGGCGAGCGGGCCGAAGGCGGTGCCGATCTCGATCTCGAAATCCTCGCGCATCCGGGTGCGCACCGCCTCGCCGTCGATGCCGGCGGGGATGTGGGCGGCGGTGATGTTGGTCATGCGGTGGCGATCGTCGCCGAACACGGCGAGGCCCATCGCCCGCAGCCCCGCCGTCACCGCGCGGCCGGCGGCGGCATGGCGGGCGCGGCACGCCGCCAGCCCCTCGCCCAGCACGATCCTGGCGCACTCGCGCGCGCCGTAGAGCATGGTCGTCGCCTCGGTATGATGGTTGAGCCGCCGCTCCGACCAATAGTCCATAATCATTGCGAGGTCGAAATAATTCGAGCCGATTCTGTGCCCCGGACCGTCATCGCCGTCATCACGGCGGATGCCGAGCTCGATGTGGCGGCGCCCGAGGACATGCTCGGCGGCGCGATCGGAGATGGTGATCGGCGCCGAGCCGGACGGGCCGCCGAGGCATTTCTGCAATCCGCCGCTGACGATGTCGATGCCCCAGCGATCGGCGGCGATCTCCATGCCCCCGAGCGTCGCCGTCGCATCGACATAGGAGAAGGCGCCCGCCGCGCGGCAGATCGCGCCCAGGCCGTCGAGCGGCTGCGCCATCGTCGTCGAGGTATCGCCATGCACGCAGGCGACGAGCTTCGGCCCGGTCCGCGCCACCGCGTCGCGGATCGCGTCGATCGGCACCACCTCGCCCCACGGCGCGTCGATGGTCGCGACCACCGCGCCGATGCGGCCGAGGATCTCGGTGAGCAGCAGGCCGAAGCGCCCGAAGTTGACCACCAGCACCCGGTCGCCCGGCGTCACCAGGCTGACGAGCGCCGCCTCGATCCCGGCCCGCGCGGTGCCGTCGACGAGCAGGGTCCAGCGGTTCGCGGTGCCGAAGATCGGGCGGTAGAGCGCCATCACCTCGTTCATATAGCCGGTCATCTCGGGATCGAACTGGCCGAGCAGATCGGCCGACATCGCGCGCAGCACGCGCGGGTAGGCGTTGATGGGCCCCGGCCCCATCAGCAGCCGCTGCGGCGGATCGATTTCGGCGAAGAGCTCAGGCACCGGCGGTCGTTCCAAGTCGCTCGATGAAGGCGAGCATCACCTGGAGCGCCACCTCGGCGTCGCCAGGATCGACATGCTCGGCGGGATTGTGGCTGATCCCGTCCCTGCAACGGACGAAGAGCATCGCGGTCGGGCAGAGCGCCGCCATCACCATCGCGTCATGGCCCGCCCCCGAGACGAGCCGGCGCGGCGCGATGCCCTGCGCGGCGATCGCCGCGTCGATCAGCGCCATCAGCGCGGGATCGCAGGGGCTGGCGGGCAGGTCGTGCACCAGCTCGCGCTCCAGCGCGATGCCGCGCCGCGCCGCGATCCCGTCGAGCGCCGCCAGGATCGCGCGCGCGGCGCGATCGCGGCGGGCGGTGTCGCCGGAGCGGATGTCGATGGTGAAGGCGGCGCGGCCCGGGATGACGTTGGCGGCACCCGGCGCCGCGTCGAGCCGGCCGACGGTGGCGACGAGATCGGACGCGTCGTCCGCCGCGATCCGCTCGACCGCCAGCACCATCTCGGCGGCGGCGGCGAGCGCGTCGCGGCGCAGCGGCATCGATGTCGTGCCGGCGTGGCCCGCGGCGCCCGACACGGTGACGGCATAACGCAGTTGCGCGGCGATCCCGGTCACGGTCGCGACCGCGAGCCCCTCCGCCTCGAGCACCGGCCCCTGCTCGATATGCGCCTCCAGATAGGCGAGCGCCGGCGCGTGACGCGCCTCGGCAAAGCGGGCGATGCCGAGCCCCGCGCCGTCGAGCGCGTCGGCCAGCGTCACGCCGTCGGCATCGGCGATGCGCAGGGCGGCCGGCTCCAGCGTGCCGGCGGCCGCGCGGCTGGTGAGCATCGCCGCCGGGAAGCGCGAGCCCTCCTCGTCGCCGAACGCGATCACCTCGATCGGGAAGGACGGGCGATCGGCGCCGAGCGCATCGACGCATTCGATGCCGAGCATGATCCCGAGCGGCCCGTCGTAGCGCCCGGCATCGCGCACGCTGTCGAGATGGCTGCCGATCAGCAGCGCCGGGCCGTCGCCGGCGCCCTCGCTGCGGCCGATGAGGTTGCCGGCGGGATCGATCCGCGTCGCCATCCCCGCCTCCGCCATCCAGCCGGCGACCGCCCGCTGCGCCGCCGCATGGGCCGGCGTGAGATAGCCGCGATAGAGCCCGTCCGCCATGTCGCTGTACGGCGGCAGCCCGAGCGTATCGCAGCGCGCCACCGCCCGCCGTCCGCCCGCCGTGCCGCGCGGGGAATATGGCGCGGCGAGCATCAGGATGCCGACAGCCAGGCGAAGCGCGCGACGAACAGCGCCGCCAGCACCAGCAGCAGCCAGTCCGCGCGGCCGATCCGCCCCCGCGCGATCTTGAGCGCGGCATGGGCGGTGATGCCGCAGGCGAGGCCGTTGGCGATCGAGAAGGTGAGCGGGATCAGCGCGACGGTGAGGAAGGCGGGAATGGCGGTGAACGGATCGTCCCATTCGATCTCGGCCAGCGGCGCCATCATCAGCGCGCCCACCAGGATCAGCGCCGGCGCGGTCGCGGCGAGCGGCACGAGCTGCGCATAGGGCGCCACGAACATGGTGGCGAGGAACAGCAGACCCGTGACGATCGCGGTCAGCCCGGTCCGCCCGCCCGCCTGCACGCCCGCCGCGCTCTCGACATAGGAGGTGACCGTGCTGGTGCCCGCCAGGGCGCCGACCATGGTGGCGATCGAGTCGGCGAGCAGCATCCGGTTGAGGCCGGGCACCCGCCCCGCCGCGTCGGTCAGCCCGGCGCGCTTGGTGACGGCGACGCGCGTGCCGAGACTGTCGCACGGATCGACGAAGAGGAAGACGAACAGGATCTCGAAGATGCCGAGCCCCGCGCGTCCGCCGACGCCGAACAGCGCCGGCAGATCGAGCTTGAACGCCGTCCGGGTGAGCTCGCCGAGGCTGTAGGGCTGGTCCGGCGCGCTGATCCGCCCAAGCAGCGCCGCCAGGAGGGTGGTGGCGACGATGCCGATCAGCATCGCGCCGCGCACCCGCCAGACGCTCAGGCCCGCGATCAGCGCCAGCCCGAACAGCGCGAGCGCGGCGTCGCCCGAGCGCAGGCTGCCCAATGCCACGAAGGTCGCCGGATTGCCGACGATGATGCCGGCGTCCTTCAGCCCGATGAAGCCGATGAAGAGGCCGATCCCGCCGGCGACCGCCGCGAACAGGTGCGCCGGGATCGCCGCGACGATCATCTGGCGGATGCCGAGCAGCGTCAGCGCGAGGAAGGCGGCGCCCGAGACGAACACGCAGGCCAGCGCGACCGGCCAGGGGACGTGCATCTGCTGGACGACGGTGAAGCTGAAATAGGCGTTGAGCCCCATGCCCGGCGCCAGCGCCAGCGGCACGTTCGCGATCAGCCCCATGAGGATGCTGGCGAAGGCCGCCGCGAAGCAGGTCGCCGCCGCCACCGCCGCCACCGGCATGCCGGCCTGGCCTAGGATCGCGGGATTGACGAGCACGATATAGGCCATCGTCAGAAAGGTGGTGACGCCCGCCAGCACCTCGGTGCCGATGTCGGTGCCGCGTTCGGCCAATGCAAACCGGCGCGCGAGCATGCCCGCCTGCGGCGGCGGGGCGGCGGGGGCAATCGGCGACGGCATCGGCGCTTCCTCGGGCGATCAGGGCTGCGTCATGGCACGGGCGCGGAGGGAATCCTGTCGCGATATACGTCCCAGTGCGCGAGCAGCTCGTGCAGCACGGGTGCGCCGACGCGGTAGTTCGCCTCATAGGCGGCGATCTGGCCGGGGCCCTCGTCGCCGACCGTCGCGGTCGCCGAGACGCCGGGTGGCGGCATCGACGGATTGCTGGCGGTGCGCAGGACCATCATCCGCGCCGGGTCGAGCAGTTTGAGCCGCGCGCCCATCATCATCGTGCCGGCCAGCGTCTGACTCTCCATGTTGGTCATGGCGAAGCGACCCTTGCCGCCGGTCCACAGCGTCACCCAGTCGCGCGCCCATTGCGTCCGCCCGGCGCCATGCCAGTAGCGCAGCCCTCCGAGCGTCTCGCCCATCAGCACGAACGGCGGCTTCTGCGCGTTGGGATAGCCCCGCCACGCCGCCCGGGCCCGCTTCAGCTCGGACGTATCCGGGATCGGGACGTTCCTGGTCATGCCATAGGCCCAATAGGCCAGCCCCTGGTCGAGCTTCACCGCCATGTCGAGCCCGGACGCGCCGCTCTCGCCGCCGAAGCTCGCCGCGTCGAACGGGAGCTCGCCGGGACGTTTGGCGCCGATCGCGAACAGGCCGTAGGGCCAGTCCCGCGGGATCTCGCGGTCGTCGAACTCGCGCAGCGTATCGCCCTGAACCACCCAGCGCGCCCACGCCGCGCTGCCGACCGACGCCACCGCGGGATCGACGCCCGAGATGCCGGTGAACAGCCAATAGGTGTGGGTGAAATCGAAGCGCGGATCGAGCAGCAGCGCCATCATCTGCTCGCCGGTGCCGCCGAACATCGTGCCGGTCCTGCCCCAGACGATGCCGTAGAGACCCTCAGCATTGCGGCGCAACGGATGCAGCGCGCCCCGCACCGGGATCACCTGATCGAGATGCTCGCGCTCCGCCCAGAGCTGGAACTCGCCGGGCGCGTCGCCGGTGTCCGCGCCGACCTCGAAGTTGGCGACGACGATCGCCCTGACCGGGATGCGCGCGAGCTGGCGAGGGAGCGGCGGCACCGGCGGCTCGGCCGCCGGCGCCGCGGCGCACAGCACCGCCGCCAGTGCGAGCAGGACGACGCGGATCACCGCCGGGCCTTGCTCGGGCGCGCCGTCAGCCTGACCATCAGCGCCTCCAGCCTCGCGGCATCGACCTCGCGCACCACCTGCGCGCTCTGCTCGCCGACGCCGGGCTGATAGCCGGCGCGCCACGACAGCATGTCGCCATAGCCAGCCCCGAACTGGCTGTCATAGTCGACGAACAGCGTCTCCTGCGACGTGACGATGCCGGGATCGAGCCACACGCCGGCGGCGGTCTCGTCCCAGAGCGGGAAGCCCGGCTCGAGCCCGCCGATGATCCTGGCGAGCCCGGGCGCGGCGCCGCTCGCCATGCGATCGAGCAGCGGCTTGCCGAGCTGGGTTCCGGTCGAAGGGTCGACCGGCACGGCGGTGATCTTGCGCCAGGGGCTGCGCGAGACGATGCTCGCCGCCTCCGGATCCAGCCGCATGTTGAACTCGCGGCGCGGCGAGTTGACATATTCGCGCGCGAAATCGGCCGCCGACTGGTTGGTCAGCACCTGATGCGGGTTGAGGCTGCCGCCCATGTAGACCAGCTCCTTGGCGAGGCTCGCGAACTGCGGGTCGAGCCGCTGCGCCAGCGCCAGGTTGGTCATCGGCCCGGCGGCGAGGATGGTGACCTCGCCGGGATATTTGTGGACCATGCGGATGAGGAACAGCGCCGCCATCTCGTCGGACGGCCTGATCTTCGGATTGCCCCACGGAACGTCGACCGGATCGTCCGGCCCATGATAGTTCGGCGCGCTCTGGAGCGTGGGCTCGACCCACTGCTTCATCCAGGCGCCCTTCCACACCAGCTTGCCGTAGAGCGCTTCCCAGCGATCGGTGAGCGCCTCCGAATTGACGAGCGGATAGGTGGCGCCGGTCATCACCGGCACGTCGGTGCGCCCGAGAAGCTCGAGACCGCGCAGCGCATAGGCGGTCGCGCGCTTCGCCCAGAGATCGCCGGTGACGGTGGTGATGCCCAGCACGTCCACGTCCGGCGCGCTCAGGAGCATGACGTGCATCAGGCTGAAGCCGTCGTCGTCGATGATGAGCTTGCGCCGCTCGGCCGGCGCCGCGCCCGCGCCCGCGCCGGCGAGCGCCCAGAGAAAGAGCGCCACGGCGGGCAGGAAGCGACGTGCGAGCTTGCCCGGAAACCCCATCATGTCGCTCCCGTGGTGCCCGCCGCGCGGATCAGAAGTTGACGCGGAACTCGCCGCCGATGATCCGGGGCTCGTTGATGAACGAGGTCAGATCGTCGAAGTCGATCGCGCCGACCGCGCGGATCTGGTTGGTGATGTTGCGCGCGAAGGCGGCGACCTCGAACTTCTTCGCCTTGTCGCGGTATCCGGCCCGCAGGCCGCCCTCGAGCGTCGGCCGCCCGGTGAACTCCTTGGCCTCGTACAGGAAGAAGTTGACCTTCGAGCGATAGGCCCAGTCGGTGAAGGCGAACAGCTCCTTGTCGTCGCCGAGCGGGATGCGGTAGTCGATCGTGAAGTTGGCGATCCAGCGCGGCGCCTGGGGCAGGCGGTTGCCGTCGATGAAGGCGACCGCCGCGCCGTTCACCGTGCCGACCGGATCGGTCACGGTCACCGGATAGCCGGGGATGCCCACGGCCAGCGACGAATCCTTGAGCTTGGTGAAATTATAGCTGCCGCCCGCCGTCACGTCGAGGTTCGTCATCGGCTTGGCGGTCATCTCGGCCTCGACGCCATAGCCTGTCGCCTTCCTGGCGTTGAGCAGGCGGGTGACGTTGCTCGATCCGCCGATCGCGGTGAGCTGGATGTTCCTGGTGTTCGAATAATAGACGTCGGCGGCGTAGGTGAAGAGATTGCCCGGCCCCTGGCCCTTCACGCCGGCCTCATAGGCGGTGGTGGTCTGCGGCCTGGCGACCGTGAAGGTGTTGGAGGTGGTGTCGTTCTTGATCGACGTGCCAAGATAGCCGGAGGCGGCGCGCGCATACACGCTCATGTCGGGCGTGATCTTGTAGGTCGCGCTGACATCCCACGACACCTTGGAGCCACTCGCGCGGCCGACCACCTCGGTGGTCGAGAGCTCGGGCAGGCTGTCGTAGAGCACGCTGTACTTGCGGTCGTGCGACCAGCGCACGCCGCCGCGCAGCAGCAATTGATCGGTCGGCGTATATTCGGCCGATCCGAACACCGCGTAGGTGCGGTTGTCGAGATGCGCGGTCGAGCCCTGGTTGAAGCTGCCGTCGGTGTTCCAGCTGCCGCTGCCCTTGCCGCCGTCGTCCAGGTTCTGGTTGAAATAATAGAGGCCGGTCTGGAAGCTGATGTCGCCGAACTTCTCGGAGGCGAAGCGCAGCTCCTCGGTGAACTCCTCGGGCCGCTCGTAGCCGCCGGTCTCGACCGGGAAGCGCGCCGTGCCCACCGTCTCGGATGGCACGCCGCCGAAGTCGTAGATCGCGCCGCCGTCGATGTCCCCGCGCGAGAAGAGCTTGCCCTTCTCGTAGCCGGTCACCGAGAACAGCGTGCCGAAGCCGTCGAACGCGTAGCTGAGCTGCGCGTTGGCGCCCAGCGTGTCGAGCCGCTGCGGGTTGTGCCCGTCCTGATAGGCATGCTCGGCATCGAAGCCCGGCACGAAATGATCGGTGCCCGGCTCGATCGTGCTGCCCCGGAAGAGGCGCGCGGAGCCGCGCAGCGTTCGGCCGTGGACGTTCAGCAGCGCATCGAAGGGCCCGTCCTGATATTCGATCTGGAAGCGGCCCGCGAGATCGCGATAGCCTTCGAAATCATGCTCGTGGATGGTCGCGGCATAGTCGTTGTGGACCCAGTCGTCGCGGCGCTGGAGCTGGCCCGAGAGCCGCACCCGCAGCTTGTCGGTGATCGGGCCGCCGATCGCGGCCTGGCTGTTCACGCTGTTGTAGGTCGCCCAGGAGCCGGTGACATAGGCGTCGAAGTCGGTGGTCGGGCGCTTGGAGGTCATCTTGACCACGCCGGCGGGCGTGTTGCGGCCGAACAGCGTGCCCTGCGGGCCCTTCAGCACCTCGATATTGTCGAGGTCGAACACCGGGAAGGCCTTGAGGAAGGGGCTTTCGAGCGCGACGTTGTCGAGCACGATCGACACCGGCTGGGCGGCGTCGGCGGAGAAGTCGGTATTGCCCAGGCCGCGGATGTAGAAGCGCGGGAAGGTGCGCCCGAACGAGGATTCGATGTTGAGGCTGGGCACGCGCCCCGACAGGAAGCGGATGTCCTGCCCGCTCGAATTGATGACGTCGAGCTTCTGCCCGGCCAGGCTCGACACCGAGATCGGCACGTCGACGTTGCGCTCGGCACGGCGCGTCGCGGTGACGATGATGTCGTCGACCTTGGCGGCCGCCTCGGCGCTGGTGGCGCCGGTCTGCGCCCGGGCCGTACCCGCAAGCGCGATGGCGAGCGCCAGCGCGGTCGCACGATGGAGCGCCGCGCCCGCGCGCGGCCTGGCTGAAAACGTCATCGGTCCCCCCTGTCGAAAGACCTCGCCCAAACCCGCCCTGTCACCGAGCTTGCCATCTGGTTACGCGCGTTGCCGCGCCCGGACAAATGCATTCAACGCGACGGCTCGTTCCAAAAATGAGAACGCCTTGTGATGTCGCGACGCGGTGGCCTGCTAGACGTCGCGGGCGTCGATCCACTTGCGGGCGGGCGGCGCGATGTAGCCGGTCATCGTGTCGAGCATCGCGTCGGCGTCGCGGCCGACGATCAGCATCCGGCGATGCTCGGGCTTGAGGAAGCCCTCGATCACGATGGTGTCGATGAAGCCCGACATGCCTTCGTAGAAGCCGCCGACATCCAGCAGGCCGCACGGCTTGGCGTGGTAGCCGAGCTGCGCCCAGGTCCACACCTCGAACAGTTCCTCGAGCGTGCCGATACCGCCCGGCAGCGCCAGGAAGCCGTCGGACAGCTCCGCCATGAGCGCCTTGCGCTCGTGCATCGTGCGGACGACGTGCAGCTGCGAGAGCCCCGGATGATCGTGCTCGCGGGCACGCAGCGCATCGGGGATGATGCCGATCACCTCGCCGCCGGCGGCGCAGGCCGCATCGGCGAGCACGCCCATCAGGCCGACCGTCCCGCCGCCATAGACGAGCCCGATCCCGCGAGCGGCGATGCGCCGCCCGAGCTCCTCGGCCGCCTCGCGGTAAATCGGACGGCGCCCGACGCTCGATCCCAGGAAAACGCAGATCCGCATGCTGATCGATCGCCCGTTCGCGCTGACCCGCGGCAAGCGGGAGCGCGTCGGCATCGCGCGCCGGGACGACATCGTTCAACGGCCCGGTGCGGCCGTCAAGCGAAACGCAGTCAGCCGAGCCGTTCCGGGACTTCCCGCGCCTCGGCGACGAGCGTCCGGCGCGAGGCGACCGCTTCCCACGGGAAGACGAACCAGTCCTTGTCCACCAGCCGGTCGATCGCACGGGAACTGTAATCGACGCGCGCCGCCGAGCGTATATTGTCGATCAGCACGGCGAAGCGCACCCGATCCGTGACCTCGCCGGCGCGGGCCAGCGCCTCGCGGATGTAGCGGATCGTCGAGCCGCTGTCGTTGATGTCGTCCACGAAGAGGATGTTCGTGCCGCCATCGATCTGGTCGCCGAGCTTGCCGAGCAGCTCGTCGCCGAAGCTGAACACCTTGGACGAGTGATCGACCGACAGCATCGGGATGTCGATGCGGTGCGAGAGATAGGCCGCCGGGATCAGCCCGCCGCGCCCGATGCCGACGAGGAAATCGGGGCGCCACGCCGCCGCCTCGACCGCGCGCGCGACCGTCTCGACATCGTGCAGGAACGCGTCGTGCGAGATATAGCGGAGCGTCGGCTCGAAGGATGCGGTCACGCGATTGGGCTTCTGATCGGAGAAAGCGGCTGCCTTAACGACTGACGGCATCGCCCGCAATCCGCCGACCCGGCGCAGGCTCGCCGGGCTCCCGCGGCGGCAGGGCCGGAACCGGCGTGACGGCGCCGGCGGCGCTTTCCCCGGCACGCGATCTTGCGGTAAGGCGGCGCCGGGCGCCCGTAGCTCAGCTGGATAGAGCACTAGCCTTCTAAGCTTGTGGTCGCAGGTTCGAATCCTGCCGGGCGCGCCAATTGCTGAACTAATACAGTCACTTAATAGGTCTGGGTTGACGTCGGAAAGGCCTGATTCATGGGCGGGGTAACACGGGGGTAACTCACTACGGTTGGCTAGGCTTGGCGTGACGAATCGCATCCGCTGCAGAACTATGCCGAGCTAAATGTCCCGAGCCGTCCCATCCTCCAGCAGCATCGCCTCTCCGCTCTTCCGCACGACGCCCGCGATGGCGCTCGACATGAACGACAGCATCGGCGGCAGGGTCAGGCTCACCCGCACCAGCCGCTCCTCCACGTCCAGCAGGGTCGCCACCTTCTGCCCCATCGCCGTCACGTCCACGAGCATGCGGTACTCGCTTGGCCAGGACGACGTCACTTCCGCCGCGCCGCCGGGGATGCGCGAGGCAAGCTCGCCGACGCGGCTCTGCATGCGGCGCTTCACCTCCGCGCGGCCGAGCTTGTGCGGTATATCTATGACGGTGGGAGCGGCCATGCGGATGCGGTAGTTTCGCCCGGACGGCGAGGCTAGGCGGCAGGTAGCATGAAGGCGGACGTGAACGACCCCATCGCCCGCCTCGGCTTGCTAGACGACGACGACATCGTGCTGGATCAAGCGGCGCTGCTGCTCGCGTCGCTGGATCATCCGGGCGTCAACCTAGCGCCCTACCACGACGTGCTGGACGACAAGACCGAGCGGATCGCCGAGCTTGGCGCCGACGCGCAGCTCGCCTCCGATCAGGCGCACGTCCTTGCCGCAGTCATCGCCGAGGAGAGCGACTTCGTCGGCGACGCCGAGACCTACGACGATCCCGCCAACGCGGACCTGATCCGCGTAATCGATCGTCGCCGCGGACTGCCGGTGGCGCTAGCAATCCTCTATGTGGCGCTCGCCCGCCGCCAGGGCTGGAGGGCGGACGCGCTGAACACGCCAGGGCACGTCCTCGTGCGGATTGGCAAGCCGCCGGCCAACGTGGTGATCGACCCGTTCGGTGGTGGAGCGGTCGTCGGCACCGGCGCCGTAGCGGCGCTGGCGGTTGGGACCGCAGGTACGCGGCGCGCTTCCCCTCTCGAGCCCGTCGAGGCGCTCTCGAAGCGACCGCCCAGCTGACTGTATGTGCCGACGTACGCTCTGCCGCCGTCGCCGCCGCGCGCCCTGCCGCCGCGCAGGTCCATCACACCGTGGTCGTCGCCGCGGCTGGCGGGGTGGGAGAAGGTGACCTTGTAGAGTCCGTCGGACAGGGGCATCGTCGGCTCCTTGGCGCTGGTGGCGCGGCCGGAGGGGGCCGGGTGGCGACAGCTCCGGGCCGCGGGTATGATGCGGAATCGATAGCGTCGGCGGGTGGAGCGGACCAGTGACGGCGGCATGGCGAGACAGGGCAAGCTGAGGGTCTACCGGACGCCGATCGGCTTTCACGACGCCTATGTGGCAGCGCCCAGCCAGAAGGCGGCGCTGGCGGCCTGGCGCAGTGACCACGATCTGTTCGCGCGCGGCGCCGCGGAAATCGTAACCGATCCGGAGCTGATAGCCGAGCCTCTGGCGAAGCCGGGCACGGTGATCAAGCGGCTGCGGGGCACAGCGGCCGAGCAGATCGCTGCCTTACCGGCCGATCCCGAGCCGGAGGCCGCCAAGCCTGCGGCCAGGGGCGAGCCGCGCCAGAAGCCGGCGCGGAAGGCGCCCCCGAAGCCGAAGCCGCGGCCCAGCAGGGATGCTCTGGACGCCGCCGAGCGCGTGCTGGAGGAAGCTGAGGCGCGGCACGGCGAGGAGGAGCGGAAGATCGCCCGGCAGGGGGCCGAGCTAGCCCAGCAGCGGCGCGAGATGGAGCGGCGGCAGGGGGACGAGCGCGAGCGGCTGAAGGGCGCGCGGGAGAAGGCAGAGGCGGCGTATGCGGCGGCGATGGAGAAGTGGCGCGGGTGACTGTAACAATCGACGCCTAAATATCGAGGCTGGATACGTCAGGCTGCGCTCGACCGCTCATAAGCGCGTGCAAGTACGTAATCCTTGTAGTCTGGATGGGCGATTACCGCGGCAAGCCATTGATCTCGATCTGCCCTGTTCTGGCTTGCTTCAAGGCCATGCCGGTAAATCTCATCGACCGGTGCTCCTTTGGGTGCTTTCCCGATTGCCACACCGATCACTGCATTAACACGGTTCTGAGTTCGGACTCGATGCTCGAATGGAACTACTCGCAGCATCCGCTCTAGGATCTCACGCCAGGGCTGCATCGGATCGCTTGGTGCATTCACCGTATCACGAAGCTTCCACCAGTAATACCGATTGAGTTCTCTGGAGAGAACACGCGGCTCTTCAGCCGTCGGCATTTCTATATGCTCAAGCTGCGTTCCGACTAACGGTGGGCGGGCAGCGGTTCCCTTCGTTCTGCCAGACCATACCACGACGCCCTCCCGGATTTCAGCGCCTACGTATCCAGGCGGTCCAAGCTGCTCGACTCGGATAAGTGCCGAGGGGAACGATACCTCGGCTACATGAACAATCGCGTGCATCATGTCCGCTATGTGCTCGGCCCTTTGACCTAGATTGATTGTCCAATGGGTCGGCATGAGTAGCTCGGCAGCAAAGCGATTGGCTTCCGCCTCTATCTGTCTGTAGCTGCCGCCGCTCGCAGTTCGAGGAGCTTCCAAGTCGTCAACGATAGTGCCTGTGTGCCAAGGAATGACGATATGCCCGATTTCATGAGCTAACGTGAAACGGCGACGCATTAACCCGGGACGCTTCGAAAGCCATATTTTGGGTCGCCTGCCCGGAACTTTCAGGTCCAAGCATAAGCCGTCTATTTCTATCGGGAACTGCTTCTCGCTTACCGACGCCAGCGAGCGTGCCAGTTTATAAACATCTACGGGAGGTTGAAGCGAAAGGCGTCGCACCAGCCGCGCTGCCAGACGCTCTTCCGGCGTGGCTAGCTCATCGATCGGGCTGGGCGGCAATCCACCGCCGGAGAGCAGCGAGCTTTCGAGCATCATCAGCGCGCGCCGCAAAGCGCTCCGAAGATCGGAGGTTGTCATTCACCGCCTCCAGAAGTGGTCTCTCGTCAAGGCGTGCGGCAATGATGAGATCGATCAGGTCTGGTTCTGAAACCCAAAGGGCATACTCTTCCCATGTCATTCCTAGAAAGTCATGCAGCTCAAGCTCGCTATCCGACGTGTGCCAAGTCCCGATGAAATCCTCAATCTCATCAGACATGACTTGGCCCCGTAGGGCCATTCTCATGAAGGTCGGCCCATCAGACATCGAGCTTCCGGCCTTTTCCAGCGGTCTTAAACAAAACACCCGTCAGTGGGTCTGCCGCACCGAGGTGTCGGCCGAGCCTGTCAAATACCTCGATCTCCCCGTGGAGCGCATCCCACGTATAGTAGCGGGTTCCTCTTGCATTGCGCCAGCGTCGTTCACCAGCAATGAAGCCGAGGGGTTGGCATTCGTCTAAGAATGATGGGCTGGGCTTCGGCACCATGTAGAGAACCAAGCACATCGTTGGCCAGCGCACCAGAGAGGCAATTCGTAGCTCTCCTGCCGTCCGCTAGATCGTTTGATCATCCCTCCGCCGCCATCTCCCGCATCACCCGCGCCCGCACCTCCGGATCGCGCGTCGTCTCCAAGATTGCGCGCAGGCTCGCCCGCGCCGCGTCACCCCTGCCAAACTCTTTCTCCAGCGCCGCCCGGCACCACCAAAGCGCCGTCGATCCCGGGTCGACCACCGTCATCCGCTCGTACAGCGTCAGCGCGCGTTCGAGGTGCCCTTCTGAGCGGGCGCGCTCGGCCTGGTTGGTAAGCAGCCGCGCGAGTGTGCCGCGGTTCACCGCCGAGCTGTCGGTCACGCAGCACCGGCACATGCCCGGCGTGGAGAAAGCGCTCGGCCTGACGGACATTCAAGTCCAGCTGGAGGGCACCTGCGACGATGCGTCGGCGGAGGTGCGCGGTACGAGCAGGGACGCGCCGCGGGTGATGTTCAACGCCCGGCTGACGCTGATAGCGGATTGACCGCTAACGGACGTCCATGTCGATAATTAATGCGGCTTGCTATTTGAACTCTTTAAGGAACGCGCGCCAGTCAGTGAGCATGCGCGCGTAGCGCTCAACAAATATTCGACCTTCCTCCCCGTTCAGAGGGTAACGATCGACCGAGAAGGGCTCACCTCGAAGCACGTCAAGGATGCGCATATCTTCGATAGCGTGGGTTGGAAGAGCCTTTGACATCAACCAAAGGCCAAGCCGGGCTACCTCGGCCGTTAATTGGGGACGCTCACTAAAATACGGATAGATAAGCCGTTCGCGATCATTGCCGATTTTAAGCGCTAAAAGGTTTTCGACCTTCACCGTGCCATTTATTTCGTGGAAGCTGAATGGCGCGCTCACTACCTCCGGAATGACACGTATTTCTTCGTTAATCCAACGTCGCTTCTCGTTCCACCACTCCAGATAACCATGCGCCAGGACTGGATATAATCGCTCGCGCGCCTTGCTGTCTGCAATGCGCTTCAGCGTCATGTCCAATAGATCGCCCATGCCGGCCGAGTGCGCCTTTGCATCAGCCCAGAAACATGAGTGGAAGTCGCCTCCAGTCGATGACGTCATGCCCTCCTTTCGAAGTTCGGCCCTCGCATCGGCACGCACTGCAGCTGTCCGCCTTTCGGGCGACAGCCCGAAATAAGCTAGTAGGGTCCGAAGATGGATTTTCTGTATCGACATCGAACTGTTCTCGGTATCGTTAGCCGCCTAAGAACGATCGGCCGATCCGACTTAGCACGGAAATCCTCGATCTTCGACGCTTCGACATATTTCAACTTGAACTCTGCGCGTCCGCAGCTCCCACTGACAGCGCTCGCCCATGCCGGGGCTCGTCGCCATCCCCGCGAGGCCGTCCACCGGCGCCACCGAGCATGGCAATGCCGGCGTGTGAATGTCGCGGCCGCACCAGGCGCACGCGGCCGATCCGAGATCGGTGGGCGGCGTGGTCCACGGTAGGGCGGGCGGATCGGCTTGGTCGGTGTCGGCGGTCATCGGGCATCCTCCAGCGGCGGCGCTGGTCGCTTGCCGGCGCTCGTTCGACAGCAAGAACGCTCGGCGCGCGGATCGGTCGCGGTCGACGCCGCCGCCGGTGACGCTAGCTATCCTCGAGATCGAGGAACGGCACCACGTCATTGTCGGTCTGCAGGAACAGCCCCGCCTGCGTCTCGTCCGGCTGCTGCCGCGCGATCGCCATAGCCTCGCCGAGCGGGCCGTAGAACAGCGTGCGCGCGCCGCCGTCGCCCTCGTCCAGATAGTAGAGGCGGACGGACGTGGCGTCGGAGACTGTGCGCATTGCGGGAGGATGGAAGCGGTCGGCGCAGGTGGCAAGGCGGCGTATTTGGCGGCGCTCTGCCCCGCTACACTGTTGGAGCAGGGGCATTGCGGATGGGCAGGGCGTGCACCGATCATCCCAGCCTGAGCGCGTCGGCGGACTTTCTGATCCGCATCTTGGTCACGATCACGGTCGATCGGAAGCTCGTCAGCCCGTAGAGGCGCCTGGCGAAGCCGAGCGGCATGCGGATGCACCCGTGCGAGGCGGGATAGCCCGGCAGATGCCCCGCGTGCAGCGCCACGCCGGAAACCGTCAGCCGCTGCATATAGGGCATCGGCGCGTTGCTGTAGCGATTGGAGCGATGATGAACCTGCTTCTCCATGATGTGGAAGAAGCCGACCGGGGTGGCGTGCCCCCGCTTCCCCGTCGAGACCGCCGACGTGGCGATCAGCGAGCCGTCGCGGATTGCATACAGCCGCTGATTAGGAATGCTGACGACGAGGCGAACGGTGCCTCTGGGAACGATGGTGCGCCACGAACGCGCCGCTAGCGACGGGTTGGCGGACGGCTGACTGTGCGGTGCCGCCGAGACCGGGCGCGTCTCCAGGGCCAGAACATCGCAGGCCTTCGTCGCCGACCGGGCGCAGGCGCCGGCAACGTCGGACAGCCCGGCGAGATCGTAGCGCAGTTGCGGAGACTTGGCGCACCCCGACAGCAAGCCCGCCAGCGCGACGACGATCCACACAGCCCTCATCGCCACTCCCGCGCCGCGCCGCATTTGCCGCGAAGGATCAGATTACAGACGACGGGCTTGCCGCCGCAACGCGATACTCCGCGTCCGATCGGTGAGTGCGCCGCATCGGGACAACCGCTCTCCCGATTGCTCGTCCACGGTCGCGTCGCGCCGTCACTTGCCAAAGCCGCGCCAGCGAACCTAAGGTTCGCGTGCTCCCCGTGCATTCCGGGGAGTGGGGCGTCGAAACCTCTCTGAACCAGCCGGTCTCTTTTGAGGCCGGGTGGCATGCGCGCATGTCTAGCCGGTAAAGGCGCATGCGCTCGTTTATCTTCATGGACTGGCGGCATCTCGGCGAGATGCAGGCCGCCGGCGACGCCGTGTTCAGCGAGCTGAAGAACGTCTGCGTGTGGGCCAAGGACCGGGCGGGCATGG
>CAXTPE010000007.1:0-32875 GCA_964245925.1 uncultured Sphingomonadaceae bacterium
GAGCTGCTCGACATCCTCGTCAACGGCACGCTGGTGGCCAAGGGCGAGGTGGTCACCGTCAACGGCCGCTTCGGCATCCGCGTCGTCGACGTGGTGGCGACCGACGCGCGCATCGCGGGGCTCGAACGGCGCGCCTGATCGTGGCATGACCGCGCGATGATGACCGCCGGCTACGTCCTCAACCTGATCCTGATGCTGGCGCTGGTCGCGGGGCTGGCGGTGGGCGCGCTGTGGCTCGCGCGCAAGCTCCAGCCGGGCCTGGGCGGACAGCGGCGCGAGGGCGCGGTCCGGATCGTCGATGCCGTGCCGATGGGCGCGACGGGGCGGCTGGCGGTGGTGGAGTTCGCCGGCAGGCAGTTGCTGCTGGCGGTGTCGCGCGGGCGGATCGAGCTGATCGCCGAGGCGCCGATCGAGGGCGTGCCGGGCACCGCCTTTGCGGACTATATCGACGACGGAGATTAGGTTAACGCTTCGCGCATGGGGCGGAGCGTGGCGCGTCGATGGATCGGGCTGGGCGCCGTCGCGCTCGTCGCCGGCGTGCTGGCGGCGGCGCCGGCGCTCGCGCAGCAGACGGCGCCGACGGGCGCGCTCGATCGCGCGCTGACCACCATCTCGGGCGACGGCAAGCCCTTGTCGCTCTCGCTCCAGATCCTCGTGCTGATGAGCCTGCTGACGGTGCTGCCGTCGCTGCTGCTGATGATGACGAGCTTCACCCGGATCATCATCGTGCTCTCGATCCTGCGGCAGGCGCTCGGGCTCCAGCAGACGCCGCCCAACCAAGTGCTTGTCGGGCTTGCACTTTTCCTGTCGCTGTTCGTGATGCGGCCGGTGGTCGACCAGATCAACCGCACCGCCTACCAGCCTTACGGAGCCGGAACGATCACCGTCGAGGAGGCGGTGGGCCGCTCGGGCGCGGCGCTGCACGGCTTCATGGCGCGGCAGGTGCGCAAGACCGACGTGCAGCTCTTCGCGAACCTCGCGAAAGCGCCGCCGTTCGCGAGCGTCGCCGACATCCCCTTCTCGATCCTGCTGCCCGCCTTCGTGACGAGCGAGCTCAAGACCGCCTTCCAGATCGGCTTCCTGATCTTCCTGCCCTTCCTGGTGATCGACCTCGTGATCGCCTCGACGCTGATGGCGCTCGGCATGATGATGCTCTCGCCCAACATCATCGCCATGCCGTTCAAGCTGCTGCTGTTCGTGCTGGTCGACGGCTGGGCGCTGACGATGGGATCGCTGGCGGGGAGCTTCAACGGATGAGCCCCGAGCGCCGGCGGCCGCATCCGCGACCCTGGCTTTCCTCGCATGAGCCCGGGCGCGCGTTCGCGCTCGCGGAGCCCGCGGCGCCGGGGGGGCGGCGCTAGTGGGCGGCCCGGCCGGCCCGGATTATTTCATCGGCGTGGCGCAGCAGGCGCTGTGGGTGCTGGCGCTCGCGGCGTCGCCGATCCTGATCCCGGCGCTGGCGGTCGGCCTCGTCTTCGGGATGGTGCAGGCGGCGACCTCGATCAACGAGCAGACGCTCTCGTTCGTGCCGAAGCTGATCGTGGTCGGCATCTGCCTGGCGCTGTTCGGCGGCGCGATCCTGCTGCTGATCGCCGACTTCACCCGCGACATGTTCGCGCGGATCCCGGACCTGGTGCGGTGAGCGCCAGCCACCGGAGCTGAGGCGGTGCGGATGCCCGCCGCCTTCGCCGGGCTGGAGCCGCAGCTCTGGCTGTGGCTGCTGGCGATGATCCGGCCGGGCGCGGCGTTCCTGACCGCGCCGGTGTTCGGGGCGCAGGCGGTGCCCGTGCAGCTCCGCCTCGTCGTCAGCCTCGCGATCGGCATCGCCGGCCTGAGCGCGGCGCAGTTCGTGATGCCGGACGGCGGCATCGCCTCGTTCGCCGGCGTCGGCTTCGTGATCGGCGAGGTGCTGGCGGGGCTCGCGCTCGGCTTCGCGGTGCAGATCGGCTTCTCCGCCGCGCTGCTGGCGGGCGAGGTGGTCGGCAACACCATGGGGCTCGGCTTCGCGGCGATGATCGATCCCGCCACCAACGCATCGAGCAACGCGATCGGCCAGTTCCTCAACCTGCTGGCGACCTTCCTCTTCCTCGCGATCAACGGCCACCTCGCGCTCGCGAGCATCGTCGTCGAGAGCTATCGCGCGCTGCCGCCGGGGCATGCGTGGCTCGCGCAGGAGAGCGTGCGCGGGATCGTGATGTTCGGCGGCGACCTGTTCGCGGCCGGCCTCGCGATCGCGCTGCCGGTGGGCTTCGCGCTGACGCTGGTGCAGATCGTGATGGGAGTGCTGGCGCGCTCGGCGCCGGCGCTCAACCTGTTCGCGGTCGGGCTGCCGGCGACGCTGCTCGCCGGGCTGGTGCTGCTCGCGATCGCGGCGCCGGGGATGGCCGAGGGCATCCAGGCGGCGATCGAGCGCGGGCTGGAGCTGGCGCGCGCCGTGGCGCTGGGAGCGAGCTGAAATGGCCGAGCCGCCCGGCGGCGAGAAGACCGAGGCGCCGACCGGCCGGCGCCGCCAGGACGCCGCCGAGAAGGGCGACGTGCTCCAGTCGCGCGAGCTCGGCACCGCGCTGGTGCTGGTCGCCGGCGCGGGCTGGATCGCGCTGGCCGGGCCGATGCTGCTGGGCGCCCTGGAGCGGATGCTGAAGCGCGCGCTCTCGTTCGACGAGGGCGCGATCGTCGATTTCGATCCGGCGGGCGCGATGCTGGCGATGCTGAAGGCGGTGGCGGGGCCGCTCGCCGGGCTGTTCGCGCTGACCCTGCTCGCCGCGGTGGGGACGCCGGCGCTGCTCGGCTCGCTGGGCTTCCGCTGGGGGGCGATCGGCTTCAAGGGCGACAAGCTCAACCCGCTCGCCGGGCTCCGGCGCATCTTCGGGCCGGGCGGGCTGATCGAGCTCGGCAAGTCCGTGGCCAAGGTGGCGCTGCTGGGATCGGTGGCGCTGTGGCTGCTCGCCAAGCGATCGGCGGACATGATGGCGCTGGGGCGGCAGGACATCGTGCCGGCGCTGGGCTCGCTCGGGCACAGCTTCGTGCTGGCGGTGATGGCGATGGCGCTGGCGCTGGCGGTGATCGCCGGCGTCGACGTGCCGGCGCAGCTCATGCAGCGCACCAGGCGGCTGCGCATGACCAAGCAGGAGGTGAAGGACGAGGGCCGCCAGATGGAGGGTTCGCCCGAGGCCAAGGCGGCGGTGCGCAAGCGCCAGGCCGAGACGCTGCGGGGATCGGCGAGGAAGGCGGTGGCCGAGGCGAGCGTGGTGCTCACCAACCCGACCCATTTCGCGGTCGCGCTGCGCTATCGGCCGGGGATCGACGCGGCGCCGGTGGTGGTCGCGCGCGGGCGGGGCGCCACCGCCGAGGCGATCCGCGATCTGGCGAGGGAGGCGGCGGTGCCGATGCTCGCCTATCCGCAGCTCACCCGCGCGATCTACTTCACGACACGCGCGGGCAATGTCATCCGCGAGGATCTCTACATGGCGGTGGCGACGGTGCTGGCGTTCGTGTTCAACCTCGATCGCGCGCTGGCGGAAGGCGTGCGGCAGCCGCAGGTCGAGGTGCCGACCGGCGCGCGGTTCGACGAGGACGGCGTCGCGGGCGGCTGAAGCGACCCATCGCCCTCTCCCGATGGGAGAAGGGGAAAACGCATTCCTCAACATCTCGCCCGCGCGGCCGTTACCGGATGCGGAGGCGCGGATGGTCGACGGTATCGAGGGCATCGGCGGCTATGGCGGCGGGCGCGAGCATGCCGGCGGCGGCGGCGGGCGCGGCGCGCCCGTGCCGCGGGCGCCGGCCCGGAAGCCCGTCTCGGCCGCAAGGGCGCCGGCGCCGGCCGCGTTCGCGCCGGTCGCCGATCTGCTCGACGACATCGCCCGGCTGGCCGAGAGCGACGCGGGCGCGCCCGGCGGGGACGCCGCCACGCTCGCGGCGCGGATGCTGGCCGCGGCCGGGGCGGCGCGCGGCGCGCAGGCGCGGCTCGATGCGTCCTGCGTCCGCGCGCTGCTCGACCCCGAGCGCACGCCTCCCTGTCTTCGTCATCCCCGCGAAAGCGGGGATCGGGAAGCAGGCGAGCGCCGCCGGCGGTGAAGCCTTCCTTAAGCATGATGGGCGCAGGCCGTTACCGGGGCAGGGAGCCTGAGCGATGACGACCGTTTCCTCGACCACGGGCACGAACTCGACCGCGTCGGTCGTGCAGTCGGCGTCCTATGCGATCCTGAACTCGCTCGGCACCGGATCGGGCATCGATACCGATTCGCTCATCACCCAGCTCGTCGCCGCGAACAAGGCGTCGAAGGAAACCGCGATCACCGCGAGGGCGACCGCCAACACCGCCAGGATCTCGGCGCTGGCCACCGTCAAGAGCGGCCTCGACAGCTTCTCCAGCGCGCTCCAGGCGCTCACCGCCGGCGGATCGCTGGCGACGGCGCCGTCCTCGTCGGACGCGTCGGTCGCGTCGGTCGCCGCGATCCCGGGCGGCCATGTCGGCGACCTCACCGCGACGCTCCAGGTGACCCAGCTCGCGCAGGCGCAGACGATCGAGTCCGCGCCCGTCACCGACAGCGGCGCGGCGATCGGGCAGGGGGCGATGACGCTCGTCACCTCGACCGGCACCTTCCATCTGACGATCGATGCCACCAACGACAGCCTCACCGGGCTCGCCGCCGCGATCAACGCCGCGCACGCCAACGTCGCGGCCAGCATCGTCCAGGACGGCACCGGCTATCGCCTGATCGTCAAGGGCGCGACCGGCGCCGGCGAGGGCTTCTCGCTCACCGCCGACGCCGCCGCCTCGCCGCTGGCCGCCTATCGCTACGACGGCACCGCGGCGAGCACGATGACCCGCGCGCAGGCCGCGCAGGACGCCGCGATGAAGCTCGACGGCGTCACCGTCACGCGCCCGTCCAACAGCATCGGCGATCTCGTCGCCGGCGTGAGGATCAGCCTGACCGGAACCGGCCTCGTCGCGCTGGGATCGACCCGGCCGACCGCGGCGATCGCCGAGGCGGTGACCGATTTCGTGACCGCGTACAACGCGCTCAAGACCGCGATCGACGCCACCACGGCGGCGGCGACCGCGACCGCCGACGCCGGCGCGCTCAACGGCAACGCCACCATCCGCTCCATCCAGGGCATGCTCGCCGGGCTGACCTCGACGACGCTGTCGAGCTACGGCAGCGTCTCGACGCTCGCCGAGATCGGTGTCTCGACCAACAACGACGGGACGCTGACGCTGGACGCCGCCAGGCTCGCGGCGGCGCAGGCGCGCGACCCGGACGGCGTCGAGGCGATGTTCAACCCCGGCCAGCAGAGCAGCAACCCGCTGCTCGCGATCACCAGCGCGATGGGCGCGGCGAAGCCCGGCAGCTATGCGGTCAGCGCCGTCACGCCCGCCGCCGGCGCGACCTCGGCCGCCGGCACGATCGATGGCACCGCGATGCTGTCGTCCGGCGCGAGCCTCGTCTCGGCCTATGGAGGCCCCAGCTACGGCCTGGTGCTGAAGCCGAACGGGAGGGTCGCGAGCGCGACGATCACGGTCGATCTCGGGCTGTTCGGGGCGGTCGCCGCGATCCAGCGCGCGGTGGAGGCGGCGGGCGGCGGCATCACCAGCTTCCAGGGCTCGCTCGACAAGGACGCGGCGGCGATCACCGCCGACGAGACCGCGCTCGGCACCGCGTCCGACGCCTACAAGGCGCAGCTCACCAAGCAGTTCACCGCGATGCAGGCGGCGGTGACATCCTATAAATCCATCCAGAGCTATCTCACCCAGCAGGTCGCGCTCTGGACCAAATCGGACGGATGACATGTTCGGAACCGGACGCCAGGCGCGCGCCGCCTATCGCGACGTCGCGCTCACCAGCAAGCTCGACGGCGCCTCGCCGCACCGCCTGATCGCGATCCTCTACGAGGAATATGACACCGCGGCCGCGACGATGATCGCGGCGGCGCGCGCGGGCGATCACGCGCGGCTGCTCGCCGGGCGATCGCGCGCGCTCACCATCCTCGGCGGGCTCGAGGCGAGCCTCGACCGCGAGCACGGCGGCGACATCGCCGGCGGGCTCGCGGCGGTGTACCGCGAGGCGCGGCGGCGGCTGCGCGACGGCGGCGGCACCGCGAACGATCCACAACGGATCGAGCAGGCCCGGGCCCTGATCGGCGAGATCGCCGAGGCCTGGCGGCAGATCGCCTGACGGCCGACCCGTCCCCGCCCGCGCCGGCGCGGCGCGGCGACATGACAAAACTATAATGTCCGAACTGGATCAGACCCGCTCTGGTCTTCGCTCCGTTCTGACGGCATCTCTGGAACAGAGGCCGAACGGGGCCTCGCCTTGCCGAAGGGGGACGCATGGAGATCGCCGAGCTTCAAACGCTGTCCTACCATGGCAGGCCGGGCGTGCTGCTGGTCAGCGAGCGCGATCCCGCGACCGCTGCGGCCGGCGCGATCGCCAGCGACGTCGAGGCGGCGGGCGGCCGGTGCCGCGAGCGGATCGGCATCGCCGCGGCGGCGGCGCGGATCGCGGCGGGCGACCAGCTCCCCGATCTGCTCGTCATCGATCTCGAGGACATGGCGGCGCCGCTCGACGACGGCATCGACCGCGCGCTCGACGCGCTGCTCGCGAGCCTCGACGACCGCGCCGGGCGGGAGCGCGCCGCGATCCTCGTCATCGCGCCCGCCGCCTGCATCGATCGCGTGTTCGCGAGCGCCACCCACCCCGCCATCACCATCCTCGCCGCCCCCGACAGCGACGAGCGCCGCGCCGAGATCCGCGTGCTGCTGACCCGGCCCGATCCGCTCGCCGCGCGACTGCACGACGTCGGCGACAGCGCGACCATGCGCCTGCTGCAATTGCGCGAGGAGGTGGCGCGGATCGCTCGCTCGCTCGCGGCGCTGTCCGGCGGCGACCTGCTGCCGGCGCCGGCGCCGGTTCCCGAGAAACGGCCGGTCTACGAGGCGCCGGTCGATGCCGCGACGGTGCGCACGCTCATCCGCGCGCGGCGGCTGCGCGAGCAGTTCTTCTCGCCGGCGCTGTTCGCCGATCCGGCCTGGGACATGCTGCTCGACCTGATGGCGGCGCGGCTGGAGGGGCAGCCGGTCGCGGTCTCCAGCCTGTGCATCGCGGCCGCGGTGCCGCCGACCACGGCGCTGCGGTGGATCCGCGCGCTCCAGGATGCGCGGCTGATCGAGCGCGAGGCCGATCCGGGCGACCGCCGGCGCGTGTTCATCCGCCTCGCCGACCAGGCGGCGACCACGCTCGCGCGCTATTTCGGCGCGGCCCAGCGGATCGGCGCGCTGCCGGTATAGGAGCGGACGAAAGCCCTCTCCCGTCGGGCGAGGCGCTTGCCCGGCGCCGGGGCGCATGGCATCGGGCGCGGGCAGGGCGGTTAGCTCAGTTGGTAGAGCAGCTCGTTTACACCGAGCGGGTCGGCGGTTCGAGCCCGTCACCGCCCACCATCCACCGGATCGGGCGTGTCGCCCGCCGCCTCGGCAACGCCCGTGCGATGCCTCGCCCGACCCGTGGCGCGGTTCGCGACAGGCCGCCACCAACACTCTATCGATGGCCGCGCGGCCCCGGCGGACGAAAGAACCGCGGGCACGACATAAGACTGAGACGACAGGCATTCGGAGGGGATGACCATCATGATCTTGCGGCAGAAATCCGTGCTCGCCATGACGAGCGCGCTGGCGATGATTCACGCGGTTCCGGCGCTTGCGCAGGCGTCGCCCGCAGTGGACGCCGTTCCGGCCCCGCCCGCCCCGACGTCGTCCGTCAGGACCGCCTCCGCCGCGGGCGACGCCGGCTCCGGCGACATCATCGTGACGGCGCGGCGCATCGAGGAGCGGCTCCAGGACGTGCCGATCTCGATCACCACGTTCAGCCAGCAGCAGCTCGCCAGCCGCAACATCACGACCGCGGCCGATCTCTCGATCTACACGCCCTCGCTCCAGACCGACAATTTCTTCGGGGCGACCAAGACCCAGTTCTCGATCCGCGGCTTCGCCCAGAACCTCGGCACGCAGCCGTCGGTCGGCGTCTATTTCGCCGACGTGGTGGGGCCGCGCGCGCCGGCGGTCAACGTGCCGGCGGGCGACGGCGCCGGCCCGGGCAGCCTGTTCGACCTGGAGAACGTGCAGGTGCTGAAAGGCCCGCAGGGCACGCTGTTCGGGCGCAACACGACCGGCGGCGCGGTGCTGCTCGTGCCCCAGAAGCCCAAGGACACGCTCGGCGGCTATGTCGAGGGCTCCTACGGCAATTACGACATGAAGCGCATCCAGGCGGTGTTCAACACGCCGCTCGGCGACCGGGCCCGCTTCCGCATCGGCGTCGACCATATGGAGCGCGACGGCTATCTGAGGAACGACAGCGGCATCGGGCCGAAACGGCTCGACAACATCGACTATACCTCGATCCGCGCCAGCCTCGTCGTCGACCTGACGCCGACGCTCGAGAACTACACGATCGCCTCCTATACGCGCTCGCGGACGCATGGCGACCTGCAGAAGCTCGCCACCTGCGATCCGGCCATCGGGCTCGGCGTGCTCGCCTGCGCCCAGCTCGCCGGCGAGGCCGCCAAGGGCGCGGGCTTCTTCACCGTCCAGAACGTCCTGCCCGAGGCGATCGACAATCAGACGCAATGGCAGGTCGTCAACACGACGACCTGGCAGGCCGGCGACAATGTGACGGTGAAGAACATCGCCAGCTACGCGCAGCTCACCGAGCGCTATTCCTCGGACGTGTTCGGCACGGTGCTCGACACCAGCCTGTTCGTTCCCTTCTATGCGCCGGGCACCGTGGTGGGCCTGAACAGCCTGCAGCCCGCCCCCAATGTCGCCACCGCCGACCAGTATACGCTGACGGAGGAGTTCCGCGTCTCGGGCACGAGCGCGGACAAGCGGCTGAGCTGGCAGGCCGGCGCCTATCTGGAGAGCAGCCGGCCGCTCGGCCCGAGCGGCTATCGCATCCAGACGCTCGTCAACTGCACCGATCTCGACGCGCTGGTCTGCAACAATCCGCTCGGCGCGGGCGGCGTGATCGAGCAGGCATCGCAGACCCGCTTCCACGACATCGGGCTTTACGCGCAGAGCACCTACAGCCTCACCGACACGCTCAAGCTGACCGGCGGCTTCCGCTACACCTGGGACCGGGTGGAGACGGGCGCCAACCTGCTCAGCTATACCTTCGCGCCGGGGCCCGTCGCCACGCCGTCGACCGGCACGGCGTGCGGCGAACCCGGGCTGACGCCGCCCGCCTGCGCGGTCACCTATCGCGAGAAATCCTCCAAGCCGACCTGGCTGATCGATCTCGACTACAAGCCGAGCAACGACGTGCTGCTCTACGCCAAATATGCGCGCGGCTATCGCGCGGGCGGCATCGCCGCCAACGTGCCGCCGCAATATGCCGTCTTCGGGCCGGAGAAGGTCGACTCCTACGAGGTCGGCTTCAAGACCAGCTTCCGCGGCGCGGTGCGCGGCACGTTCGACGTCTCCGCCTTCTACAACGACTTCTCCGACCAGCAGCTCAACGTGCTGTTCACGGCGAAGCCGCCATCGACCCTCCCCACGATCAGCGGCATCTTCAACGCCGGCAAATCGCGCATCTCGGGCATCGAGGCGAGCGGGACGATCACGCCGTTCCAGGGCTTCACGCTGGAGGCGGGCTATACCTATCTCCACACCAAGCTCAGGAGCGTGAGCCTGGCCGCGACCTCGCCGGACAGCCCCTATTACATCGTGGCATCCGAACTTCCGGGGGATCCGCTCACCTTCGCGCCGAAGAACAAGTTCACCTTCACCGGCACCTATGCGCTGCCGATCGCCGAGGCGGCCGGCCGGGTCTCGGTGGGCGCGACCTTCGTCCACCAGGATCGCATGCTGACGAACTATTCGAGCCGCGACGCGGACGGCAAGCTCTATGGCTATTCTTTCGTCAGATCGCGCAATCTGCTCAATCTCAACGCGGACTGGAACGGCATCGCCGGCAGCACCATCGATCTCGCGCTGTTCGCGACCAACGTACTGCAGAAGAAATATTATTCGGTGTTCGCGCCGCTGCTGCCGATCGTGGGCTTCACCTCCGGCACCGTCGGCGAACCGCGCATGTTCGGCGGGCGGCTGCGCTATCGCTTCGGCGCCTGACGCGGGCGGGCCGGATCAGCCGAGCTCGCGCACCAGCCGCACCGCGACGCCGAGCCATGCCGGATCGGCGAGGATCTGCTGGCGCTGGCCGGCGCCGGGCGGCAGGATGTGGAGCCTGCCCGGATCGCGCCCGATCAGGCGGCCGAACAGGAAGCGGCCGGCGGCGCGGGGAACGAGCACGTCGCGGTTGAGCGCGGCGGCGAAGCGATCGGGCGCGAGCGCGTCGAGCCACAGCGCGTCGCCGGCGCGATAGTCGCCGACGCCGCTCTCGACCAGCAGCGCAAGTCCGCCGGCGGCGGGCAGCGGCGGCGCCAGCACGGTGGCGTGTCTCGGCGCGTGGACGCCGCCATGGCCGAGGATCGCGGCGACCGGCAGGTCGGCGCGCGCGGGCAGCTCGACGAGATCGCCGGCGGTGACGCCGAGCGCGGCGGCAATCCGGTTCAGCCAGCCGACCGATACGGTGCGCGTGCCGGTCTCGAGCCGGCCGATGGTCTGCGCGGTGGTGGGCGGCGCGCAGCGATCGGCGACCTCCTGGAGCGTGAGCCCCCTGGCACGGCGGACATCGCGGATACGGGTAATCATGCGGGTATCTCCTAACCGATACGGTTTCTTTCGCTTTCCTACAGCGGCGTCGCGATGGCAAGAGGCGGCGGGACAAGAGGAGACGGCGATGGCGGGGCGCAAGCGCGAGACATGGCAGGATGGCAACCGGCTGCTCGGCGAGCGCGCCGTGCCGCGGGACGGCGAGGAACGTGCCGGCAAGGACGACGGCCGGGCGCGCCGCGTGCGCAGCGTGACGGTGAACCTGGCCGAGTCGCCGCTCGGCTGGCTGCGCGCGCGCGGGCTCGTCGACGAGCGCCAGCACGCCGCCGGCGAGCGGCTGCGCGACGACTGGACGGTGGCGGGGCTGGGGCCGCGGGTGACGATGCGGTGGGACGCGGCGCCGCGGTCGCGCGGCGCGAGGGGGGCGGGCGGGGCGCCCGACCCGACGCTCGCCGGGATCGCCGCCAGGCGGCGGATGGAGGGCGCGCTCGACGCCGCCGGGCCGGGCCTGCGCGACATATTGTGGCGGCTGGTCTGCGCCGGCGAGGGCATGGCCGAGGCCGAGCGCGCGCTCGGCTGGCCGGCGCGCGCCGGGCGGCTGGTGCTGACCCTGGCGCTCGACCGGGTGGCGGATTTCTACGGGATCAGCTAACCAGACAGGCACAAAACAATTGACAGCGTCACGCTGATATGGCACATAAGGGGAACGCTGGATACATGGGTTCGGGGGCCGGGGCGGTGGTGACCGCCGCCGGCCCTCGCCGCGTCGGCGGGTGGCGTTGTGCCGGGGGGCGGGATGGCGGTGGCGAAGCAGGCGGTGGCGCGCGCGGGCAGCCGGCGCTGGTCGACCGAGCGGGTGGCGATCTTCTTCGCGACGCTGGCGCGGACCGCGAACGTGCTCGCCTCGGAGCGCGCCGCCGGGATGGGCGAGCGATCGTCCTACAGCCGCCGCGCGCGCGACCCGGAATTCCGCGCCGCCTGGGACGAGGCGCTGCGCGAGGGCTATGCCCAGCTCGAGATCGCGATGCTGGAGCGCGCCACCAATGGCCAGCGCAGGCCGGTGATCCATGGCGGCAAGATCGTCACCGAGGTGACCGAATATTCGGACCGGCTCGCGCTCACCCTGCTGGCGGCGCACCGGGCGGCGGTGAAGGGGTCCGGCGCGGCGGCCCCGGCCGCCGATCGCGAAGCGATCCGGCGGCGCATCGAGGCGAAGATCGAGGCGATCGGCCGGCGTCCGGAAGACGATGGCGGTGGGCATGACTGAGCCGCGCCCGCCGCTGGGCGAGCGGCTGCGCGGCCTTCCCGCCGCCGGGCGCAGGCGGCTGCTCGGCCGGCTCTCGGCCGACGAGCTGCGGGAGATCGAGCACGACTGGCGGGTCTGGGGCCGCGCCGGGCAGCAGCCGCCGGAGGGTGGCTGGCGGGTGTGGCTGATGATGGCCGGGCGCGGCTTCGGCAAGACCCGCGCCGGCGCCGAATGGGTGCGCGGGCTGGCCGAGGGCGACGGATCGCTCCGGATCGCGCTCGTCGCCGCCACCCTGGCGGAGGCGCGCGCGGTGATGGTGGAGGGCGAGAGCGGGCTGCTCGCGGTGGCGCCGCCCGACGCGCGGCCGGACTGGGAGCCGTCGCTGCGCCGGCTGCGCTGGCCGGGCGGGGCGACCGCCTTCCTCTATTCGGCGGGCGAGCCGGACAGCTTGCGCGGCGCGCAGCACCATCACGCCTGGGCCGACGAGATCGCCAAATGGCCGCTGGCCGAGGAGGCGTGGGACAATCTGATGCTCGGGCTGCGGCTGGGAACGCGCCCGCGCGTGCTCGCGACGACGACGCCGCGGCCGGTGAAGCTCCTGAAGCGGCTGCTCGCCGAGGAGGGCGTGGTGGTCTCGCGCGGGCGCACCGAGGACAATGCCGGCCATCTGCCGGCCGCCTATCTGGCGGCGATGCGCGCGACCTATGGGAGCACCCGGCTCGGCCGGCAGGAGCTCGACGGCGAGCTGATCGAGGAGCTGGCGGGCGCGCTGTGGAGCCGCGACACGATCGAGCGCTGCCGCGCGCGCAGCGTGCCGCAGCTCCGCCGCGTGGTGGTGGGGGTCGATCCGCCGGCGGGCGCGGGGATCAGATCGGATGCGTGCGGGATCGTCGCGGCCGGGCTCGGCGCGGACGGCGTCGGCTATGTGATCGAGGACGCCAGCGTGCAGGGGCGCAGCCCGGAGGGCTGGTCGCGCGCCGTCGCACGGGTCGCGGACGCGCATCGGGCGGACCGGGTGGTGGCGGAGGCGAACAACGGCGGCGCGATGGTGGAGAGCGTGCTGCGCGCGGCGCAACCGCACCTGCCGGTGAAGCTGGTGCATGCCAGCCGCGGCAAG
The DNA here is from genome assembly GCA_964245925.1 of uncultured Sphingomonadaceae bacterium. Classification (GTDB taxonomy): domain Bacteria; phylum Pseudomonadota; class Alphaproteobacteria; order Sphingomonadales; family Sphingomonadaceae; genus Solisphingomonas. Next base: position 13,027 of record CAXTPE010000007.1, read on the forward strand.
TCGGCGCGGGCCGAGCCGGTCGCGGCGCTCTACACCAGCGGCAGGGTGCGCCATGCGCACGCGTTCGCGGGGCTCGAGGACGAGCTGTGCGGGCTGATGGCGGGCGGCGGCTACGAGGGGCCGGGGCGATCCCCGGACCGCGCCGACGCGCTGGTGTGGGCGCTGACCGAGCTGATGCTCGGGCGGGTGCCGCGCCCGGCGATGCGGCGGCTGTAGACGCAAGGCCGGCATCCGTTCGCCCCGAGCGAAGTCGAAGGCCCGGCGGATCCTTCGACTTCGGCTTCGACGGCGCTCAGCCCCGCGCTCGGCCCCGCGCTCGGCCCCGCGCCGGGCCCCGCGCTCGGAACGAACGGTTCTGCCCTGAAGATCGGAGATCCTATATGCGGCTGTTCGGATGGAAGGCGGCGCGGCCCGCCGCGCGGCCGGTGCTCGCGCGCGGCTTCGCCGGGTTCGGCCAGGGATTGGCGGGATCGCCGGCGGGCGACTGGCCGATGGGCTATGAGGCGCAGGTGCGCGATGCCGTGATCGGCAATGCGATCGCCCAGCGCGCGGTCAGGATCGTCGCCGAAGGGGCGGGCGCGGTGCCCTTCTACGCCGGCGACGACGCGAGCCCGGTGCCAGCGCTGATCCGCGCCACCAGCGCGGGGCAGGCGTTGATCGAGACCGCGGCGGTCCACCTGCTGCTCCACGGCAACGCCTATGTCCAGATCGTCCGCGATGCCGGCGACATGCCGGCGATGCTCTACGCGCTGCGCCCCGAGCGGGTGGCGATCGAGCCGGACGCGAGCGGCTGGCCGGCGGCCTATCTCTACCGCGCCGGCGATCGCGCGACCCGGATCGCGGCGGTGGACGAGGCGGGGCGGCCGGGGCTGGTCCACATCAAGGCGCTGCATCCGATCGACGACCATTACGGGCTCGGCTGCCTCGGCGCGGCGGCCGGCCCGGTCGCGATCCACAATGCCGCGACGCGCTGGAACAAGGCGCTGCTCGACAATGCCGCGCGGCCCTCCGGCGCGCTGGTCTATGATCCCGGCGAGGCAGGCGCGGCGCTCGCGCCCGAACAGTTCGAGCGGCTCAAGGCCGAGCTGATCGAGAGCTTCTCGGGAAGCGGCAACGCCGGGCGGCCGATGCTGCTCGAGGGCGGGCTCACATGGCAGGCGATGAGCATGACGCCGGCCGACATGGATTTCGTCAGCCTCAAGGCGGCGGCCGCGCGCGACATCGCGATGGCGTTCGGGGTGCCCGCGATGCTGCTCGGCCTGCCGGGCGACGCCGCCTATGCCAATTACACCGAGGCCAATCGCGCGCTGTGGCGGCTCACCATCGTGCCGCTCGCCGGGCGGCTGATCGGCGGGATCGCCGAGGCGCTCCGCGCATGGTGGCCCGATCTGCGGCTGGATCTCGATCTCGACGGGCTGCCGGCGCTGGCGGCGGACCGCGAGACCTTGTGGGCGCAGCTCAAGGACGCCGCCTTCCTCAGCGACGACGAGAAGCGCGAGATGCTCGGCTTCGCGGCACGGGCGCAGGATCGGGGGACGCGGCCATGAACGACGCGGGGATGCTGGCCGGGCTGATCGCGCAGGCCGAGGGCGAGGGCGCGGCGCGGGTGACGCTGCGCGCCATCGCCGAGGAGGCGAGCGAGCTCGGCGCGGGCCGCGCGCTGGAGCGGATCGGGCTCGCCGATCCTGGCGCGCGCGGCGACCTCGACGAGCTGCGCGAGCTGCTCGGCGCCTGGCGCGACGCCAAGCGCAGCGCGCGCGGCGCGGTGATCGCCTGGGTGGTGCGGGTCGGCCTCGCGCTGCTGCTGATGGGGCTGGCGGTGCGGCTGGGGCTCGGCGGGCTGGTGCGTGGGTAAAGCGCTTCGCTTCGCGGGCTATGCCGCGCTCTTCGACCGGGTCGACAGCGGCGGCGACGTGATCCGCCGGGGCGCGTTCGCGCGCGCCGTCGCCGCCGGGCCGGCGCGGCTGCCGCTGCTCTGGCAGCATGACGCGGCGCGGCCGATCGGGCGGATCGAGACGCTCGCCGAGGACGCGAGAGGCCTGCGCGTGATCGCGCGGCTGAACCCGGACGGCGCGCAGGCGCGCGAGGCGGCGGCGCTGCTCGCCGATGGCGCGCTCTCGGGGCTGAGCTTCGGATACCGGGTGCGCGCGGGCGGGCCGGGGCCGCCGCCGGCCCGGCGCGAGATCAGGGATCTCGATCTGGTCGAGGTCTCGCTGGTGACCTTCCCGATGCAGCCCGCCGCGCGGGTGCACGCGATGGCGGAGGAGTGAGCATGGACATCCTTGAGGAGAATGCAATGTACGAGGTAAAGGCCGATCCGCTGGAGCAGAGCTTCGAGGCCGCGGGCGACGACATGGCGACGCTGCGCGCCGAAATGGCGCGGCTGCGGGCGCGGATCGACGCTCAGGCGGTGAGCGCCGGGCGGCCGGCGCTGGCGGGAGCCGCCGCCGCGCCCGAGACCAAGGCGTTCGTCGAGCGCTATCTGCGCAAGGGCATGATCGCCGGCGTCGAGATGAAGGCGTTCGAGGGGATCGACGGGCCGGGCGGCGGCTATGCCGTGCCGCGCGAGATCGACGCGGCGATCGACCGGACGCTCGCCGCGATCTCGCCGATCCGCGCGCTCGCCAATGTCGTCAAGGTGGGCTCGGCGGGTTATCGCAAGCTCGTCACGCACGGCGGCACGCCCTCCGGCTGGGCGGCCGAGGACGGCGCGCGCGCCGAAACCGCGACGCCGGTGTTCACCGAGATCGTGCCGCCGACCGGCGACCTCTACGCCAATCCGACCGCGAGCCAGGCGATGCTGGACGATGCCGGCTTCGATGTCGGCGCGTGGCTGGCGTCCGAGATCGCCGCCGAGTTCGCGCGCGCCGAGGGCGCGGCGTTCGTGAGCGGCGACGGGGTCAACAAGCCCAGGGGCTTCCTCGCCTCGCCGGTGAGCGCGCTCTCCGACAGCGGCAGGGCGTTCGGGACGCTGCAATATATCGTTTCGGGCGGCGACGGCGCCTTCCCGGTGGCGGGCGCCGACCGGCTGATCGATCTCGTCCAGAGCCTGCGCACCCCCTATCGCCAGGGCGCGAGCTTCGTGATGAATTCGTCGACCGCGTCCGCGATCCGCAAGTTCAAGACCGCGGACGGCGCCTTCCTCTGGCAGCCGGGGCTCGTCGCCGGGCATCCCGACACGCTGCTGGGCTACCCCGTCGTCGAGGCCGACGACATGCCGGACATCGCGTCGGCGAGCTTCTCGATCGCGTTCGGCAACTTCAGGGCGGGCTATCTCGTCACCGAGCGCGCCGAGACCGCGATCCTGCGCGATCCGTTCAGCCACAAGCCGTTCGTCGCCTTCTACGCGACCAAGCGGGTGGGCGGCGCGGTCGCCAATTCCGAGGCGATCAAGCTGATGAAGTTCTCGGCCTCGTAATCTCATGGGGACGTGAGAACGTCGCCGCGCCAACGACCTCCATCCGGAGAGCCCGCCGATGCTTCGCTATGCCAAGCGCGCCGAGGCGCGCATCACCTATGCCGTCGCGTGGAGCCCGGGCGTCACGCCCGCGTCGCCCGGCTCGCGGCCGATCGCGGCGAGCGGCTGGACGATCGAGCCGGAGGAGCCGGGCGGGCTCGCGCTCGCCGACGCCGCGCTCGACGATCGCTGCGCGCGCGCCGCCTTCACCGGCGGGCGGCCGGGGACGACGTACATCGTCCGCAACACCGTCGCGCTGGCGGGCGGCGGCGACGCGAGCCGCGAGCTGGCGATCGGAGTCGCGCGATGATCGCCAGCGATCCCGCGCCTCCGCCCGGCGCGCCGGCGCTCGCCGCCGCCAAGGCCTATCTGCGGATCGACGACACGCAGGAGGACGCGCTGCTGGCGACGCTGCTCGGCGCCGCCGCCGGGCTGTGCGAGCGGTTCACGGGGCTCGCGCTGCTCGCCCGCGATGTCGTCGAGACGATCCCGGCGGCACCGTGCTGGCGGCGGCTCGCGCTCGCCCCGGTGCGGACGATCACGGCGGTGCGCCTGCTGGCGCCCGACGGGAGCGCGAGCGCGCTCGACGTCGACGGCTACCGAATCGACATCGACGCGAACGGCGACGGCTGGGTGCGGACGATCGCCGCCGGCACGGCGACGCGCGCCGCGGTGGCCTATGCGACCGGGCTCGCGGACGATTGGGGCGATCTGCCCGACGCGCTCCGCCAGGGGGTGGTGCGGCTGGCGGCGCATCTCCACGCGCATCGCGACGCCGCCGATGACGGCGGGCCGCCGGCGGCGGTGGCGGCGCTGTGGCGGCCGTGGCGCCGGATGCGGCTGCGATGAGCGGCGAGCTGGCGGGCGCGCTGCGCGAGCGGGTGACGATCTTCCGCCGCGCGGGCGCGCGCGACGCGCTCGGCGGCGCCTCCGGCGGCTGGGCGGCGATCGCCGCGGCCTGGGCGGCGATCGTGCCGGACGGCGCCGGCGACGAGGTGAGCGGCGATGCGCTCGATGCGGCCCCGCGCTGGCGGGTGACGCTGCGCGCGCCGGCGCAGGCGACGATCGGCGACCGCATCGGCTGGGGCGCGCGCATGCTGCGGGTGCGCGGGCGGAGCGACGATCCGGCCGCGCGCGATCGCGTGATGCTCGCGGCGGAGGAGGTGCGGTGATGAAAGGGCGGATCGAGCGGATCGCGGCGGCGCGGGTCGCCCGGGCGTCGGCGCGGCTGGCGCGGGTCGCCGGCGAGGCGCTGCCGGAGGATCGCGTCGAGGATCATGGCGCCGGCATCGCGATCCGGGGCGCCGGGCTGGTGCGGCGGCTGGCGTTCGACGCGCGGCTGCGCGGCCTCGGCGCGCTGGCGGGGCGGGGGCGATGAGCGGCGCGGACGCGGCGCTGCAGCAGGCGGTGGTGGCGGCGCTCGGCGGTCATGCGGCGCTCGCCTCGGCGGTGAGCGGCATCTTCGACGGGCCGCCGGCGCGCGCCGCCTTTCCCTACGTGGCGATCGGCCCGATCGTCTCGACCGACTGGAGCCACAAGTCCGGCACCGGCCGCGAGCATCGGCTGACGCTCTCGATCTGGGACGGCGGCGGCGCGGACCTGCATGGGCTGATGGCCGAGGCGGAGGCGGCGCTCGGCGCGCTGCCGCGCGATCTCGGCGGGCATGATCTCGTCACGCTCGTCTATCTGCGCGGGCGGATCGCGCGCGATGCCGACGGACCGTCGGCGGCGATCCTCGATTATCGGGCTCGCACGCTCGCGACCTGAAGCCGGCGTGGAAGAGGGTTGGGTGAGGGGGCGCGACCTCCTCGAAGTGCGGAACCCCTCACCCTCCCGCCGCTGCGCGGCGGGCCGCTCCCTCTCCCGATAGGAGAGGCTTTCATTCAGTATCTCAAAGGAGAAAACTCATGGCGGCCGAGAAGGGCAGCGCGTTCCTGCTGAAGGTGGGCAACGGCGGCAGCCCGCCGAGCTACACCACCGTCGCGGGGATGCGCACGACGCAGCTCGCGATCAACGGCCAGGCGGTCGAGATCACCAACAAGGATTCGGGCGGCTGGCGCGAGCTGCTCACCGGCGCCGGCACGCGATCGGTGTCGGTGGCGGGCGCCGGGCTGTTCACCGGCTCGACCGCCGAGGCGCGGATCAAGGCGAACGCGCTCGCCGGCCTGCTCGACGATTATGCGCTGGCGTTCGAGAGCGGCGACCAGCTCAAGGGCCGCTTCCTCGTCACCAAGCTCGAATATGCCGGCGATTTCAACGGCGAGCGCAGCTACACGCTGGCGCTGGAATCCTCCGGCGCGGTGGCCGGAGCATGACGGCGAAGGCGAACCCCGCGCGGGGCGAGGCGGGGATCGCGATCGGCGGCGTCGCGCACGTGCTGCGGCCGAGCTTCGCGGCGCTGGTCGCGGCCGAGCAGGAGCTCGGGCCATTGTTCGCGCTGGTCGAGCGCGCGGCGGCGGGATCGCTGTCGTTGCAGGAGCTTGCAACGCTCTTCTGGCACTGCATCGAAGACAAGGGCGCGATCACCCGGGAGAGCGTCGGCGAGGCGATCGTCGAGACCGGCATCGCCGCGGCGACGCCGGTGCTGCGCGGGCTGCTCGGCCAGATCCTGAAAGGGCGATGACCTTCACCGAAGGCGCGGCGCGGCTGGCGGGACTGGCCGGCGCGCTGCTCGGCTGGCGCCCGGCGGAGTTCTGGGCGGCGACGCCGGCCGAACTCGCGCAGATCATCGACGCGCTGTCGGGCTCCGATCCGGAACCGGCGGACCGGCCCAGGCTGCTGGCGATGCAGGAGATGTTTCCCGATGGATGACGAGATCGACCGGCTGGTGGTGAGCGTGCGCGCCGACACCGCGGCGTTCAAGAACGATGTCGCGAGCATGCGCGGCACGCTGGAGGACGGGCTCGGCAAGGGCGCCGACAAGGCGGGGCGCGCGATCGAGACCGGCCTCGCGCGCGCGATCCGCAGCGGCAAGCTCGGCTTCGACGATCTCAAGAAGGTGGCGCTGGCGGCGCTGGCGGACATCGCCGCCTCCTCGATCACCAGCGGCCTCGGCGCGCTGCTGGGCGGTGGCGCGGGCGGCGGCGGCGGGCTGATCGGCGGAGCGGGCAAGCTGCTCGGCGCGGTGCTCGGGCTGCCCGGGCGCGCGACCGGCGGGCCGGTGTCGCCGGGCGCGGCCTATCTGGTCGGCGAGCGCGGCCCGGAGCTGTTCGTGCCGACCACGAGCGGTTCGGTGCGGGCGGCGTCCGGCGGCGGCGCGCGCGACGTGCGGGTGGCGATCTCGATCGATGCGAGCGGGGACGCGGCGCCGGCGGCGCTCGCGCGATCCGGCCGGCAGGTGGCGCGCGCGGTGAAGCGCGCGCTGGCGGCGGCGGAGCGCTGAGATGGGCTGGTGGCTGGCCGGCGCGGAGGCGCGGGCGGCGACGGGCTGGGTCAAGCGCTTCGACCCGCGCTTCTGGACGGTCAACTTCCCGCGCCCGATGATGGCGGCGGCGACCACGCCCGTGGCCGCCACGCTGCGGATCGACGCGGTGTTCTACCGGGCGGACGACCTGGCCGGGCTGATCTGGGAGGCGGAGGACGTCCACGACCACCCGCTGCTCGGCTATGAAACGGCGCGGGACTTCCGCCAGTGCACGCTCGGTTTCCGCTGGCGCTCGGCGGGCGTGCTGCCGCTCGACGCGATCAACGGCCCGACGCTGACGATCGAGGGGCGGGATGCCGGCGGCGGGCCGAGAACCTGGTATGTGCGGCTCTGGAACTATGCGAGCGGCGACCCGCAGGACGCGGAGATCGCTATCCATTTCTCGGCGATCGACGGCGGCTTCCTGTTGCCCGGCGAGGCCGATCCGGTGTGGGCGGGGGATGTCGACCGGATGTTCGTCAGCCTGGTGCCGGCGGGGTACACCGGCGCGGCGACGCCGCTCGCCGCGCCGGTGGAGGCGTGGGTCGAGCTTTCGGGCATGCGCTGCGACGGGCCGGGATCGGTGCTCGCGATCGGCGATGCGATGGTGCCGCCGCACATGCTGCGCATCGCGACCGGCTATGACGACAGCTACAACCTCACGCCCGCGAGGCTGCTGCGCAACATGATCCAGCTCGGCTATCGCGGGCCGATCAGCCATTATGTCGGGATGAGCCACTATCCGCGGCTCGAGGCGAACAGCGGCGGCTTCTATGCGAGCCTCGCCGGCGGCGCGCTCAACGTGGCGTGCGCGGCCTGGCATGCCGAGTTCGCCGCCCGCGCCAGGGCATCAGGATACGATCTCATACTGTCGCTGTCCTACGAGCTGCTCGACCAGCATGTCTGGGGCGACTGGAAGCAGCGCGCGGCGGACGGCAGCCCGGCGCTGACCGGCTGGGTGCCGCCCTCGACATTGCTCTCGCCGGCGCACGGCGGCGCGATGGGCTATTTGCGCGCGGTGGCGCAGGCGTTCGCGCGAATCGCGGCGGCGGCGGGGCAGCGGGTGCGCTTCCAGGTCGGCGAGCCGTGGTGGTGGACGATGGCGGACGGGCGCATCTGCCTCTACGACGATGCGGCGCGGGTGGCGTTCGGCGGCAGCCCGGTGGCGATCGCGAACGTGCGCGTGGCCCTCGATGCGGCGCAGACGGCGCTGCTCGATGCGGCGGGCGCGCTGCTGGCCGGATCGACGGCGGCGCTCTGCGCGGCGGTGCGTGACGTTGCGGCGGACGCGGAGCTGCTGCTGCTCGTCTACCTGCCGACGGTGCTCGATCCCGCCGCGCCCGAGCTCCGGCGCGCGAACGTGCCGGCGGGCTGGGCGAGCCCGGCGTTCGATGTGCTCCAGTGCGAGGATTATGACTGGGCGCAGGCCGGCGACCTGCCCGCGACCGAGCGCGGCGTGGCGGCGATGGCGGTGCGGCTCGGCTATCCGGTCGGCGAGCAGCAGTATTTCGCGGGGTTCGTGCTGAACGCGGGCGACGCGGCGACGCTCTGGCCGCGCATCGACGCGGCGGCGGCGGCGGCGCGGGCGCGCGGCGGCGCCCAGGTGTTCGCCTGGGCGCTGCCGCAGGTGCTGCGCGACGGCTATGTCCATTTCGAGCTGGGAGACGCGGCGGTGCAGGCGTTCGACGATGTCGATTTTCCGCTGGCGCTGGGCCGCGAGGCGAGCGCGGCGCCGGCCTTCTCCACCGCGATCGTGACGACCGCCTCGGGCGCCGAGCAGCGCAATGCCGACTGGGCGTCGGCGCGGCTCGCGTTCGACGTCGGGCCGGGGGTACGGTCCGAGGCGGACATCGCGGCGCTGATCGGCTTCTTCCGGGCGCGGCGCGGGGCGGCGCGGGCTTTTCGGCTGCGCGATCCGTTCGACGACAGCTCGAACGGCATGACCGGCGATCCCGGCTTCGCCGACCAGGCGATCGGCGCGGGCGATGGCGTGACGACCCGGTTCGCGCTGGTGAAGCGCTACGGGAGCGGCGAGGACGCGGAGGCGCGACGCATCACGCGGCCGGTGGCGGGCAGCGTGCGGGTCGGCGTCGCGGGCGCCGAGCGGACGGCGGGCTGGGTGCTGGCCGATGGCGGCGCGGTGCTGTTCGACACGGCGCCGGCGGCGGGCGCGGCGATCACCGCGGGCTTCCGGTTCGACGTGCCGGCGCGGTTCGAGCAGGACCGGCTGGAGGTGAGCCGCGCGACCTTCCTGGCGGGCGAGGCGCCGTCCGTCCCGCTGATCGAGGTGCGCGAGGCATGATCGGCTGGCTCGCGGGCGACCTCACGACGGTGGCGCTGTGCTGGCGGCTGGAGCGGCGCGACGGCGTGGCGCTCGGCTTCACCGGCCATGACCGCGACCTCATGATCGACGGCCTCGCGCATCGCGCCGCGCCGGGCATGCTGCCGTCGGCGATCCGCGTGTCCGACGGGCTGGACGCCGACACGCTCGACGTGTCGGGCGCGCTCACCAGCGAGGCGATCCGCGACGACGATCTGGCGGCGGGACGCTGGGACGGCGCGCGGGTGACAGTGTTCGCGGTCGACTGGAGCGATCCGGCCGCGCCGCCGCTCACCCTGGCGCGCGGCGAGCTCGGCGATGTCGAGACCGGCGACACCGGCTTCACCGCCGAGCTGCGTGGGCCGGCGGCGCTGCTCGAGCAGCCGGTGGTGGAGGCGACCTCGCCCGAATGCCGGGCCGAGCTGGGCGACCGGCGCTGCCGGGTCGACCTCGCGCCGCGCACGACGTTGCGCCGGGTGCTGGCGGCGGATGGCGCCGCGCTGACGCTGGATGCGCCCGAGCCGTCCGCGAATGCCTGGGGCTATGGCCGGCTGCGCTGGATCGACGGGGCGAACGGCGGGCTGGCGGCGATCGTCGCCGCCTCGTCGGGCGCGACGCTGAGCTTGCGCGATCCGCCGCCGTTCGCGGTGGCGGGCGGCGCGCTGGTCGAGCTGGTCGAGGGGTGCGACCGCGCCGCCGGAACCTGCGCGGGCCGCTTCGCCAATATCGCCAATTTCCGGGGCGAGCCCTATCTGCCGGGCAACGACCTGCTCACCCGCTATCCGGGCGGCTGAGGTGCGGACCCGCGACGACATCGTGGCGGCGGCGCGCGGCTGCGTCGGGGCGCGCTTCCGGCTGCACGGGCGCGATCCGGCGCTCGGGCTCGATTGCGCCGGGCTCGCCGCGCACGCGACCGGGCTCGCGGCGCCCTCGGGCTATGCGCTGCGCGGCGGCGATCCCCGCGCGATCGCCGTACGGGTGACGGCGGCGGGCGCGCGGCCGATCCCGCTCGCGGCGGCGGGCGCCGGCGACCTGCTGCTGCTTGGCCCGGGACCGGCGCAAGTTCATCTCGCCGTGCTGACCGATGCCGGCTTCATCCATGCCCATGCCGGGCTGCGCCGCGTCGTGGAGACGCCGGGCGCGCCGGTGTGGCCGGTGCTCGGCGCATGGCGCGCCGGCGGGGAAGGCTGATCCATGGCGACGCTCGTCCTCACCACCGTCGGCACGCTGATCGGCGGGCCGATCGGCGGCGCGATCGGATCGATCCTCGGCGCCTCGATCGACCAGCGGCTGCTGGGGACGAGCGCGCGCGGCCCGCGGCTCGGCGATCTCAGCGTGCAGACCTCCGCCTATGGCACCGCGATCCCGAAGCTGTTCGGGACGCTGCGCGTCGCCGGCACGGTGATCTGGGCGACCGACCTCGAGGAGCGCAAGCACAAGAGCGGCGGCGGCAAGGGCAAGCCCAAGCAGACGACCTATTCCTACTCCGCCTCGTTCGCGGTGGCGCTCTCGGGCCGGCGGGTGGATCATGTCGGCCGCATCTGGGCGGACGGCAATCTGCTGCGCGGCGCCGATGGCGACTGGAAGACCGATGTCGGCGCGTTCCGGCTGCATCCCGGCGACGAGGCGCAGGGCGCCGACCCGCTGATCGCATCCGCCGAGGGCATCGCCGCGACGCCGGCGCATCGCGGCACCGCCTATGCCGTGTTCGAGGATCTCCAGCTCGCCGACTATGGCAATCGCATCCCCTCGCTCACCTTCGAGGTGGTCGCCGATCCCGGCGGCGCCACGATCGGCGCGATCGCCGCCGAGCTGGGCGGCGGCGCCATCGCCGGCGGCGACGCGACGCTGCTCGGCGGCTTCGCGGCGGCGGGCGACAGCGTGCGTGGCGCGTTCGAGACGCTGGCCGAGGTGGTGCCGCTGTCGCTGCGCGACGATGGCGCGGCGCTCACGCTCGTCCGGCCGGCGGGGGTGGGGACGCCGATCCCGGACGCCATGCTCGGGGCGCATGCCGGCGACAAGCCGGTGCCGCGCCGCGATCGCCAGCGCCAGGCGGCGGGAGCGCTGCCCGACGAGGTGGCGCTCACTTATTATGATCCGTCGCGCGACTATCAGACCGGCACCCAGCGGGCGCGGCGCGGCGGGGTGGCGCGGCGGCGGACCGAGATCGGCTTTCCGGCCGCGCTGGACGCGGGCCTCGCCAAGGCACTCGCCGAGGCGCGACTCGCCGCCGACTGGGCAGGCCGCGCGACGGCGACGCTGGCGCTGCCCTGGGCATGGCTCGACGTGCGCGCCGGCGATGTCGTGGCGCTGGCGGACGGCGGGCGCTGGCGGGTCGCCGCGGCCGCGCTGGAAGCGATGGTGGTGAAGCTGGAGCTGGCGGCGCTGCCGGGCACGGCGTCCGCGCCGGCGGCAGCGAGCGCCGGGCGGGCGACGCGCGAGACCGACGCGCCGGCGGGCGCGACGATCCTCCACCTGCTCGACCTGCCGCCGATCGAGGCCACTCCGCCCGACGTGCCGCGGCTCTGGATCGCGGCGGCCGGCACGACCGCCGGCTGGCGCCGCGCGGCGCTCTCGGCCAGCCTCGACGGCGGCGCGCGCTGGGACGACATCGGCGGCACCGCGACCGCCGCCGTGATCGGCGCCGGCGCGACCGTGCTCGCGCCGGCGGACCCCAGCCTGCTCGATCGCCGCAACGCGTTCGAGGTCGTGCTCGCGCACGACGGCATGGTGCTCGCGGCACGCGACGACATCTCCGCCGACGCGACCGCCAACGCGGCGCTGGTCGGCGACGAGATCGTGCAGTTCGCCGACGCGGTGCAGATCGCGCCGGCGCGCTGGCGGCTGTCGCGGCTGCTGCGCGGCCGGCGCGGGACCGAGTGGGCGATCGCGACGCATGTGTCCGGCGAGCGCTTCGTGCTGCTCGATGGCGATGCGCTGCTCGCCTATGATCCGCCGGCGAGCGCGATCGGCGCGACGCTCATGCTGATGGCGGCCGGGATCGGCGACGCCGCGCCGGCGACCGCGAGCCTGGCCGTGCGCGGCCGCGCGGTGCGGCCGCCGGCGCCGGTGCGGCTCCATGCCGCCGTGCAGGCGGACGGCGCGGTGCTGCTCGGCTGGACCCGCCGCAGCCGCGCCGGCTGGATCTGGATCGATGGCGCCGACGCGCCGCTCGCCGAGGAAAGCGAGCGCTACCGGCTGGTGCTCGCGCCGTCGGCCGGCGTGTCGCGCACGATCGTCACGACCGCGCCGGCCTTCGCCTACACCGCCGCGATGCGCGCGGCGGACGGCGCCGCGGTGGCCGCGACGATCACGGCGACGCTCGTCCAGCTCGGCTCGCTGGCGGAATCGCTGCCGGCCGCGACCGCCACCTTCAGCCTGTGAGGATCATTGTCATGGACATCGAGCGATGAGCGAGATCACCGCGCGCTTCGCGCTGCCGCTGCTGCAGGCCGGTCAGGCGCAGAAGGAGATCGACCACAACGAGGCGCTGACGCGGATCGACGCCGCGCTCCACCCGCTGGTCCGGGACGCGGGCATCGAGACGCCGCCGGCGAGTCCGGCCGAGGGCGAGGCGTGGCTGCTCGGCGCGGCGCCGACCGGCGACTGGGCGGGGCGGGCGCTGACGCTGGCGGTGTTCACCGGCGGCGGCTGGCGCTTCGTGGCGCCGGGCGTGGGAATGAGCGTCTGGAGCATCGCGGCCGGCCGCTACCTGCGCTGGGACGGCGGCGGCTGGCGCGACGGCGAGCTCGTCGGCGCGCGGCTCAGCATCGCCGGGCTCCAGGTGGTCGGCGCGCGGGCCGCGGCGGTCCCGGACGCGAGCGGCGGCACGACGATCGATACGCAGGCGCGCGCGACGCTCGCGGCGCTGCTCGCCGCGCTGCGCGGACATGGGTTGATCGCCGTCTGAAATTTAATTCGCGGCGTCGAAACCCGATCGCGGACAAGTTGTTTACGCGCCGCGGGGATCAGCGCGGCATCGATTGCTGCTGTGCGACATTTCCGCAACAGTTCGGGAATATGCATGCTTGCGTGGATACTCTCGTGTGGCTAGGGATTTCCTGTTCCCAACGGGAATTCAAGAAAGGGATTTATATGCGGAAGCTCGCCTTAGCGATGGCGCTCGCCTCCACCGGACTCGCCGGCCCCGCCCTCGCGAAGGATGGCGCCTGGTATGTCGGTGTCGAAGGCGGCGGCATGATCGTCGAGAACATCAAGGGCGATGTCTCCGGCGCCAACAGCGACGTCAAGATCAACACCTATACCGGCTATGATGTCGACGCCAACGTCGGCTACGACTTCGGTCCGTTCCGGGCGGAGGGCGAGGTCGCGTACAAGCGCGCCAAGAACAAGGCGACCACGGACAACACCTCGGCCGGCATCGGCCTGGGCACCGGCCAGGAGCTCGGCGGCGGCAGGACGTCGGCGCTGAGCTTCATGATAAACGGCATGCTCGATTTCGGCAGCGATACCGGGATCAGCGGCTTCGTCGGCGGTGGCGTCGGTGTGGCCCGCGTGCGGGAAAGCGCGCCGCTGATCGGCAATGGTATCCACGACAGCGACTCGCGCTTCGCCTATCAGGCGATCGCGGGTGTCCGCGCGCCGCTGACCGACAATCTCGACGTCTCGTTGAAGTATCGCTTCTTCGACGTCGGCGGGATCAAGCTCGTCGACGACAATGGCGTGGGATCGGCGCTGCATCGCTATCGCTCGCACAGCATCCTGGGCGGCCTGACCTACAACTTCGGCGCTCCGCCGCCGCCCCCGCCGCCCCCGCCGCCGCCTCCCCCCCCGCCGCCTCCTCCGCCCCCGCCGCCGCCGCCTCCGATCGCGCAGCCCGGTCCGTTCATCATCTTCTTCGATTGGGACAAGTCGAACATCACCCCGGAAGCCGCGTCGATCCTCGACAACGCCGCCGCGGCCTACGCCTCGACCGGCAGCGCGCAGGTGATGCTCGCGGGCCACACCGATCGCTCGGGTTCGGACCAGTACAACCAGGGCCTCTCGCAGCGTCGCGCCGATGCCGCCAAGGCCTATCTGGTCGGCAAGGGCGTGGGCGACGCCGCGATCTCGACCGAGGCCTATGGCGAGAGCAAGCCGCTGGTCGATACCGCCGACGGTGTGCGCGAGCCGCAGAACCGCCGCGTGGAGATCACCTTCGGTCCGGGTTCCGGCCAATAGGCCGAACCCGCCGCCAGGTGGATCAAGAGAGAGCCGGCCTTCGGGCCGGCTCTTTTTTTGTCCGGCGAACGTGGTGCCGGCGCGCGGCCCGGAGGCCGGAGCGGTATGACATCAGGTCGATCCGCCGCTCCGTCTTCGTCATTCCCGCAAAGGCGGGAATGAGGGAGGTCGTGAAGCTAGCGCGTTTTCGAAGCAGGTGGAATCACCCGCTGGCTCGGAAAACGCGGCAGATCGATAATCCGGAGCGGCCGATCCGATGCAATCGGATCGAGAACCGCGCCAGACCCGGATGATTTGCGCTTGAAACCGTCCGTTCGTGTCGAGCGCGGTCGAGACGCGGCCCCTGGTGCCGCCCCCTTCGCCTGCCTTGCAGGCGCTCAGGACAGGCCTCGACTTCGCTCGGGACGAACGGTGGTTCGACAGGAGATCATCATGCTCCAAGGCCATCCCGCTCCACACGCCCGCCGGCGAAGCCGATCACAGCGACCAGCGCTCCACGCGCGCGGGGAAGGCGCGGTTGCGCCAGATGCCCTTGAGATCGGCGACGACGCCGCCGTCGCGCGCCAGCGCCGCGATCGCTTCCGGCGCCATCGCGCGATAGGCCGCGTGCGGCACCGCGACCAGCACCAGATCATGTTCGCGCTCCAGCGCCGCCGGGTCGATCGTCAGGCCATGGTCGCGCAGCGCCTCGGCGGGATCGGCGAGCGGATCGTGGACGCCGACTTCGTGGCCGAGCGCGCGCAGCCGGGCGATCACGTCGATCACCTTGGAGTTGCGCAGGTCCGGCACGTCCTCCTTGAAGGTGAGGCCCATCACCAGCACCGATCCGGCGCGGCCGCCGCGGCGCTCGTGCAGCCGGTCGGCCACCCAGCTCCCCATCGCGTCGTTGGTCATCCGGCCGGACAGGATGACGTCGGGCAGATGGCCGAGCTGCTGGGCGCGATAGCTCAGATAATAGGGATCGACGCCGATGCAGTGGCCGCCGACCAGGCCGGGCTGGAACTTGAGGAAGTTCCACTTGGTGCCGGCCGCCTCGAGCACGTCCCAGATCGACAGATCGAGCCGCGAGAAGATCTGGGTGATCTCGTTCATGAAGGCGATGTTGATGTCGCGCTGCGCGTTCTCGATCACCTTGGCGGCCTCGGCGGCCTTGATCGAGGCGGCGCGGAAGGTGCCGGCGCTGGTGATCCGGCCGTAGATGTCGGCAAGGCGGGCGGTGACGTGCGCGTCCTCGCCGGCCACCACCTTGATGATGCGCTCGACGCTGTGCTCGCGGTCGCCGGGATTGATGCGCTCGGGCGAGTAGCCGAGGAAGAAATCGGTGCCGCGCTTGAGGCCGGAGAGCTTCTCGATCTCGGGGCCGCAGATGTCCTCGGTGACGCCCGGGTAGACGGTGCTCTCGTAGACCACAATCGTCGCGCGGCCCGGCGCGATCACGTTCGCGACGGTGCGGGTCGCGCCGAGCACGGGGCCGAGATCGGGCAGGTTGTGGGCGTCGACCGGCGTCGGCACGGTGACGATGTAGATGTCGGCGGCGCGGATCGCCTCGCGGTCCGCACTGAAGATGATGTTCGAGGCCTGGAGGCGCGGCAGATCGACCTCGCGGGTGCGATCGCGCCCGGAACGCAGCTCCGCGATGCGGCCGGGATCGATGTCGAAGCCGGTCACCCGGAAATGCTCGGCGAGCGCGATCGCGAGCGGCAGGCCGACATAGCCGAGGCCGATCACGGCGATCCGGGGATCCTCGCTCGCGCTCACTCGCCGTCTCCACCTCGCGATCGTCACTCGGCCGCGGCGGCACGGTAGCGCCGCCCACTTGCCTTTCGGTTAACCGGCAAGCAACACTCCGCCCGGGCGCAGCGAGGAGCGCATGGGAGGAACGATGATGCGGGCCGTGAAATCCGGGAGCCTTGTCGCGGCGCTGTGCGTCGCCGCGCTGTCGCCTGCCGTCGCGAGGGCGGCGGCGCCACGCGCGGCCGCGACGCTGCTCGACGCCGGTGGCCGGACCGTCGGCGTCGCGACGATCCGGCAGATGCCGCTCGGGCTCAAGCTGACGGTAAAGGCGACCGGCTTGCCGCCGGGTGTGCATGGCGTGCATCTCCACGCCATCGGCGCCTGCGCGGCGCCCGACTTCAAGAGCGCCGGCGGGCACTGGAACCCGACCATGAAGCAGCACGGCAGGGACAATCCCGCCGGCATGCACATGGGCGATCTCCCCAATCTCACGATCGCCGCCGACGGGACGGGCAGGCTGCGCGCCTTCGTGCCCCATGCCAGGCTGACCGGCGGGGACATGCCGCTGCTCGATGGCGATGGCGCCGCGCTCGTGATCCACGCGGGTCGGGACGATTATCGAAGCGATCCGGCCGGCGATTCGGGCGCGCGCATCGCCTGCGGCGCGATCGCCGCGGACTGATCGCCAGCCGCAGGAGTAGGGCCTGGTTCGCGCCGCCGGCGGAAGCGACGCGGTTCCACCTCGGACGATCGGCTCCAAAGCGGGATGACGAAGAAAGAGAACCGCGAAGCGACTTGATGTCATCCGGCTCTAGCCGAGCGGATAGCGGGCGACGATCGTGTAGCTGGCGCCATCGCGGCCGAGCTCGCTCTCGTACAGGCAGACGTCCCCTGCCTCGAACGCCATCCCCGCCGCGCCGCCGCGCGCGATCGCGGCACCCGGATCGCCGGCATCGTGGCCGAGGCGGGCCAGCGTGATGTGCGGCACGAACGCGCGACGCTCCGGCGGCAGGCCGGCGCGCACGAGCGCCTGATCGATCTTGCGGTGCAGCGCGGCGAGGGCCGGGCGCGGGCCGACGCCGATCCAGAGGCTGTCCGGCCCGCCACGGCGGTCGAAGGTGCCCGGCGCCTCGAGCACCAGCGCCAGCCGCGGCGAGGTCAGCCCGCCGAGCGCGGCGGCGATGTCCTCGCCGAGCGGCCGCTCGACCTCGCCGATGAAGCGCAGCGTGAGGTGCAGCTGCGCGTCC
Source organism: uncultured Sphingomonadaceae bacterium (assembly GCA_964245925.1). Taxonomy (GTDB): domain Bacteria; phylum Pseudomonadota; class Alphaproteobacteria; order Sphingomonadales; family Sphingomonadaceae; genus Solisphingomonas. The sequence continues at coordinate 30,369 of CAXTPE010000007.1, forward strand.
GTCCGCCAGCGCGCGCCGCGCACGCCGCCCATCGTCTCGAGCAGATGCGCGCGGACCGCGCGGGGCGGCTGGATCGCGACGAACAGGCGGTGCATGGCGGGCCTCGCAGCTTAACTTTCTTCTTACCGGCCCGCGATACCGCTTTCGCTTGAAAGCGGCGCGGGTTCGCACGATATTGCGGACGTGCCGGCGATCCGCCGCACCTGGAGAGAGTTCCAACCGATGGCCAATTGGTCCGACCCCCGCACCACCGCCGTTCCGCGCAGCTTCGGCGGCGCGCGCGACGCCACCCACGACGCCGGGCTGCGGGCGTATATGCTGTCCGTCTACAACTACATGATCTCGGGCGTGCTGCTGACCGGAATCGTCGCGCTGTTCCTGCTCAACAGCCCGTATATGGGCGTGCTGATCGGGCCGCGCGGCGGGCTGACCGGGCTCGGCCTGATCGCCGCCTTCGCGCCGCTCGGCATTGTCCTGTGGATGAGCTTCGGCGCCACCCGCCTCTCGGAGAGCACCACCAAGGTGCTGTTCTGGGTTTATGCGGGGCTGATGGGCGTCTCGATGTCGACGATCCTGCTGGGTTATACCGGCGGTTCGGTCGCGCAGACCTTCTTCGCCACCGCCGCCGCCTTCGGGGGCCTGAGCCTCTGGGGTTATACGACGAAGCGCGATCTCGCGCCGTTCGGCACCTTCCTCATCATGGGCGTGTTCGGCCTGATGGCGGCGATGCTCATCAACATGTTCGTGCGGTCCGGGCCGTTCGATCTCATCATCAGCTTCGGCGGCGTGCTGCTGTTCGCGGGCCTTACCGCCTATGACACGCAGCGCATAAAGAGCGGCTATTTTCAGCTCCAGGGCAGCGCGTTGCTCGGCAAGTCGGCGGTGATGGGCGCGCTGCAGCTCTACCTCGATTTCATCAACCTGTTCCTTTTCCTGCTGCGCTTCATGGGCGCTCGCCGCTAAGGCACCGCCCGATACCGAGCCAGGCGAGGCCCGGCGGAGCGATCCGCCGGGCCTTTGCTTGTCGGCACCGCGACATCGGGCGAGCGGAACGCTGGCGCCGGCGGCGGGTTGGACTCGCATGGATATGGGCTTCATCGGGCTCGGCAACATGGGGGCCGCGATCGCCGGCAATCTCGTCGCGCGCGGCCACGCGCTGCGGGTGTGGAACCGCACCGCCGGCAAGGCCGACGCGCTGGTCGCGGCGGGCGCGACGGCGGCGGCGACGCCGGGAGACACCGCCGCCTGCGGCCTCGTCGTCTCGATGCTGGCGGACGATGCGGCGGTCGAGCAGGTCGTGCTGGGGGAGGCTGGCATCCTGGCCATCGCCCCGCGGGCGCTGCATGTCTCGCTCAGCACGATCGGCATCGCGACCGCCGACCGGCTCGCGAGCGCGCATGCCGATGCCGGGGGCGCGTTCGTCAGCGCGCCGGTGTTCGGCCGGCCCGACGCGGCGGCGGCGGCGAAGCTGTTCGTGGTCGCTGCCGGCGCGCCCGGCGACGTGGCGCGCGCGCGGCCGCTGCTCGATGCGATCGGGCAGCAGAGCTTCGTGGTCGGCGAGACGCCGTCCGCCGCCAATCTCGTCAAGCTCTGCGGCAATTATCTCATCATGACCGTGATCGGCACGCTGGGCGAGGCGATGGCGCTGGCGGACAAGGGCGGCGTCGGCAAGGCGAAGCTGCTGGAGGTGCTGACCGGCACGCTGTTCGGCGCGCCGATCTACCGCAACTATGGCGCCATGATCCGCGACGGGAGCTATCGCCCGGCCGGGTTCGCGGCGCCGCTGGGGCTCAAGGACATGAAGCTGGTGGCGGGCGCGGCAGAGGCGCTGCGCGTGCCGATGCCGGTGCTGGGCCTGCTGCGCGAGCAGCTGATCGCGACGATCGCGCAGGAGGGCGAGGACATCGACTGGGCGGGCGTCGCCGGCACGATCGCGAAGGCGGCGGGGCTGTAGAACGGGATTGGTGACATCCAATTGTCTCGCCCGTTCGCCCGGCACGAACGGTTACGCATCATGCTCCGGCAGTTCCTCGCCGTCAGCCAGGCGAACACCAAGATCCATGGAGGCGGCTCGCCCGAAGAGAGATCGAGCCGCCGTCCGCGAATCCCGGATCGGGCCCGGATGACGAAGCGGGGAGGGCCGCCGCCCCTTATGCTTCTTCGCTCGTCCTGGCCGCCTTGCCGCCCTTGCGCTTCACCTTGGGCGCGCCCGCGGTGATCTCGAACGACAGCGCATTGTCCTTGAGGTGGACGCGGACCTCGCCGCCGTGGATGAGCTTGCCGAACAGCAGCTCCTCCGCGAGCGGCTGCTTGATCTTCTCCTGGATCAGCCGGCCCATCGGGCGCGCGCCATAGAGCTTGTCGTAGCCGCGCTCGGTCAGCCAGTCGCGCGCCTCGTCGTCCAGGTGGATGTGGACGTCGCGGTCGGCGAGCTGGAGCTCGAGCTGGAGGATGAACTTCTCCACCACCCGGTTGATGACCTCGGTCGGCAGATAGCCGAACGGGAC